>JBGPIH010000091.1:0-12556 GCA_041484785.1 Candidatus Limnocylindria bacterium
AGGCCCGCGCATCGCCGATCGTCTCCATGTAGATCACGATCGAATCGGTGTGCGGGTCGTCGCCGAGGTAGTCGATGACGTCGCCCCAGCCGACGTCGAGCATCGAGCCGAGCGAGACGATCGAGCTGAAGCCGACGTTCTCCATGGCCGCCCAGTCGAGGATCGCCGTCAGCAGGGCTCCGGACTGCGAGATGAAGCCGACGCGCCCCGGCTTGGCGATGCCGACCGCGAACGTGGCGTTCATCGCGCCGACCGGGTTCATGATGCCCAGGCAGTTCGGACCGATGACCCGGATCCCGAAGCGCCGCGCCGTCTGCAGGACCTGGCGCTCGAGCTCCACGCCCTCGGGGCCGATCTCCTTGAACCCCGCGCTGATGATGACCACGCCCCGAACGCCCGCCTGGCCGCACTCCTCCATGAGGCCCGGGGCCGACTTCGCGGGCGTGACGATCACCGCCAGGTCGACCGGCTCGCCGATCGCGGCGATCGAGGCGTAGGCCTTGACGCCGAGGATCGCCGGACGAGTCGGGTTCACGGGGTAGACCGTGCCGCCGAACGGGGAGGAGAGCAGGTTCCACAGGATCGTCCGGCCGACCGATCCTTCCTTCTCCGTCGCGCCGATGACCGCGATCGATCGCGGATGGAAGAACGGGTCCAGCGGATGTCGCTCGACGTGGAGGAAGTCGGACGATGGATCCGGAGCGAGGGTGGAGGTTCGAGCGGACGAGAGGGCGGACATCGGAAGGCCTCGATTGCGTGCGGGTCGGCGGCAGGATGTGCGGCGGCTGGTGGCCGGGCCACGATACGCGGCCCATGGGCTCACCCTCGCGCACCGAGCGGAATCGCGCAAGGGCTGGGTGGCGGTCCCGACGGGTCCGTTTGGCCCGGGTCTCGATCGGAGGCTGGCGCCCGGTCGGCCGGCGTCCAGTACTGTTCGGCCCGGATCGCCGACGGCGGGATCCCGAGCGCCGCGAGCCGCGGTTCGACGGTCGCGATCATGGCCGGGTTGCCGCAGAGGTAGACGACCGTCGCGGCGGGATCGAGCGACTCCTGCTCGGCGATCCGGCCGGCAAGGCCGTCGAGGCGGCCGGTATCGCCGAGCCAGCCCCGGTTGGCCGGGTCGTCGGGGCGCGAGATCGCGGGCACGTAGCGGATGGCGCCCCCGGTCGCGAGGCGCTCGAGGCGCTCCCGGTAGGCGAGCTCGGGGACCCTCGCGACCCCGTGGACGACAATCGGCGGGAGGGCGCGATCGCGACCGGCGGCGCCGCCATGGCTCCCGTGGAGCAGGGAGCCGAGCATCGACAGCAATGGGGCGATGCCGGTCCCCGTCGCGAGGAAGACGTGCCGCCTCCGATCGCCGGCGTCGAGGGTGAACCGCCCCTTGGGCGGCCCGATCCGAACCCGGGCGCCGGGCCGCAGCCGCCACAGGCGCGGCGTGAGCGAACCGGTCGGCACGAGGCGGATGAGGAACTCCGGGTCCTCTCGCTCGCCGGGGGTTGACGCCGTCGAGTAGGGGCGCTGGGTCCACCGGCCGTCGACGGGGATGCCGATCGCGAAGTACTGGCCGGCCCGGAAGGCGGGAACGGCAGCCTCCGTACGGAAGCGCAGCCTCACGATCGTGGGGGTGACGTCCTCGCGCTCGATGAGCGTCGCGTTGGTCTCGAGCCCGGCCGGGCGTCGCGCGAGGGGCGTAACGCGTGTCGTCACGCCCCCGCCAGGAGACTCCAGCAATGCGACCTGGAGGGCCATGGTCAAGCGGCCGGGACGAGCTCGTCGACGACCGCGCGGGCCGCGTCGGGGTCCGAGAACCACGTCGCGTCGACCCACGCGAAGTCGGTCCAGGCGGCCGGCAAACGTTCCGACCGCATGATCGCGTCGTTCGGGCAGGCGCTCTCGCACGAGCCACAGTCGATGCACGCGTCCGGGTCGATGTGGAGCTTCCGATCGATGGACAGGTCGCCGTAGATGCAGTCCACCGGGCAGACCTGGACGCAGGACTGGTCGGTGTGGTCGACGCACGGCGCCGCGATGACGTAGGCCATGACGGTTCACCTCGGTTGGCGGCTGCGCCCGGCGGCGCTGCACGACAGGGATGATCCGGTTCGGTCGTGTGGTGGCCATGTGGCGCCGATGTGGATTCGCTCATCGAGGCGACAGGGCCCGGGGCGGGTGGGCCGGGCGCCAGGCGCGCGATCGACGCGGGCTTTGCCCGGCCCCCTACCCGCCCGTCGTGCTCGCCGGAAGCGACACCGTGAACCTCGCCCCGCCCTGGCGCGCCGCGCCCACCCCGATCGTCCCGCCGTGAGCGAGGACGATCCGCCGTGCGATCGCCAGACCGAGACCGGTTCCGCCTCGACGCTTGCGCCGTCCCGCCGAACCGCTCGAGAACGGCTCGAAGATCGCCTCCCGCTCCTCGACCGGCACCCCCGGGCCCTCGTCCTCGACGGTGAGGTCGACCGTGTGCTCGGTCTCGCGCACGGAGGCCGTCACCGTCGTGCCCGCTGGGGCGTGACTGATGGCGTTGTCGACCAGGACGAGCAGGACCTGGACGAGGCGCGCGCGGTCTGCCTGGGCGAACGTCGGCGAGGGCGCGTCGGCCAGGAGGGTCACCTCATGCTCGGCGGCGAGCGCGCTCGCCCCACGGAGCGTGTCGCGCACGAGCTCCGCGATGTCTACGGAGGTGCGATCGAGGACGAGCCCGGTCGCGTCCCACGTCGCGAGGGCGAGGAGCTCCTCGACGAGCGACGCAAGCCGGTCCGCCTCGCCAATGATGTCCCCGAGCAGCGGCTGGCCCTCCTCCGTGACGAGCGCCTCGCGGTCGAGGACCTCCGCGTTCGCCCGGATGAGCGCCGCCGGTGTTCGCAGCTCGTGCGACGCGTCGGCGACGAACCGGCCCTGGGCCTCGAACGTCCGCCGGATCGGGACGAGCGAGCGGCCGGTCAGGAGCAGGGCCACGAGCGCGGCGACGACCAGCCCGGCGACGCCGACCGCCGCGATCGACGCAACCAGGCTCGCCGACTGGCGATCGTGCAGGGTCAGGGCGAACCCGCCCTGGACGTAGCCGACGAGCTTGCCGTCGTGGACCACCGGCATGGTCAGGAGCCTGATGCGCAGCCCATCGGCGCTGATCGTCCGGAGGTCCTCGCCGGAGGCCGACGGCAGCGCCGACCGGTCGGGCAGACCGCCCAGCCGAATCCGTGACGGGTTCGAGACGACCGAGCCGCTCCGGTCGAGCACGAGCACGAACGTATCCGCCGCCGCGGGCACGCCCTCGTCAGTCTCGCCGTCACTCGCCTTCGGGATCTCGCCGTCGAGACCGGCTACCGCGGCGGCGATCGAGGAGCGAAGGGCCTGATCCACGTCGGTGTCGAGCGCCTGGAGGCCGACGACCGCGGTCGCGGCCCCGATCCCCACGACGAGCAGGACGAGCAGCGCGAGTGTCGTCGCAAATGATCGCCGCCTGGTCGACGCGATGAGCTGGTCGGTCGGGCTCGCCACGTTCAGGAGTCCGTCCGGAGGGTGTACCCGACCCCTCGGACGGTTCGCAGCCGATCCGCTCGACCGAGCTCGCCGAGCTTCCGTCGGAGGTAGTGGACGTAGAGGTCGACGACGTTCGAATAGACGTCGGGCTCGGCGCCCCAGACCGCGTCGAGGATCTGCTGACGGGTCAGGACCTGGCCGGCGTGGCGGATCAGGTAGCCGAGCAGGGCGAACTCGCGTGCCGACAGCTCGACGGAGCGGTCGCCGACCTGGACCGCATGGCGGAGCTCGTCGAGCCCGAGGTCGCCTGCCGCGAGCGCCGTCGAGGCCGGCACCGGCGCGCGGCGGCCGAGCGCCCGGATCCGCGCGAGAAGCTCGGAGAAGGCAAAGGGCTTGGCCAGGTAGTCATCGGCACCCGCGTCGAGGCCACCGACTCGATCGTCGATCGAGCCGAGGGCCGTCAGCATCAGGACCGGGGCCGTCGTCCCGTTGGCGCGCAGGAGGCGCAGGACGGCGACGCCGTCGAGGTCCGGCAGCATCCGGTCCAGGACGATGACGTCGTGCGGGCCACGTTCGGCCAGCGCGATCGCCGCGACACCGTCGGGCGCCACGTCGACGACGTGCCGCTCGGCGACCAGGACGCGACGGATGAGCGCCGCCATCTTCGGCTCGTCTTCGACAACCAGGATCCGCATGGCGTCATCGTGCCGCCAGACCGCACCGCAGGGGAAGGGACAATCGGCCTTTGTTGGGGACTTCTCATCCTGGGCACAGCGGGAGGCCATCGGCGCCGCCGACAGTAGGAGCGAACCCCATCCATCGCAGCGGAGCTCCCATCCGATGATCCATCGCGTCGGCCTCTTCCTTGCATCACTCGCGACGGCAGGCACGCTCGTCGTCGCTCTCACCCTCGCCGGGTTCGCGCCGGGCAGCGGGCCATCGACCGGGATCGTCTCGGCCGCGCCGCAGCTGCCTGCGACCGCGAGCGCCCAGACCGCCCCGCAGGTCCAGGTCGACACGATCTACCTGGCGGCCCCGCAGAAGCCGGCGACGATCACCGTCCATCGCGTGATCCCCGCCTCGACCACGGGTGAGGGAGAGGACCACGAGAGCGGGAACGATTGATGGGCGACCTCCCGACTGCGCGCCCGCCGCGCCCGGCGCCGGGCGGCGCGCCCCGTGCGCCGCGCCCCGCGCCTGACGGCGCGCCCCGTCCTGCTCGTCCGGCCCCTTCTCCCGCGCGATCGCGTCCGGACCCGAACCCGCTCCGGCTGATGGTCGGTTTCGTGGGCCTCGCATCCATGAGCGCGATCGCGACGGGCATGCTGCCCGGGGTCGTTCCACCCGCGTCGGGGAGTTCGGCCACGACGACCACGATCGTCACGGACGCGGCCGCGCCCCCGGTGAAGCACGTGACCCGTTACGTCCAGCTCCAGCCCGGCCAGACGGCGCCGCCGCAGGCCGCGGTCGTCGCGGCACCGAAGCCCACCCCGAGGGTCGTCGTCGTGACGACCACCCGCCAGTCCGGCAAGCCATGATGGCGATGGTCGAGTCACCGACCCCGTCCGAGACCGGCGAATCCGGCGCGCGCTGGGTCTCCGCCTCGGAGGACCTGATGGGCGGGCGCGTCAGCATCCATGCCCGGCCAGCCGGCGCATTGACACCCGACGCGGCCGCGCGCGCCGTCGCAATGACCCTGGCCCGCATCGGCGCGTGGGCCGGCCGGCTGACGCGGTTCGACCCCGCGTCCGAGCTGTCGCGCCTGAACGCGGCGCCGCCCCGGCACGTCGAGATCGGGCCGACGCTGACCGAGGTGCTCGACTGGGGTCGCGGCGCGGAGAGTCTCAGCGATGGGATCGTCGACATCGGGCTCCTCGACGCGCGATTGCTCGCCGAATCCGGCCTCGCGCCGGGCGATGATCCGCAGGCGGTGCCGGGCCTTCCGGCCTCCCGGCGCTGGTCGCTCACGCGGAACGGGCGCGGCGCGACGGTGGACCGTCCCGCCGGCCTTCGATTCGACCTCGACGGCGTCGCCAAGGGCTGGCTCGCCGACCGGGCGCTCGACCTCCTGCCCGGCATCTCGGCCGTCGTCGATGCCGACGGTGATATCGCCGTCCGGGTCGCCGACGAGGATGGCTGGGCCGTCGGGGTCGCGGACCCGCGAGAGCCCGGGGCACTCCTCGCCGTCCTGAACCTCGGCCAGTCCGGCGAGGGCGTCACCCGGTTCGGGGTCGCCACGTCCGGGACGTCGGTCCACCGGTGGTCCGCTGACGGGCGCCTGCGCCACCACCTCATCGATCCGCGGACCGGTCGCCCAGCCGAGACCGACGTCGTCCAGGCCACCGTCATCGCGCGGACAGCGCGAGCGGCGGAGGCATTCGCGAAGACCGCGGTGATCGTGGGCTCGGAAGCGGCGCTGCGTCGGTTCGACCGGCCGGACGTCCTCGGGCAATGGCTCGTGACCGAAACCGGCGCTGTCCTCGTGACACCGGCGAGGCTGGAGTTCATCGCATGAAGTTCCAGGGATTCGACCCCCGCACCCGGCTGACCCGCTGGGGCCTCGCCGCCATCGCGGTCGGCATCGTCCTCGGCGCGACCGGGCCGTCGGTCGTCCACGACCTGGCCGCCGTGTGGGACGCCCACCGATCGAGCCTCCCGTGGCTCCTCGAGCGCATCGCCGCGTTCCTCGCCTACCTCGCGATGACCGGATCGGTCGTCTATGGGCTGATGCTCTCGACGAAGCTCCTGGACGCGATCGCGCATCGGCCGATCTCGTTCGCGCTCCACCAGGACCTCGCGGCGATCGGGCTCGGGCTCGCGGGCGTCCACGGTGCGTTGCTCGGCCTGGACGCGACCGTGCCGTTCTCGCTCCCGCAGATGGCGGTGCCCGGCCTGGCGCCATACGCGCCGATCGCGGTCGCGCTCGGCCAGCTCACGTTCTACGTCACCGCGGCCGTCGTGGCCAGCTTCTACGCGCGCCGGCTGATCGGCCAGCGGGCATGGCGCGCGCTGCACGTGCTGACCTTCCTCGCGTTCGCCGGGGCGACCGCGCACGGCGTGCTCGCCGGGACGGACAGCGGCGCCGCCTGGACATGGTGGATGTACGCGGGATCGGTCGCGATCGTGACCTTCCTGTTCGTGTACCGACTCGCCACCGCGCTCGCCCGCCGCGGCGGGCGGCCGGAGCCTGCGGTCGCGTCCGGTGCGCGGGGCCTCAGCGCGGCAGCAGATGGCGCGCGCTGAATCCCAGCAACTCGCGGCACCGGGTCAGGTCGAATGGCACCTCGCGACCCACGATCGGGCGGCGGATCTCGGTCGTCGGGTGATAGCGGGCGAGGAGCTCGGCCGTCGGTTCTGCTGAGTAGGTGTCCGGCGCCATGACGTTGATGACGTGGCAGCCGGGGAGCTCGCGTTCCACCGCCAGGCCGAAGGCGCGGGCCCCGTCGCGCACGTCCAGGTAGGCCCACAGCTCGCAGGCGAGCGCCGAGGGGTCGCGGGCCACCTCCTCGGCCTTGATGAGCTGCTCGTCCATGGGAGCCGTGTTCGAGATCCGCAGCGCGACGACCTGGTAGCCGTGGCGTCGGTGCATCGTCCGCGCCGTCGCCTCGTCGGTCTCCTTCGAGAGCGCATACGGATCGTTGCCCACGTTCGGGTGGTCCTCGTCGACCGGCACGTAGCGCGGCGAGACCGGAGGTGAGGCGAACGGCAGCCCGGTCACCGACGTGCTCGAGGCGATGGCGACCCGCGGGACGCCGGCCAGCCCGGCAGCCTCGAGCGCCGCGAACGTCGCCTGGGTGTTGGTGGCGAAGACCTCGAGCGGGCTCCCGAACCGCGGGGAGGGAATGGCGGCGAGGTGGATCAGCGCCTCGGCGCGGGCACCCTCGAGGAGACGGGCGATCGCCTCTGGATCGCGAACCTCGGCCTGGACCCAGGTCGCGCCGTTGCCGACGAGCTCCCCGGGAGCCGCGTTGCGATCGACCGCGTGGACCTCGTGGTCGTGCGCCAGCAGGTCGGCCACGACATGCCGGCCGATCCGACCGCACGCGCCGGTCACGACGATCCGCACGTCAACCGCCCTCGCGCTTCTGCCAGCCCTCCGCGAAGAGCTGGAGCCGGGCACCAGTTCGCGGATGCCGGGCGCACGCGTCGTGATCCAGGCGCAGGCCGAGACCCGGACGCTCCGGCACGGCGAAGCAGCCGTCGATCGGGTCCACCGTGGGGGCCACGTCCACCAGCTCGCCGACCCAGGCATCGGCGAAATCGTTGAAGTGCTCCACGATATCGACGTTTCGGGTGGCGACCGCGAACTGGACGTTGGCGGCCGTGGCGACCGGCCCACCCACGTTGTGGGGCGCGAGGGTCAGGTAGTGCGCCTCGGTCCAGCCCGCCAGCCGGCGCATCCCGGTGAACCCGCCGAAATGGGTCAGATCGGCCTGGATGATGTCGACGTTTCCGCCCTCCACGAACCCGACCGCATCCCAGATCGTGTGCACCCGCTCGCCGGTTGCGATCGAGAGGTTCGTGGCCCGGCGGACGCGGGCGAGGGCAGCCGGGTTCTCCGGCGCGACCGGCTCTTCGATCCAGCGCGGCGCGAACGGCTCGAGGGCCACGGCCATCTGGGCCGCCGTGTCCGGCGAGAAGCGCCCGTGCATGTCGATCATCAGGTCGATGTCGGGACCCACCGCCTCGCGGACCGCCGCGACCACGGCAACCGAGCGGCGCCGCTCAGCGGCCGAGAGGCGGACGATGGCCGCCGCGAACGGATCGAGCTTCATCGCCCGGTACCCGCGCGCCGCGACGGCCGCGGCGAGCTCGGCGATCCGCGCCGGCTCGTATTCGGCCTGGTACCAGCCGTTGGCGTACGCCGGCACGCGCTCGCGGAAGCGGCCGCCGAGGAGCTTCCAGACCGGAACGCCGAGCTGCTGGCCGATCAGGTCCCACGAGGCGATGTCGAAGGCGGCAAGCGCCGACTGCGTGTGCTCGCTGGGTCGCCCGAACTCCAGCCGTTCGATCGCCCAGGCCAGCCGCTCGGTGTCGAAGGGATCCTCCCCCACCACGTATCGCCCGGCGAGCTCCTCGACCACCGCCACGAACGAGTCGGTCTTGTTGACGGGACGGACCTCGCCCACGCCAACCAGCCCGGCGTCCGTCTCGAGCTCGACGAAGACGAGGTCGCGCCACGCTGTTCCGACGACCGTGGTGCGGACGGCGGTGATGCGCACGGGGACTAGCGACCGCGGACCTTGTCGAGCGCCCTGCGCGCCTGCCCGAGATGCACGCGGTCATGACCGGCCATCAGGCGGAAGGTCAGGCCGTAGCTCTCGGGACCACGCTCCGCGTGGATTCCAACGCGCGCCCGATCGTCGAGCGATCGGCGCGACCAGAGATCCAGGTTCGAGCGTCGCAGTGCGCTGAAGAGCTCCACGAGGACCGCCGGTTCGTCCCGGCCATGACCGAGGGCCGAGACCCACAGGTCCTGGTCGTACCCGACCAGCGGCGGCTGATCCTCGGCGAGGATCCAGCGATATCGGACCGAGGCGATGAGCTCGGAGTCGGCGATGTGGCCAATGCATTCGAGGACGGACCACTCGGCGGGTTCCGGGCGAGTCGTGAGCAGTGCCCCGGCCTCGGCCAGCAGCCCGCGCACCAGGTCGGGGGCGGCGGTCTGGGCCTCGACTGGGTCGTCGTCGCCCAAAGCCGCCAGGAGCGACCGCCGGTAGGCCTCGGGGGTCGCGACCGGATCGATCGACTGGTTCATCCGTCTCCCTGCTGTCGGGTGGAAGGCGTCAGGGGGCTGGCGTCGGCTCCGGGGTCGGCGCGGCGGCCGCGGCCGCGGCCGGCGCCCCGATGAGCGTGACGCCCGTGATCCGCGCGTAGCTCGAGTAGTACGTCGTCTGGTGGAGGACGGCGCCAGCGGCGTCGTAGACGGTCACGGTCCGCCAGACCTGCTTGCCGTCCACCGGGTACTCGATCCGCTTCCGCTGCCCGGGCCGCAGGGTGGTGGTCAGTTGGGTGACGTCCGAGGCCGGCCTGACGTTCTTGACGATCGGATCGCTGATGACCACGGTGCGGCCGGTCGGGACGCCGTAGATCTCGAACTTGACGTAGCCGCGCGTCCCCTTGCGGATCTTGTAGCCGCGGACGAGGACCGGGTAGTCCGTGTCGTTCGTCCAGGACATCGTCTGGGCCGCGCCCGATGCGCTGATGAAGACCGTCGCGTCGAGCCCGAGCGGGTAGCGATCGATGTAGTAGAAGTGGTTGCGCCGGGCGCCCATCTCGAGGCCCGCGCGGAGCGCCGCGTTGAACAGCGTGGTCGAGCACGAGCAGATCCCGCCGGCCAGCGCACCCTGTGGCTCGGTCTTCCCGTTGATGATCGCGCCGCCGTCGACGTAGCCCTTCGCGCGGGTGACCGGCCCGATCGCGTCCCAGAAGTCGAAGGTCTCGTGGGGCCCCACGACGGTCCCGTCTATGGTCAGGGCGGGGATCCAGATGTTCGCCCCGAATCCGTTCCGCTCGCTGATCGGGAAGTACGTGGTCCAGGACGAGATCAGGGTCATCTGGGGCGCGGCGGCCTCAGCCTGGGCCGTCGTGAGCGTCGGCGGGACGACGGTCAGCGCGGGTACCACCTGGGTCCCGGCGAAGCCCGCGATCCGGCCCGACAGGAGCGCCTCGACCCGGGCGACGGTCCCCGGGACGTCGAGCTTGTAGCCGTCCTGGCTCGGCGTGATCTCGCTCGTGGCGCCATTACCGAACGTGAAGGTCGCGTTGACGGGCTCGCGGTCGATCCTGGGTGCCAGCGCCTTCACCAGCTTGGTGAGTGGCGTCGAGTCGAGGACCGGGCGGTAGGCGCCGTCGCTCGTCAACGAGAAGGTGACCCAGCCTCGGAGCTCTGAGCTGTCGAACGTGAACCGATCCTTCCCGACAACGAGATTGATCGGCGCGGTTAGGCGATCGGCCTGCGTTGCCGCGTCTGTGGCTTTCGCGGTGGTGATGGCCGGGTCGACGGCGGTGAGCCGGAGCTCCGCGCTCAGCTCGGCCGGCGCGTCCACTTTGGCGAGCGCGGCGGCGAAGGCCTCGATCGCCGGGTTCGGATCGACACTCTCTCCCGGGCTCCCCTCGATGACCTGGAACCGGCCCTGGCTGTCCCGCTCGACGCGGGCGGGCTGCGGGTCCGTCCGCAGCGAGTCGGCCACGGCCGTGATCCGCTCGCTCAACCTGGCCGGATCGAACGTCACGCGCGGCTCGAGGAAGGCGCCGCGGACGGCGGTCCGTGCGTCGGCGACGGCGCGATCGATCGGCGTGCCGTCTCGACCCACGGCGATCGCCTCGGCGACCATGGCGTCGAGATCCGGGCCGCGCCCGACCTCCGCGTAGCTGATGGCGTGCACACCGGCCGCACCCGTCAGGACCAGGCGACCATCGGACAGTGACCCATAGGCTTCCTGGAGGGCGGCTCGCGCCTCGTCCACGTTGAGACCGGACAGGTCGACGCTTCCGACGTGGACGCCGGGCAGGATCCGGCCGGAGAACTGCCGGTCGTAGGCATAGAGCGCTCCGACCCCCAGCACCAGGGCAGCGACGAGGCCGAGGACGAAGGCCACACCGAAGCTCAATCGAGCCGAGGGACGGCGCGACTGGTGGACGGCCTCGGCATCGGGCCCGGGCGCGGCCTCGGATTCAGGCTCAGGCGCGGCGTCGGCCTCGGTGTCGAGCGCGGGCGGTTCGATCGGATCGGTCGTGTCGGTCATGCCAGGACGGCCATCCTATCAGCCCAGCCGGCGACGCCCGTCACGGCCGCTGCCTGCGTGGGACGGGCTCGCCCGCCAGCGCGTGACGCCGGAGCGGTCGTCAGCCGGGACTGCGGGGGACCAGCACGACGCGACGGTTCGGCTCTTCGCCGATGGATTGCGTGGCCACCCCGACGTGATCGCGCAGCGACATGTGGATCCAGCGTCGCTCGAGGGCCGACATCGGCTCCAGCTGGAGCATCTTGCCGGTCTCGACCACTCGCGCGGCGGCCCGCTCCGCGAGCTCGCGCAGCTGTCGCTCCCGACGACCACGGTAGTCCTCCACGTCGACGAGCACGCGCGTCCACGCCCCGATCTCCTTGGAGAGCATCAGGTTCACCAGGTGCTGCAAGGCCGAGAGGCGCTCGCCCTTGCGACCGATGAGGGCGCCGAGCGCCTCCTTCTCATCGCCGTCGGCGACCACGTTGAGCCGGCTCGTCTCGCCGGTCTCGACCTCGACCCGCACGACGAACCCGAGGTGCTGCATCAGCTGCTCGAGAATCGCCTTGCCCGCCGCGAGTGCCTCCGGCGACGCCTCCGAGGCCTCGAGATCGGCCCGTTCGGCGGCCAGCGATCCGCGCGCGGCCGCCACCTCGGCTGCCTCGGACGCCGACAGGTCGGCGGATCCGCTGCGGCTCGGCGGCCTGCCGCCGTCACGGCTCGGCGGCCTGCCGCCATCACGACGAGGCGGGCGGTCGTCTCGACGAGGCGGGCGGTCGGCGCGCGGCCCCTCGTCTCGTCGCGGAGCGCCTTCGTCGCGGGGTCGGAGCTCGCGCGGGCGGTCGTCGCGCGGGCGGTCGTCGCGACGAGGCAGGCGGTCATCGCGACGAGGCCCGCGGTCGTCGCGCGTGCGCGGTGGTGGCGGGGGAAGTGGCACGGCCGCGGCGGCCTCGCGCTTCGGCGCGGCCCCGCCCAGGGCGGCTCGCGGCGCGGCGACGATCCGGGCAGGTTCGGCGCCCATCCCGAGAACGCCCCGGCTGCCCGGCGTGAGGATCTCGAAGTCGAGGTCGTTCAGCTCGGCGCCAAAGGCCTCTCGGGCGAGGCGGAGGGCCTCCTCGACGGTCTTGCCGGTGAACTCGCGGTATTCGCTCATGTCAGCGTCGTCTCCCTCGTCGGCCCTGACGGCCCCGCTCGCGGGGGCGGATCGTCGAAGCGGCCGTGGTCTTCTTCTCGGCGTCGGTCAGGATGGCCGCACGCTTGCTAGGGTCTGGTGGCGGTGGCATCTCCACCGGGAAGCGCGGGGTATGGCCTGTGGCGAAGGCCGGCTTCCAGCCGAACAGTGGGAACAT
>JBGPIH010000092.1:0-12555 GCA_041484785.1 Candidatus Limnocylindria bacterium
CGAGACCTGCGCGTGAACCAGATGATCCGGATCCCTCAGGTCCGGGTGGTCGATGAAGAGGGTGCCCAGTTGGGTGTCATGCCCACGCCGCGGGCGCTCGAGATGGCGCAGGAACGAGGATTGGACCTCGTCGAGGTCGCCCCGATGGCGTCGCCGCCAGTCGTCAAGTTCCTCGATTTCGGACAGTACAAGTACGAGCTGACCAAGCGCGAGAAGGAAGCCAAGCGCAAGCAACGCTCGGTAACCTTCAAGGAGGTTCGCCTCTCACCGAAGATCGGTGGCGGCGACTTCGATACCAAGGTGAACCGGGCGATCGAGTTCCTCGAGGATGGCGATCGCATCAAGGTGACCGTCCGTTTCCGCGGGCGGGAGCTGACCCACCCGGAGCTCGGCCGGGCCCTCATCGCGAGGTTTGCCGATCGAGTCAAGGATCACGGGGTTGCGGAACGGACGCCGCTCCTCGAAGGCAAGTCGATGCACATCACGATGGCCTCGATCCACAAGCCCAAGAGCCACGACGCGCCGAGCCAGAAGCTCGTCGATGGATCGAACGGGGCCGACACCGCGGCCGTCGCGGCGACCCGGGTTGCGGCAACCGTGCCGCCGGCGACAGCGCCGGCCGAACCGAAGAAGACAACCGAAGCCAAGCCGGCGTCGGAGCCGGTGCCGACTGGAGAGTGAGCCCAGAGTGCCCAAGATCAAGAGCCACAAAGCGGCGCAGAAGCGGCTGGGCGTCACCGGCAGCGGCAAGTTCGTTCGCGTCAACGCCTGGAGCGGCCATCATCTCGAGATCAAATCGTCCCGTCGGACCCGCCGCTATGCCGGCAAGTCGCTGATCGGACCCGAACACGCGAAGCAGGTCCGTCGCCTGCTCCCGTACCTCTAGGAGCAGGTTCAGCGCATGGCAAGAGTCAAGCGGGGCGTCACCGCCCACAAGCGCCACAAGCGCCTTCTCAACGATGCCGAGGGGCGCAAGGGGGCGAAGTCGCGGCTGATCAAGCCGGCACGCGAGGCGCTGCTCCATGCCCTGGCCTACGCGACGCGCGACCGCAAGCAGCGCAAGCGCCAGATGCGCCAGCTGTGGATCGTCCGGATCAACGCGGCGGCTCGCCAGAACGGCCTGACCTACGGCCAGTTCATCAACGGTCTGAAAAAGGCGGAGGTCGAGATCGATCGCAAGATCCTCGCGGATCTGGCGATTCGGGATGCCGCCGTCTTTGGTCAGATCGCCGAGCTCACCAAGAGCGCCTGACGCCGACCGGCCGACGCCGACCACGGCCTCAGCGAAGCCCTCGACGTCGCGCTGACGATCGAGGGCTCGTGATTCCGGGCAACGCGACGCACGAAGGGACCCCGTGGATCTCTCGGACCTGACTCGCGAACTCGAACGGCTGCGCGACGACGCGCTGGCGGCCATCGCGGCCGGCGGCGACCTGGCCGCGCTCGACGCGGTCGATCTCGACGTGCTCGGCAAGAAAGGCCGCCTCAGGGGGGTGCTGCGCGGCATCGGCGGGCTTCCGCCCGAGGATCGGCCACGTGTCGGGGCGATCGCGAACGTGGTGCAGGAGGCCATCGAGGCCGCCCTCACGGAGCGGCGGGCCGTCCTGGGTGAGGCGGCCCTCGAGCAGCGCCTGGCCGCCGAGGCGGTCGACGTCACGACGCCCGGCCGGCCGATCCGCCGGGGCACGCTCCATCCGATCAACACGACGATCGGCGAGATCGCCTCGATCTTCGGCCAGTTCGGGTTCGTGGTCTACGAAGGTCCCGAGATCGAGGACGACGTCCGCAACTTCCAGATGCTCAACATCCCGCCAGACCACCCGTCCCGGGACCTGTGGGACACGCTGTACGTGGACATCGAGGGGCACCTCCTGCGGACGCACACCTCGCCCGGCCAGATCCAGGTGATGCACGAGGCGACCCCGCCGATCCGGGCCCTCCTGCCCGGACGCTGCTACCGCTACGAATCGATCGACGCCAGCCACGCGTCGGAGTTCTTCCAGGTCGAGATCCTGATGGTCGATGAGGGGACCACGATGGGCGATCTCCGCGGCCTGCTCGACGAGTTCGCCCGCGCCCTCTACGGCCACCAGCGCAAGACCCGCTTCCGGCCCGGCTACTACCCCTTCACCGAGCCGTCGGTCGCCTTCGACGTCGAATGCGTGGTGTGCGGCGGGATCGGCTGCCCGGCCTGCTCGCGGACCGGCTGGATGACGATCCTGGGCGCCGGGATGGTCCACCCGGCCGTGCTCCAGAACGGCGGCCTGGATCCCGAGCGCTACCAGGGTTTCGCGGCCGGGTTCGGGGTGGAGCGGATCGCCAATCTTCGCCACGGTGTCGGCGACCTGCGCCTGTACATGGAGAACGACCTGCGCTTCCTGGAGCAGTTCCGATAGAGGCAATCTACCGCTAGACACAGAACGGCCCCCGTCGCCGGAGCGAGCGAGGGCCGGGTGAGTCTCAGCCCTGCAATGTGACGATCCACGCCACCATCGAGGGCTGCCACGGCGCACCGCCCCGAGTCGGGACGCCGCGCTTGTCGAGCAACCGCCCGGCAGCCGAGGCGTTGCCTCGGGTCTCACGGTAGGCGGCCAGGACGGCTGCCACGTCCTCTCCCGGCCACGCCCCGTACATTCGCTTGCTCTTCGCAACGAACCCGGCCGCCTTGGCGCGGATCAGGTCATCGAGGGCCGACAGCGGGGCGACGGTCGGCATCGTCGCATCGAACGTCTCGACTGCGAGGGCCATGTACAGGCTGATCGGCCAGACGCCATTGGCGTGCCACTTGCACGTCTCGACGGTGGCCGGCCGGCACTGCGGAAATACGCTCCGAAGGCGTCGGGGCGGCCACGCGACGCGGAACCGCCCCGACGGGACAATGTGCTCCGGTAGGTCGTAGTGCGCCGCCGTGGCCGCGTAGGCGGCGCACGGACGGCACGGACGGGTCATGGTGTCGCGGCGATCGCCTTGTGGACGTGACGGACGACCGTCTTACGGAGGTCGCGCACGATCGCGTCGACGTCACCCGCCTCCAGCTCCTCATATGCCCGGACGCCGAGCGGGCCTTCCGGGGCGGTCATGCCTGTGCCCCTCTTTCTGCGGTCAGGATCGCGAGGTCGACCGGATGCCGGCCGGTCATTTTCGCGACCATGAGCAGGCCGGCCGCGCGACCGTAAGCGCGGGCGTCCTGTAGTGCCTGACCGTACTCGGCCTCCCGCGTCTCGGCGCTCGCCATGAGTCGCCGGAATATCGTCCGGGTCATGGGCCTGATCGTTACTGCCATTGCCGTCTCCCTGGGAATCGAGCGAGCCCGCCTCAGAAGGTTGTCTCTTCTGAAACGGGCTCGACAGGAAGTCTATTCGGTTCGCTGAGACAACCAGCCTCCACAGAGTAGCTGCTACGTCAAGGCCAAACGTCGCGCTGTACTGCGCCGTGCCCGAAAGTAGGCCCGCCGCTCCGCCCGGTGAGCGGCGTACCAGCGGTTCACGAACCCCCTGGCGCGCTCCGGGTGCGCTAGGCGCCACTGGCGGCTGTAGCAGGGCGCACAGAGACCCCTGGCCTTGACTGGGCGATCGGGGTGACAGGTCGCCGGCATCTTCTCCCGCTTCATAGGTGTATGTGGCGCTAGGTCCGGGTCCCGAGGGGTCAGAACCCCTCAGATTTCCCGGTTCAGTTCATCCGTCGTCGTGCAGCCCGGTTCGGCATCCTCATGCGGGCGATCAGCGCATCTACCGTGTCCTGCCACACTACCGACGCGTGACCGATCCAGAGCATGCCGCGGTCGAGCGCGTCGGCCGGTTCCTCGATGTGCCGAGCGAACGCGTCGAGCGCCGCCATCGCCGAAGCCTGCGCCGCCTCCAGGTCATCCACCGTCCAGGGCGCGATGACGACACGCTCTCCGTCAACGTCGAGGATCAGGCGGCTGAGAATGGGGATCATGCTCGCCTCCCGTTCAACACCAGCTGCGGACCGCCTAGCGCCGCGTCGATGTCGTCGATGATCGCCTCGGCCACGAGCTTGCTGCCCACGTTGAACTGAAGCGTGACCGGGCCTCGATAGCTCTGATTGCTGCCCTGAGGAGCGATGGGCGGTCCGAATGCCCCACCTCCGCTCGTGCCGAATGGTGCGGGGTACTTGCCGGGTGCATTGAAGTGCGAGCCCGGAGCGTATGGGGGCGCCGGCTCCGTGACGCCAGGAATGTTGATCGGCTGATTCAGGAACTGGAACACCGGATCGTTGGCGATACCGTCCAGCGCCGTCTTGATGTCACCGACCCAGCCGAGGAAGCCCTGCACGTCATCGATGAGTCCCGCGAATACCTGGTGCAGTTCGTCTCCGAACTTCTTGCCGGCGATCCCGGCCGCGGAGAGCAGGCCAACCGCGCCAGCCGGTGATGCACCAAAGACTGCAATGTCCATCTGCTGGGTCGTGTGAAACCTCGCCATCATCTCGGCGTGGGCCTTGCGCTCCCCGGCTTGCTCGGTCTCGAGGGCCGTGAGTTGCCCCTGGAGCGAGGTTCGCTTGGCGACGAGCTCCGCGGTCGCGGCCGAACTGACTGCGGCCTGTTCCGCGGCCAGGATGTTCTTTCGCGTGGCGAGGTTGGCCAGGGCGATGTCGTTCTCGCTGGCCTGCTGGGCGCGTTTCTTGGCGAGCGTGACGGCGTTGATCTCGACCTGAATATCGCCGGCCAGTTGGGCGTTGCCGGAGGCCGCGGCCGCGGCTTCCTTGGAAGCGAGGATCGCGGCGTCCTTGTCCAGTTGGTGGAGCAGGGCTTTCTTGTTGGTCGAGTCCTTCAACGATTGTTCGATGCCCGCGACGTAGCTATGGACGCCATCGGTCTCGGCCTTCCGTACGTCGGCGGCTGTCTGGAGCTGGGCGTCTCCCTGCTGTTGGACGATCGACTGGACTTGCTTATAGGCGGACGTGACTGCAGCCGGATCCACGACACCATTCGTCCCGGCGCGGGCGTCGGCCAGGGCTTGCTCGGCGTCCACAAGCTGTTGAGCGAGGGCGATCTGCGATTCCTTGTCCTGACGCGACTTCAGCGAGGCGTCGAGGTTCCGTAGCTCCAGGTCGAGCGTCCGGGTCAGGCCGCTGATCGCCTTCTCAAACGCAGTCTCCTGCGTCTTTTCGAGCGCCTTGACCGCCGTCTCCTCGCCCTGGATCGCTTTCGTCTGCGCCTGCCAGCCGGCCGCCCGGTCCTTGGAGCCGATCTGCGTGTCGAGGGCGCTGATCTGGGACTTCAGGCTGTCGATCTGGACGCTGCCGCCCGATGTGACGTTGGCGAGGGCTTCCATCTGCGAGGTGAACGGGGAGGCGGCTAGGTTCGCGTCAGTCAGCGCGTTGATCATGCCGAAGACGAAGTTGACGACGTTGGATGCGAACTCCGCGATGGCCGTGCCGTTGGCGGTTACCCAGCTGGCGAGGCCGTCGACGGCCGCCTGGAGGGCCGGTGCGACATCGTTCAGGAGCTTGATCCCGACGCCTTCCACGGACAGGCCGAAGAGGTTGAACTCCTTGGACACGGCCTCGGCCTTGGCGACGCCGTTCTCGTCCATCGTGATCCCGAGCTTGTCCATCTCGGCGTTGAGGAGCCTGACCTGGTTGGTGTTCAGGGCAAACACTTCGGTCAGGCCGGCGGCGCCCTTGCCGAGCACGCTCTGGAGCAGGGCTTGGCGCTCGGTTCCGCCGGACACATCGTTGAGCGCGCCGCGGAGTGTGTCGAGGATCTGAATCTGGTTCAGGAAGCCGCCGTTGGCCGTGCGGATGTTGATGCCTTCGGCGGCCAGGGCGTCGGCGTGGGCGATCGCGTTCTTTGACAGGATGCCGAGTTTGTTGGCGATGTCCTCTGTCGAGATTCCGAGGTACTGGAGCCCGCCGAGGAAGCGGGAGACTTCCTGCGCCGTGGCGCCGGTTTCGAGCCCGACTTGGTGCACCGTATCGGCGAACGACAGGCCCTTTGTGATCAGGTCCGGGATGGCGGACGTGATCCGGCTGAACAAGTTCTCCAGGTTCGTGAACGCGGCGAAGCCGATGCCGACGCCGATGCCGGACAGGATCGATTGGAAGCCGTGCAGGGCTCGCCCGCCGAGATCGGCCTTGTTCGAGAGCGAGTTGAGGTTGGCCTCCAGGTGCTTGACCGCGGCCGACGCCTCGTCTTTGACGAGGAATACGAGGGCGGTGGTCTTGTCGCCCATGTCAGTCGGCCCGGCGCAGCTTCACCGGCCGGGAGAGCTTGTCCTCAAGGGCCAGGCTGCGGAGCCTCAGCGCGAGCAGCCCGGCCGCGGGATTGCTCGACAGCGACCGGGCAAGCGCAGCCTCTAGCAGCGCATGGCTGGCCGGGGTGAGCGGCGTGCCGTCAGTGAGGCAGGCGATGGCCCGCGTGAGGTCGTCGGGGTCGGCCCGGATGGCCTCGGCCAGTGAGCGGATCTGTGCCGTCGTCTGCGGATAGGCCGGCGGCCGCCCGGTCAGGATTGACACGCTGAACAGGCGCACCTCGCTGAGCGTCCGACGTGTCGCGCCATCCGACCATCGCTCGCCGCCCTTCGGGACTTTGAACTCGAAACTCATGGACCGGATCTCGCCGCGATCGGCCAGAGTCTTGAGGTCGCGGGCGTAGGACGTTGGCGCGAGATCGCCAACGGCCAGGAGCCCGATCCCGTCCTCTGTGAGCTTGAGCGTCCCGGCGGCCGTGGATGCCAGGAGCTTCTCGGGATTGTGGTCAACGTCGAGCCGGACATTCGTGCCCGCCTTGAGCGAGCGCGCGAACGCGCCCGGCTCGATCGTCTCGACAAAGTGCCCGCCGATCGGCTCGGACGGGCTATTGAACCGAGCCGCGTAGCCGGCGAGGGCGATAGCGACGCCGTTGCCCGCGGTGCGGAACTCCAGGTCGGTTTCGAGGCTGCGCGCCTCACGCGGCTCGGCGCTCATGTCAGGCGTTCCCGGACACGAGGTAACGGATGCCGGCTACGTCGGGCAGATTGCCGCCCGCCCGCCAGACGGTCTTATACGCTACCTGGTCAAGATTGAACAAAAAATCCTGAGAAGCCTGGACCCGCATCGGGACGACTTCCTTGATGACGTAGGAGCTCCAATCGCCAAACGCGACCGGCTTAGTCGCGCTTCCTACCGAGGCCATCGCCGGATTCTCGTAAACCGGCACGCCGAGCAACATCGGCGGCTGGCCCGCCTGCAAGCTGTCCTCCCAGAGGTACTCGCCGGTCGTGCTCTTGAACTTGCGGACCTTTTGGATGGCCGCGTTGCTCATCTGCCAGGCAGCGGAGCTACTCAGGCGATAGGGCGCGGGTGCGCTGTAGTAGAGCGAGATCAGGTCGTCAGCATCGAAGAACGGAGTCCCGGCGGCCGTCCCGCCGTTGGTTCCGAGGGTGATGAAACCCGTCGTCCCGGTCGTGAAGTCGGTCCCGGCGGACAGCCCGATCGTGCGCCCGGCGCTCTGGGCGATCATCTCGGGAAGCTGGATCCCGTTGTCCTGGACCATCTCCTGCGAGGCGTAGGCCAGGCCCTTGTAGCTCGTGAGGGTGAGGGTCACGGAACTGAACGTCGGTTCGCTCTCCGTGATCGCCGTTCCCTCGCCCGGCTTGTATGAGGTGCTATCCGCGGTGAGGCGCGGGATCGTCAGGTTCTCGCCACTGGTCGAGCGAATGACGCGGGCCAGGCCATACGTCGGGTTGAGCGTCCGCTGGTACACGGCGACGAAGTCGGCAAACGTGACCGGCACGAGGTCGGCCCCGTTGGCGAAGTCGGACAGGGCGGCGCGGCGCTCGACGGCCTCGATGTACTGGCCGCTGTATTCGAAGTCGCCGGCCCGCTGCCCGCCACTGCCGAAGACGGCCTCTCCGAACTCTCGGAGCGAACGATCCTCGGCGTTGCGCGCCTGACGGTCGCTGCTACCGCTCAGGGCGCCGCGATGCGGTCCGCGGACGGCTTCCGCGTACTCGGCGCGGGCCTCCTTGCGCTCGATGTCGGCAAGCTGTTCACGGAGACGGTCCAGCTCGCCGTCCAGGTCCTCATAGCTGGAGTTTTCGGAGGCGGTGAGGTCGCGTTTCTCGGCCTCTGCGGCGGACGTGATCCTCCGCATGTCGGCCACGAGCGAATCGCGGCGCTGAATCAGGGAGATCGGTGGCATCTTCAGAACCTCAGGTCAGGCATGACGAATCGACTGCCTGAGGTAGTGGCCTGATCGGTGGTCGCCGCGAGGACTCCGAGCGATCGGCCCTGAACTCTGCCGCCTGCGCGGCTTCCTGGCGAGGCCGGGGTGGTGACTGTCCACCCTTGCGGGTGTCGCTCCGGGCTCGGCCGCCAGGATTGGCCTTGAGCGATGGGCCCATGTCCCACCGCTCGGAGGAAGCGTAGCTGCGAGGGCTGCGCGGCGCAAGGGCTGAACAGGTTTCGAAGGAATCCCAGATAACTTGTCAATGCGTCCCGCGGCGTAGGTCCGGGGTGGCCTGATCGGTGGTCGCCGGGTCCCGCGGGTTGAGGGGCTCTTAGAATCTGGCCGGCTGGGCTGTTACGCGAAAGATCTCTCGCGGCAAAGGAGGTCCCGGTCCCGGCGCTCACGAGGCGCCCAGAATCGGCGGAGTGAGGAGGCGGATCTCCGTGCGCGACGCGGGTCCGGCCCATTCGAAGCAGCGCGAATCGACGGTGTAGCGGCAGATGACCGCGGGCGGCCTCTCGTGCCGACGATCCGTGACGAGCAGCAAGTCCGCATCCGAGCGCGCGACGCCACAGGCTGCACACTTCCGGGTCATCCCGCACCGCCGAAGATCTCGGCCATCTCGTCCGAGACGGACAGGCCGCGACGCATCCCTGGTATGTCGAGGTCGGGGAGCTTCGCGTTCCTACCTCGCCTCGTGTTGCATGGCACGCACGCCGCCACGAGGTTTGTTCGGTCAAGAGCGAGATCAGGTCGTTGGTCGAGCGGCAGGACGTGATCGGCCACGAGACGACGTGTCGGTTTCAGACACCAGTGACAGCGCCGAGCATCGGCCCGAACCTCAGCGGATAGGCGTCGCCATTCCTGGGTGCGATAGAGGGCGTGGTGCTCGGGGCGGGTGCGTTCGTAGAGCTTGTCCCGCGTTCGTTGACAGGCTGAGCAGCGCGGGCCAGGGAAGACGAGCAGGCCGCAGCCTTTGCACTCGACAAGGCGGGTCATTGGGCGACTGCCATGTCACTCGGGCATTCACGGTGCCAGAGCTGCCCGCCCGGTCCGAGTACGGCGTTCGTGTCCTTGTCATCGAGGAGATCACCGCAGGTTGGACACGTCTCCTTCGCGCGTCCGTTCGTCCGTTCCCTCAAGGGTTCGTCCGTCCGTTGGCCAACGTTTGGCAAACGTTGGGGTGACGTTTGCACTGACTGACTGCCTGACTGACTGTCTGTAGGCCCTGTCGACCCTGTAGGACTGCCTGCCTGACGGCTACCCTTCTGCCGCTGATTCCATCGGCGCCACCGATCGCGTCCTGCGTCGCGCCGGGTGACGGCGACGCCGAACCATCGTTCCCATGGCTTCGGCGGGATGCGTCCGTCCTCATCAACCAGGCCGACTGCCGTCAACCGGGCGCGGAGGTCGTCTAGATCCGTCAGCCAGAGCGGCGCGGCATCCTCGAGGGTGAGCGGCGTACCGCGCTCCCACGAGGCAAGCACGACGGCCGTGTAGGCGATGAGGCAGCGGGCGATCAGCCCCTCGTCTTTGGTCGAGCGGATGAGCTGGCGGACCTTCGGGTCGTCCAGCAAGCCAACGTCAACGTCGGCATGGCCGAATCCGTCATCGCGGCTCATGGCCGGGCCTCCGGCCGCGTGCTACGCTGCGGAGGGTTCGTCGCCGACACGACGGGCCTCCTGGGCCGTGACGGACGTCTCACTGACCGTCACGGCCTCTTTGCGGGCAGCGCTGACGAGCGCCAAGACAAGCCTTCGCTGGGCTGCCGTCAACTCGTCCAGACGGACTACGCGGGGCTCAGGACCCCAGCGGGTGCGGGCGCCGATCTGCCCGGCGCGGACCTTCTTGGGGTCCTTTGCTGCGAGAATCAAGGAGCCGGCCTCCGACATCCCGCCCGGCTCTACGCGGGGGCAGGTTCGGCGACCGGCATCGGTCCTTGTGTTACTCGGTTAGCGAATAGTGTGCGCCTCGTCTACGTCCCGAGTCAAGGCCGCTCAGAGCCGCCTGATTCGATCCGGCGAAACGTCGACGCTCGGGACGTTGAGGGGGAATAGCGCATCCGCGGTGCCTTCGGGCAAACGCTGCAAGGCTCGGCAGTGTGGGCACTCTAGGACGGCTTCAGGGAGGATCGCCCGGACGGTCGGCCCCATCCCTACCGCCTCGTCACCCACCCGCATCCGGGCTGCCGGATGGCGGGAGCGCGTGCGGCGCCAATAGCCCGTATGGCGATAGGACCACTCCGGATCAAGCAGGTGGACAGGTCGTCCGTCTACCAGGGCGACCATTCCGAACCATCCATCACAGCCTGGACGGCCACACGTCGTTTGGCCGCTCGTCTGAACGATGATACGGAGCTTCGGCGCGGTCATGCTCGCCACTCCCTGACGCGCCAGTCGAACGCCTCCGGGCCAGGGACACGCATCGTCCCGTCGAGCTGCACGCTCGTCCAGAGCGCCCGTAGGACCGTGTTCAGCGTCTCGGGCGGCCATGTCCAGTCAACGGCCGCGGGGATCGCTACGGCCACCGTCTCGGCGTCCAGCGCGGCCAGGTCGCGGGTCGCGCGGGCCTTCTCGGCCTCGTATCGCTCCCGGTCGTGCGTGCCTTCGGCGTACAGCTCGGCGTAGCGGGCCAGTCGCGCCCGGATCGCCTCGCGCCGACCGCCGACCGTCTCCGCCACCTTGACGGCATCGCCGGGGACGCGAAGGTGCGCGGCCTCAGCCTGTAGGGCGGGCAGGATGGCGCGCTCGGCGACCCACATCGGCCCGTGGGCCTCCCGGCCGCGTCGGTTGCCCATCGTGCACCTGTAGCCCTTGCGGGCGGGCTCCGGGGTCAGGACGTGCCCACAGTGGCACGTCAGGAGCTGGGCGAGCGCCGAGTGCGTCGGGGTCCGTCGGCCGGTCGGCCCGGCAGCGGGTAGCAGGGCGGGCGCGTGGCGCTCGATGATCCGGCGCAGCGGCGTCGGGTGCCAGATCGGAGCCTTGACGTTGGTCCGCGGCTTGCCCGGAACCGGGACCTTGCGCTCATTGAGCAGCTTGCACGCTCCGAGGATGCTCCCGGCCTCCCGCACGGCCTCGAGGATCGGCGTCAACGGCCGGTCGGGGTCAGGGACGGCCACGATGGCACCGGCCCCGTTGCGGGCCAGCCTCTCGCCGTAGCCGGCCCGGCCGATATGGTCGCCGCGGGTCTGCCGGACGGCCAGGGCGCCGGCCGCGCGGGCCTTGGCGGTGCGTAGCTCCAAACCGGCGAACACGGCGGTAATCTCCGCGAACGCTTGCGCCATCGGGCTCCCGTCGCCACCTAGAACACCCTCACGGGCGGTCACGATCCGAGTGTCGTGCTTGCGGGCGGCGTCGGTCAGGCGGACGAACGTCCTGATTGAGCGGTACAGCCGGTCGAGGGATGCCGCGTAGACGGCCGATACCTCTCCGGCCTCGATGGCGGTCAGCATGGCGAGGAACGCGGTTCGCTTGGACTCTTTGGCCTCGTCCGCGCTCTTGTCCCAATCCACGAGCACGCGCAGGTTGCCGTTGTGCCCGTCGCGGTGGGCCAGGGCGCGGATGGCGGCCTCCTGCGCCTCGCGCGACACGTCTCCGGGGTTCTCAGCGTCGGCCGATGATCTGCGGACGTATGCGATCGGGTACCTTGTCGCCATGCTGTCCACCTCCACGCTAACGGTAACATACCCGGAACGCTTCCGATGAGGGTGCCGCTCGCCTGGTTGCGCGAGTTCGTGGATGTCGAGCTCAGCCCGGAGGCGCTCGCCGATCGGCTGACCCTGCTCGGGATGGAGGTCAAGGGGATCGAGGCGTGGGGTGCCGACTGGCGCAACGTCGTGGTCGGCGAGCTCCTCACCGTCGAACGCCACCCGCGCGCCGACCGGCTGTCGCTCACCACCGTGACGACGGGTTCGGGCGAGCCCCTGGAGATCGTGTGCGGCGCCACCAACATCGCGCCCGGCCAGCGGGTGCCGGTCGCCCTGCCCGGGGCGGTCCTGCCCGGCAATCGGCGGATCGAGCGGACCGAGAAGATGGGCGTCGTCAGCAACGGCATGCTCTGCTCCGGTGACGAGCTGGGCATGACCGGCGACGCCGACGGAATCCTGATCCTGCCCCCCGGTACGCCACTCGGGCGCGCGATGACCGAGCTCTTCGGGGACACCGTGCTCGACGTCGACGTCAAGCCCAACCGCGGCGACGCGCTGTCCATCCTGGGCCTCGCCCGCGAGGTGGCGGCGGTCACCGGCGGCCCGCTTCGTTCCCCGTCGACGGAGCTGGTGGAGTCGGGACGACCAACCGCCGAGCGTCTGCAGGTCGCGGTGACCGATCCTGCCCTTTGCCCGCGGTTCGTCGGGCGCTGGGTGAGCGGTGTTCGGATCGGAC
>JBGPIH010000093.1:0-12550 GCA_041484785.1 Candidatus Limnocylindria bacterium
GCAGGCGAGCTTCGGCATCAGCCGGAACGGCACTCGGCATGGTTGTCACTCTCCAGGGGCGGGACGACACGGGCACGATACCATAGAACTCCGACCGAACTAGTCGGATATCGGGGGCTCGGCGGCGGGTCGGTTCCTCCAACATCGGCTCGATCGCGCGGCACGGACCAGCGATCTCCGACGCTGGGCGGCAAGCGCCCGCCGCGCCCGCCACCGACCCTTGCATGACTATGCACCACTCATGTATAGTCATCCCCCATGACCGCCGTCCAACCGATCCTCACCGCCCCAGCCGGGTTCGCCGCCGCCCACGGGTCCGGCGCTGGCTTGCCGCGGTCCCAGCGCGGCGTCGATTCCGTCGGCGGGCCGCGCCGCGTCCGGGTCGGGATCATTGGGGCGACCGGCTATGTCGGCGCCGAGCTCATCCGCCTCCTCGCCCGTCACCCCAACGGCGAGGGGGTGGGGGTGGCGGGTGGCGGCCGCGACCACGACCCGGTCGCCGGGATCCACCCGCATCTCGGTGCGACGGGGCTGACCGTTCATGCCGAGCTCCCAGCAGCGGACGCGGTGTTCCTCGCCCTGCCACACGGCGCCGCGGTCGCGATCGTTCCTGACCTCGTGGCGGCGGGCACCGCCGTGATCGACCAGGGCCCCGACTTCCGCCTCAGCGATCCCGCCGACTATCCGCGCTGGTACGGCTTCGAGCACCCGCGCCCGGACCTCCTCGAGCGAGCCGTGTACGGCCTCCCTGAGCTCCATCGCGAGGCGTTGGCGGCCCTGGTCGATGCCCCGGTGGCGATTGTCGGAGCGCCCGGCTGCTATCCCACCGCCACGCTGCTGGCCCTCGCCCCGCTGGTTCGGGCCGGACTGATCGGCGACCTCGTGGTCGACGCCAAGAGCGGCGTGTCCGGTGCCGGCCGCGAGGCCAAGCCGGACCTCCATTTCGGCGAGGTCAACGAGAGCGTCAAGGCGTACGGGCTCGGCGGGCACCGCCACGTCGCCGAGATCGAACAGGAGCTGGCGTTGATCCAATCGGCAGCCGGACTCGCCGCCGGCGCCAACCCCGGGATCGTCGCCGTCGACTTCCTCCCGCACCTGATCCCGATGACCCGTGGAATCCTCTCCGCCTGCCACGTCCGACCAAGCCGAGCCGTCAGCCAGGCCGAGCTGGACGCCCTCTATGCCGACGCCTATGCGAACGAGCCGTTCGTGACCGTCGTGCCGACGCCGCCGGCGACCAAGCACGTCACGGGCAGCAACCAGGTCCTGGTCTACGTCCGGTTCGACGAGCGAACGGGTCGGATCGTCGCGATCGGGGTCGAGGACAACCTGGTCAAAGGCGCCGCCGGCCAGGCCGTCCAGGCCTTCAACCTCGTCCATGGCCTGCCCGAGACGGCCGGCCTCGAGCAGCTCCCGCTGGCGCCATGACGACAACCGCCGCATCTCCCGTCCCAACGTCCTCGGCGGACCTCCCACCGGTCGAGCGACGAGCCGCCATGCCTGCTGGCTTCAAGGCCGGTGGCATCGCGGCCGGGATCAAGGCCTCGGGCCGGCCGGACCTCGCCGTCATCGTGACGACGGCTGGTCCGGCCGCCGCGGCCGCCGTCTTCACCCCGAACGCGTTCGCCGCCGCGCCGGTCAGGCTGTCGCGCGCGCACCTGGCAGCCACCTCGGGCGACGCCCGCGGCGGGTTCGGCTGGGCCGAGGCGGTCATCTCGACCAGCGGCAGCGCGAACGCGGCGACCGGCCCGGCCGGCGAGGCCGACCAGCTCGAGATCGGGCGGCTCCTCGCGAACGCGACCGGCGCCTCGGTCGCACGGACGCTGCACCTTTCGACCGGGGTCATCGGCACTCGGCTGCCGCTCGAGCGGGTGGCGAGCGGCCTGGCCGCCATCGTGCCGACCCTGTCGGGCGACGACGCCGCCCTCGAGGCCGCGGCGATCGCCCTGCGCACGACGGATTCGGTCACGAAGGTCGCCACCGTGACGATCCAGCTGCCGACGGCCGACGGTCGGTCCGTGGCGGCCACGGTCTGCGGCATCGCCAAGGGGGTGGGCATGATCCACCCACGGATGGCCACGATGCTGTCGGTCGTCCTGACCGACGCGGCCGCGGCCCCCGAGACCCTCTGGGCGCTGCTGCGTCCGGCGGCCGCCCGGACCTGGAACCAGCTCTCCGTCGACGGCGACACCAGCACCAACGACACCGTCTTCGTGCTCGCCTCGGGCGCGTCCGGGGCGGCACCGGTCGAACCGGGAACGGCGCCGGCGGCGAGGCTCGGCGCCGCCATCGAGGCGGTCGCCCGCGACCTCGCCCGCCAGCAGGCAGCTGACGGCGAGGGTGCCTCGACCCTGATCACGGCGACCGTGACCGGGGCGCGCGACGATGCGGAGGCTCGGGCCGTGGCCCGTTCGGTGGTCTCGTCCAGCCTGGTCAAGGCGGCGGCGCACGGCCGCGATCCCAACTGGGGCCGGATCGCCGGGGCCGCCGGCAACGCCCGCCTGGCCGACGCCGCCGTCCTGGAGGCGGCCGGCCTGCCGCCGGCCGAAGCCGCGATGCGTGGCGGGACGCCGGCAACGATCGACGCGGACGCCCTTCGAATCTCGATCGCCGGCTACCTGGTCTTCGACGGAGCGGCCGGTGGCCCGGTCGCCTTCGATCGCGCCGCCGCCCGCGCCGCGCTCAATTCGCCGGAAGTCGTCATCGCGCTGGACCTCGGTCTTGGCAACGGCTTCGGCGAGGCGTTCGGCTGCGACCTGACCGAGGCCTACGTCATCGAGAACTCTGAGTACACCACGTGACTCGACGGCTGCCGACCAGGCGGGCCAGCGCGGCGTTGGCCGCTGTGCGCGCTCGCTCACGCACCTCGTGGTGCGCTCGTTCACGTGCTCGCGGCCGCCTTGCGCTGGCCTCGCCGGCTCGGCAGCGAGGCATTTCCAGATGAGCGAGGTGCTGGTCGTCAAGCTCGGCGGCACGGCGATCGCCGAGCAGCGCCAGGTGCTCGACGAGGTCGCGGTCGTGGCCCGGCGCCGTCCGGTCGTGCTGGTCCACGGCGGCGGCAAGCGCATCACCGAGTGGCTGGACCGGCTCGGCGTGCCGAGCCGGTTCGAGGGCGGCCTGCGGGTCACCGACGCGCAGTCGCTCGAGGTCGCCGCGGCCGTCCTGCGCGGCGTGGTCAACAGCGAGCTCGTGTCGGGGCTGCGCGACCTGGGCGTTGACGCGGTCGGCCTGTCCGGCGTGGACGGCGGCCTGCTCGTCGCCGAGCGGATCCCTCACCTCGGGCTGGTCGCCCGCGTGGTCGGGCTGCGCCGCGACCTGCTCGACGCGATCCTGGTCGGCGGACAGGTCCCGGTCGTGGCGCCGCTCGCCCGCGACGCCGACGGGATCGTGTGCAACGTCAACGCGGACGATGCCGCGGCCGGGATCGCCGGCGGCCTGGGCGCCCGCCAGCTCGTGCTGCTGACCGACATCGACGGCGTGCGCGACGGCGACGGCCGGCGCCTGGACGCCTTGACCGCGGCCGAGGCCGAGACCCTGATCGAATCCGGCGTGATCGCGGGCGGGATGGTCCCGAAAGTCCGGGCGGCCCTCGGCGCGCTGGGATGGGCAGGATCGGAGGCGATCATCGCCGACGCCTCGGAGCCCAACGCCCTGGTGCGCGCGCTCGACGATCCGACGTTCGGGACGCGGATCGTCAGCGGGCGAACGGCCCAGGTGGGCGCGGCATGATCGGGGCGCCGCGGGCCGTGAACGCCAACCACGAGCTGAAACGACTCCGCCAGCGGGCGATCCGCCAGCTGATCTCGAGCCACGCGGTCGGGAGCCAGCGGGAAGTCGTGGATGCCCTGATCGAGCAGGGCTTCGCGGTCACCCAGGCTACGGTCTCGCGCGACATCACCGAGCTCGGCCTGCACAAGGCGGCGCGCGCCGACGGCCACGTGTACGTCGTCCCGGATGAGACCGAGGCCACCACGCGCTTGCCCGGGTCGGACGAGCGGCTGCACCGGATCCTCGGCGACATCCCGGTCCGGGTCGGACGGAGCGGCCTGACCCTCGTCCTGACCGGGACACCGGGGACCGCGAGCGTGATCGCCCAGGCGATCGACGAATCCACGCTCCAGGAGCAGGAAGGAACGCTCGCCGGCGACAATACCCTGCTCGTGCTGTTCGCCGACGATGGGCGCCTCGAGCGCTGGCTCGATCGCTTCCAGGCCATCGCCACGGCCGCCATCTCGATATCCGCCACCATCAGCCGCTGATCCGGAGGTCGACACACCCGTGAAGAAAGTCGTTCTCGCCTACTCCGGTGGACTCGACACATCGGTCGCCGTCGCCTGGCTCCGCGAGCAGTTCAGCGTGGAGGTCGTGACCCTGACCGTCGACCTCGGCGGCGGATCGCTGCGCGCCGGCGTCCAGGAGCGGGCGATCTCGGCCGGGGCCTCGCGTGCCTACGTGGTGGATGCGCGCGAGCGCTTCGTGACCGATTTCGTGTGGCCGCACCTGCAGGCCAACGCGCTGTACCAGGGTGCCTACCCGCTGGCGACGGCGCTGGCGCGACCGCTCATCGCCCAGCTCCTGGTCGAGGTGGCCCAGCGCGAGGGCGCGGACGCCGTGGCCCACGGCTGTACCGGCAAGGGCAACGACCAAGTGCGCTTCGACATCGCCACACACGCCCTGGATCCGGGCCTGGAGGTGGTCGCGCCGATGCGGGTCGGGATGGGCCTCACCCGCGACCAGGAGATCGACTACGCCGCCGAGCGTGGGATCGAGATCCCGATCACCAAGGCGTCCCCCTACTCGATCGACGTCAACCTGTGGGGCCGCTCGTGCGAGACCGGCGTGCTGGAGGACCCCTGGGTCACGCCGCCGGCGGATGCCTACGAGTGGACCGTGGCCCCTGCCTCGGCGCCCGCCGCGGTGGAGGTCGTCATCGACTTCGAGGGCGGCATCCCGGTCGCGCTTGACGGCGAGCGACTCGCGCCGGTGGAGCTGGTCGACCGCCTCCACTCGCTCGGCGGCGCCCACGGCGTCGGCCGGATCGACCACGTCGAGGATCGCCTGGTCGGGATCAAGAGCCGTGAGATCTACGAGGCACCGGCCGCCACGATCCTGCACGCCGCGCATCGTGCGCTGGAGAGCCTGACCCTCAGCCGCGACACCCTCCGCTTCGATCGGCTGGTCGCCGACGAGCTGGCCCGGCTCATCTACGACGGTCTCTGGTTCAGCGCGCTGTCGCGCGACCTGCGGGCGTACGTGGCGTCGTCGCAGCGGGTCGTGTCGGGCGAGGTCCGCGTCCGCCTCGATCACGGTAGTGCGGCGGTCGTCGGCCGGCGCTCGCCGCTCTCCTTGTACGACAAGAGCCTGGCGACCTACGACGAGGGCGACGCCTTCGACCACAAGTCGGCCGTTGGCTTCATCGAGATCTTCGGCCTGCCCCTGCGGGTCGAGGCGGCACGTCACGGGGCGGTGGGCAGGCACCACGGCGCCGCCTGGACCTGGACGGACCCGCTTCTCGCCGACCTTCCGACCACGGTCACCGACCCGGAGCCGGCCGCCGTCTGAGTCGCCGGAACGCGGGACCGCCGGCGACCGCGTGCGCGGTACCATGCCGCGGTAATGGAGACCGATGGTGACCCCTCTCGCCTCCGGGCCGGGCTGATCGAGGCACTGCGCAACACCCGCGCCGTGGAGCGCGACGTCCTGGCCGGGATCGACCCGGCTCGGCGCGACACGCCGCCCGCCGATGGCGGATGGTCCGCCAAGGACACCCTCGCCCACCTGTCGGCGTGGCGACGGCACCAGGCGGGCAGGCTCGCCGCTCGGCGCGAAGGCCGCGACGAGCCACCACTCCCGGCCGTCGAAACGGACGACGTCAACGCCATCTTCCACGCCGAACGTGCGGACTGGGCCTGGGACCGGGTCGCCTCCGACGCCGAGTCGTCGGCCGACGCACTCATGGCCGAGGTCGCAGCCGCCAGCGACGAGACCCTGGCCGACCCGAAGATGGTGGGCCTGATCATGAGTGACGGGCCCGAGCACGACCTGGGCCACCTGGGCCAGCTGGCCGCCACGGATGCGCTCCGCGCGCGCGTCGTGGAACTCGCCGACACGACCGTGGCGATCATCGATCGCGGTGATTGGCCGGCCCGGGCCGCCGCCTACGCGCGCTACAACCTCGCCTGCTTCCATGCCCTGGGCAGCCGGCTGGATGTCGCTCGGTCGCTCCTTCGCCGGGCGCTCCCCGGGCAGGAGGAGCTTCGGGCACAGGCCCCCAGGGACGACGATCTCATTGCCCTGCGGGACGAGATTCCGGCACTCGCCGCCGGCTGAGCCGGCACGTGCTACCCGCGCGCGAAGCCGCCAATCGACGCGCGGATGCGCGATGATCGGATCCATGGAGTCCACCGTCGACGCGAACCGTTCGGACGACCGGCGGTTGCTCGAGCTCGCGTTCCTGCACGAGATCGCCCAGCTGGCGACGCTCGCGCGCGACTGGGACGAGCTGATGCGAACGATCGTCGATCGGACGACCGCGGCGATGCACGTCCAGGTCTGCTCGTTCTACCTGGCCGATCGCGAGCGGACACGGCTCACCCTGGCCGCGACGAATGGCCTCGACCGGACCCAGGTGGGCAAGGTCAGCCTGCCGTTCGGGAACGGGATCACCGGGCGGGTGGCCGCCGGACGCGAGCCGATCGCCGTCGACGACGTGACCCACGATCCGCGCTTCTCGTGGGTCCGCGGCTTCGACATGGAGGGCCTGACCGCGATGCTGTCGGTCCCGCTCATCTGGCACGACGACGTGGTCGGCGTGCTCAACGTCCAGGCCGTCGCACCGCGACGCTTCGGCGCGGGCGACGTCGAGTTCCTCCGGACGATCGGGGCCCTGCTCGCGGGGATCATCGAGAAGGGTCGCCTCCAGGCCGAGGTCGAGGCTCGCCTCGTGCAGCTGACCGCCCTGGACGCCGCCCGGGCCGAGCTGCTCTCCGTGGTCACCCACGAGCTGCGAACGCCGCTCTCGGTGGTTCGGGTCTACGTGGACCTGCTCGGCGACGCGGCCCGGGGAATCGCTCCGGCGGCCGCCCCCGGCGATGTCGATGACTGGCGGAACGCTGCCCTGGACCAGGTCTCGCGGCTCGACCGCCTGGTGGATTCGATCCTGGCGTCGGTCCGTGGCGAGGGGCTGACCGGCCTGTCGCGCGCGCCGTTCGATGCCGTCGAGGCGGTCGGCGAGACCGTCGATACGCTCCGCCTCCTGCTCCGCCCGCGGGCGATCCGCTGGGAACGACCGGCCGAGGGGCTCGTGGCGATCGGCGACGAAGCCCGGTTCCGCCAGGTGCTCGAGCAGCTGCTCGAGAACGAGTCGAAGTACGCGCCGACCGCCGATGGCGTCAGCATCGGCGTGTGGCGCCTCGGCGAGGAGATCCAGGCCTACGTCACCGACGATGGGCCGGGCGTCCCGATCGAGGATTGGGAGAGCGTCTTCGAGCCGTTCGTGCGGATCGAGGGACGCGGCCGGAGCCGAGGCTCCGGGATCGGGCTGTTCGCCGCGCGCCGCCTGATGGACGCGATGGGCGGACGGATCTTCCTCGAACCGAATGGGTACGGGGGCAGCCGCTTTGTCGTGGCGCTTCCGGCCGGCGCCGTATGACCGGTCGTGACCAGTCGCGATCGAACCGGGCCGGAGCCGCCGGCTAGACGACCCGGGCTTCCTCCGCGCGAACCCGCGCGTAGCCGGGCTTGACGACCTCGTTGATCAGGCGCAGCCGCTCGTCGAACGGCGCGAACGCGCTCTTGAGGGCGTTGATCGTCAGCCATTCCATCTCGCCCAGGCCGATCCCGAAGGCCGCGTCGATCGCCGCGAACTCGCTCGACAGTGATACGCCACTCATCAGCCGATTGTCGGTATTGAGCGTGACCCGGTAGCGGAGCCGGCGGAGCAGGTCGAATGGATGCTCGGCGATCGACGGCGCCGCGCCGGTGTGCACGTTGGAGGTCGGGCACATCTCGAGCGGGATCCGGCGATCGCGCACGAAGGCGGCGAGCCGACCGAGCTCGACCGAGCCATCCGCGTTGATCCGGATGTCGTCCACGATGCGCACGCCGTGGCCGAGCCGTTCCGCCCCGGCGAACTGGACCGCCTCCCAGATCGACGGCAATCCGAATGACTCGCCGGCGTGGATCGTGATGTGGAAGTTCTCCCGGCGGATGTAGTCGAAGGCGTCGAGATAGCGGGTCGGCGGGTAGCCCTTCTCCGGTCCGGCGACGTCGAATCCGACGACCCCGGCATCGCGCCAGCGGACCGCGCATTCGGCGACCTCCACGGACCGGGCCGCCTGGCGCATCGCGGTGACCAGCATCTTCATGACGATCGAGTGGCCGGCCTCCTCGGCCCGGGCGGCTCCCAGCTTGAACCCCTCGAGGTTGGCGTCCACGACTTCATCAAGGGTGAGGCCACGCTCGGTCGACAGCTCCGGGGCGTAGCGGACTTCGGCGTAGACGACGCCGTCGGCGGCCAGGTCCTCGGCACATTCGGCGGCGACCCGGACGATCGCGTCGCGCTCCTGGAGCACCCCGACCGTGTGGGCAAAGGTCTCGAGATAGAGCTCGAGACTCTTGCGGTCGGCGCCGCGCCGGAACCACGCCGCGAGGTCGTCCACGTCGGTCGTCGGCAGACCGCCGTACCCGAATTCCGCGGCGAGATCGACCACCGTCGCCGGACGAAGGCCACCATCGAGGTGATCGTGGAGGAGCGCCTTGGGCGCTCGAACGATGGTCGCCAGATCCGGCACGGGCCGTCCCTCAGCTGCGGACTGGGCCGATGGTACCGCGCCGTCCCGGCCGCCGAGCCCTAGCCGCGCGCTCCCTCGGACTCGAGCCGCTGCCGCGCCAGATCCAGCGCCGCCTGGACTCGTGCCGGCGCCGTCCCGCCGACGACGTCGCACGATGCGAGGGCTCCTTCGATCGAGGCCGCCGCCCGAAGTGCGTCGCCGATCCCGGCTTCCGCGGCGAGCGTCCCGGCCGTCGGATCGCCGCTGGCGCCAAGGGCCAGGCCGATCATCGCGTCGGGGACCTCATCGAGGCGCAGCCCGGCCTCGTCCGCCTCCGCGACCATCGATCCCACGATGTGGTGGGCGCTCCGGAACGGCACGCCACGCCGGACGAGCGCGTCGGCAACGGCGGTGGCGGTCGTGTAGCCCTCGTTCGTCGCCTCCAGCATCCGGGCCGCGTCCACCGCGACCGTGTCCAGCAGGCCGGCGAGGACGTGCAACGAGGTCTCGAAGACCGCCACAGCGTCGAAGAGCGGCGCCTTGTCCTCCTGGAGGTCGCGCTGGTAGGCGAGCGGCAGGCCCTTGAGCATCGTCAGGGAGGCGGTCAGCGCCCCGATGACCCGGGCGGCCCTGCCGCGGACCAGCTCGGCCGGGTCCGGGTTCTTCTTGTTGGGCATGATCGAGCTGCCGGTTGAGAACGCGTCGGCGACGCGGATGAACCCGAAGCGCGGATTCGACCACCAGGTGATCTCCTCGGCCAGCCGGCTCAGGTGCACCATCCCGAGCGCGACCGCGGCCAGCGTTTCCACCACGAAGTCGCGATCGGAGACCGCGTCCATCGAATTGGCGCTCGGGCCATCGAAGCCGAGCTCCGCCGCCGTGACCGCCCGATCGAGCGGGTAACCGGCACCCGCGAGCGCCCCGGAGCCGAGCGGTGAGACGTTGACCCGGCGGCGCGCGTCGGCCAGCCGTCCGCGATCGCGCTCCGCCATCTCGACGTAGGCGAGCAGGTGGTGCGCGAGGAGGACCGGCTGGGCCGGCTGGATGTGCGTGGTCCCGGGCAGGATCGCCTTGCCCTCGCGCTCGGCCAGCCGGACCAGCGCCAGCTCGAACCCGACCAGCGCCGCGTCAAGGGCGTCGATCGCCCGGCGCGTCCAGAGCCGGAGGTCGGTGGCGACCTGGTCGTTCCGCGAGCGACCGGTGTGGAGCTTGCCCGCCACGGGCCCGACCTTCTCCGCCAGCGCCGCCTCGAGGTTCATGTGGACGTCCTCGAGGGACGGATCCCAGGCGACCCGGCCGCTTGCCACGTCGTCGGCCAGCGCGCGCAGGCCATCGACCAGCGCGGTCACCTCGAGGTCGCTCAGCAGACCGGCCCGCCCCAGGCCCCGGACGTGCGCGATGGATCCCGCGAGATCGTCCGCGGCCAGCGCCGCGTCGATCTCGATCGAGCGCGTGAAGTCCACCACGCGCGCGTCCGTCGCCTCGCTGAACCGCCCACCCCAGGTCCGCATCGTCCCTCCGTGCTGAGGTCCGTATGCTACCCGTCCACCGCCCCCGCCCGGCGTGCGTGGCGAACGCGGGCGCCCAGGTCAGGCGGGATTCGCCAGCGTCGCTTCGGCTAGGGCCGGCGTCCCGGCGAGGGAGACTGCGCGCAGGCGACCGGCGGCGTCCTCCGCGGTCAGGTCGCGCTGGGTCTCGGCGAGCAGCTCGTAGCCGACCATGAACTTGCGGACCTTGGCTCGCAACAGCGGCGGATAGAAGTGCGCGTGGACCTGCCACGCATCGGTGGGCCGCTCCCCGAACGGCGCCTGGTGCCAGCCCATCGAGTACGGGAACGAGCGCTTGAACAGCCCGTCGTACCGCCCGAGCAGCTCCGGCAGGACCGTCGCCAGGTCGTCGCGGGCGGCGTCGTCGACCTCGGCGAGGCGCGCCGCCGGGCGCTTGGGAACGAGCAGCGTCTCGAATGGCCAGGCCGCCCAGAACGGCACCACGGCCAGCCACTCGGCGGTCTCCACCACGACCCGCGAGCCACCGGATTCGTGGTCCACGTACTCGAGCAGGAGCCGCCGCCCGGTCGAGGTCAGGTGCGCGCGCTGGGCCGCATCCTCGCGCGCGCCCTCGCCGGGAAGCGCGGTCCCGGCCCAGATCTGGCCGTGTGGATGGGGATTGGAGGCACCCATCGCCTCTCCCCGATTCTCGAAGACCTGGACCCAGCGGTACTCCTCGCCGAGCTCGGTCGTCTGGTCGGCCCACAGGTCGACCACCCTGCGAATGGCACCGGGCGTCATCCGGCCGAGCGTCAGGTCGTGGCGCGGCGAGAAGCAGACCACCCGGCACAGTCCTCGTTCGCCCTCGGCTCGCAGCAGCCCATCGTCCACGATGGCGATCGACGTGTCGGGCCGGAGCGCGGAGAAGTCGTTGGTGAAGACGTAGGTCTCCGCGTACTCCGGGTTCACGTTGCCGTTGGCCCGGACGTTGCCCGGGCAGAGGTAGCAGTCGGGATCGTACGAGAGGCCGGCGCCATCCGGTTCCGGCTCCTCGGCCCCCAGCCAGGGCCGCCTCGTCCGCCCCGCCGAGACCAGCACCCACTCGTCGATCAACGGGTTGTAGCGACGATGGGGCTCGCCCGCCAGGCGAGCGATGGCGCTGCCACCTGCCGTCCGATCAGTGGGCACGCGCCACCTCGAGAGACGCCGTCGATAGCGCCGCGTCGACCACCACCAGGGACCGGACGGCCTTCGACAGCGTGGCCCGCGCTTCCGGGTCGAGGCCCGCGTCCGTGATCAGGACGTCCGCCTGGTCGAGGCGCGCGATCGAGCTGATCCCGATCACGCCCCACTTGGAATGGTCGGCCACCACGACCAGGCTCCGACCGGCCTCGATGAGCGCACGGTCCGTGTCCGCCTCCAGGAGGTTGGGGCAGGTGAACCCCGAATGCGGGTCCATCCCGTGGACGCCGACGAAGACCAGGTCGACGTGGACGGTCCGCAGGGCCGCAACCGCGAATGGGCCGACGAGCGCGTCGGAGGGGGTCCGGACGCCACCGGTCAGGATGATCGTGTGATCCGGCCGGCCCGCCTGGTAGAGGACGTCGGCCACCCTGACCGAGTTGGTGACGACGGTCAGGCCGGGCACGTAGGACAAGCGCTGGGCGAGCGCGTAGGTGGTGGTCCCGGCCGAGACGGCGATCGCCATCCCAGGCTCGACCAGTGCGACCGCGGCATCGGCGATGGCGTCCTTCTCGCTCTGCTGGAGGGCCGACTTGGCGGCGAAGCCCGGCTCGAACAACGCGTTGCCGGCAATCGACGTCGCGCCGCCATGGACCTTCTCCAGGAGGCCACGCTCGTGGAGCACCTCGAGGTCACGGCGCACCGTCATGTCCGACACGCCGAGCTCGCGAACGAGGTCCGCGACGCGGACCGCTCCGTCCTCGCGGACGCGATCCAGGATGAACGACTGGCGCTGTCGCGCGAGCATCAGTCCACGGTCCCCAGGTCGTCTCGTCGGGTCACGTTGGACACCGCCCTCCCGTGAATTGTTCGATGCAAGATTGCCCTGCAACGCACAGAAAGTCAACGCATTCGAACATTTTGCGAAGAGGAGGCAGGCTGGACCTTGACATTGTACGATCCGCTGCCGACAATCTGCGTGATCCTGTCGGATTTTGTCGGGCAGTATCGCAGGAGGAGCAGACGCCATGGTTGAACCCATCCGGGTGGACTCCGTCTCTCGACGGACCGTTCTCAAAGGCATGGCCGGCGCCGCCGGCCTGGTGAGCA
>JBGPIH010000094.1:0-12474 GCA_041484785.1 Candidatus Limnocylindria bacterium
GGGCCAGCTGGCCGCCGATCATCGCCGTCCGCATGTACTCGGGGGTCCCGAACGCCGGCGCGCCCGACTGCATGTCCACGTTCGAGGTGAAGCCGCCGTAGATGACCGGCGCCCCGGGCCGGACGGCCTGGGTGAGGGCCATCCCGGCCAGCGCCTCCGCATTCTGTTCGGCGAGGGCCCCCGCGAGGGTCACCGGAGCCATCGCCCCGGCGAGCGTGAACGGCGTGATGCACACGACCTGGTTGTGGGCCGCGAACTCCATGATTCCCTGGAGCATCGGGGCGTCCAGGCGAAGCGGCGAGCTCGAGTTGACGACGGTGAAGATCGACGGCTCGCGGTCAAGCTGGGCGGCGTCGATGCCCCGGGCGATCCGGGCCATTTCGAGCGTATCGACATTGCGCTGCCGACCCAGGCTGTAGGCGTGGATCGGCTTGTCCATCAGGGTCAGCGCATCGTGGGTGGCATACAGGTGGCGGACTCCATGGTGGAGGTCCACCGGTTCGACCGGATAGCCGGACAGGAAGTGGACCGGGTTGAGCATCTGCGCGAGCCGCAGCAGGTTCTGATAGTCGATGCGGTTGCCGATCCGCCGGCCGCGATCCAGGTCCGCCACGTTGGGAGGACTGCCCACCGTCCCGAAGGCGATCCAGTCACCACCGATGTGCAGGTCGTGGGCCGGGTTCCAGGCGTGGAGGGTGAACGTGGCCGGCGCGGTCAGGATGATCTCGGTGACCATGTCGGGCTCGAACCGGACGCGCTGCGACCCGGCCTCGACCTGGGCGCCCGCCGCCCGGAGGACTTCGCGGGCATCGGGATCGAGGAAGTCCATCCCGATCTCCGACAGGACGCGGAGCGACCCGAGGTGGATCGACTCCAGCTCGTCGGCGGAGACGACCGAGGTCGGGCCGTAGCGCATGCGCGGCTGTTCCCAGGGTCGCTGCTGGGGCAGCGTGCTGCGCGCGTGGCCCTCGCGGCCACCTCCGCGACGGTGACGGAGTCCCTCACCTGCGCCCGCCGCCGTGTCCGTCATGCGTCGCTCACTTCCCCGACAGGTCGAACCAGGTCGTCTTGAGCTGGGTGTAGCCGTCCATGGCATACAGGCCCTTGTCGCGCCCGAAACCCGATTGCTTGTAGCCACCGAACGGCACCGTGATGTCGGCGGCGTCGAACGTGTTGACCCAGACGATCCCGGCCCGGATCCGGCGCGCGAGCCGATGGGCCCGGTTGACGTCGCTCGTCCACAGTCCGGCCGCCAGCCCGTACGGCGAGTCGTTGGCGATCGCGATCGCCTCGTCCTCGTCGGCAAACTCCGTGACGGTCAGGACGGGCCCGAAGATCTCCTCGCGGGCGACACGCATCGTGTTGGCGACGCCGTCGAGGATCGTGGGCGAGATGAAGTAGCCGCCGCTCTCCTCGCGGACGCGCTCGCCGCCGGCAACCACCGTGGCACCCTCCCGGCGGCCGAGGTCCACGTACCCCAGTACCTTCGCCAGCTGGACTTCGTCCACGATCGAGCCGAGCCGGGTGCGCGGATCGAGCGGCTCGCCGGGAGCCAGCTTGCGCCCGAGGGCGGCGATTCTCTCCACCAGGTCTTCGCGCACGGACCGGTGGACGACCAGACGGGAACCCGCGTTGCAGGTCTGGCCGCTGTTGTAGAAGATGCCCCAGCCGATCGCCGACGCGGCTGCCTCCACGTCGCCGACGTCGGCCAGGACGACCTGCGGGCTCTTGCCGCCGAGCTCGAGTGAGATCGCCTTGACGTCCGATTCCCCGATCGCCCGCAAGAGCGACTTGCCGACCTCGGTCGAGCCGGTGAACGCGATCTTGTCGACGCCCGGGTGGCGGGCGAGCGCGTCCCCGGTGACCGCTCCGGGCCCCGTCACGACATTCAGGACGCCGTCCGGCAGTCCGGCCTCGGCGCCCAGCTCGGCCAGGCGGAGGGCAGTGAGCGGGGACTGGCTGGCCGGCTTGAGGACGACCGAGTTGCCGGTCGCCAGCGCCGCGCCAAGCTTCCAGGCACTGACGATCAGCGGGTAGTTCCACGGCACGATCGCGGCCACGACACCGATGGGTTCGCGAGTGATGAGTGAGAGCGCGTCCGGGCCGGTCGGGCCGACCTCGCCGTAGACCTTGTCGATCGTCTCCGCGTACCACTGGAGAGTCGTTGCACAGCTCGGGACATCGACGTTGAGTGTGTCGCGGATCGGCTTGCCGACGTCGAGCGACTCCAGCAGCGCGAGCTCCTCGAGATGTTCGCGGACGAGCTCGGCGAGACGAAGCAGGACGCGTTTGCGGGCGGCCGGCGGTTGGTCCGTCCAGCGTCGGTCGTCGAACGCCCGGCGGGCGGCGGCGACCGCCCGATCGACGTCCTCGACTCCGCCTGCCGCCACGCGGGCGATGGCCGAGCCGTCACGACCCGCAATGTCGTCGAAGGTCCGGCGCGAGGCGGCCGGAACGAAACGACCGTCGATGAACAGCTCGGTCCGGGGCTCGATGGCCGCCGCGCGGGCGAGCCATTCGGCCGTGGTCGGCAGCGTTTCGTTGGTCATGCGGCGTACCGCCTCACAGCACCCTCGTCGAGGACGATCCCGATGCCCGGCGCCGCGGGAACCCGCAGGACGCCATCGGATCCGGGACGAATTGGCCCTGCGAGCATGACATCGCGCCGTTCCGGGGTCCAGCCCGGCGGGTCGTACGGGAACTCGAGGTACGGCCCTCCGCCGACGCCGGCCGCGACATGGAGATTGGCCAGCAGGCCGATCCCGTTCGTCCAGGTGTGCGGGGTGAACCAGCGGTTCCGGGCGAGAGCGAGCTCGGCCACGGTCCGCGTCCTCAGCATGCCGGCGGCCAGGACCACATCGGGCTGATGGACGTCGAAGGCGTCAGCCTCGACCGCGGCGAGGAGTTCCGTGAAGGTCCGCGTCATCTCGCCACCGGCGATGCGGATCCCGGGCGCCGACGCCCGGAGGGCGGCAAGGCCCCGGAGATCCGTGCCCGGCAGGGGCTCCTCCAGCCAGGTGACATCGAAGTCCACGAGTCGTACGGCGATCTCCCGGGCGGCGGCCGGATCAAGCGACGTGGACGTGTCGCCGGCCATTCGCCAGCCCTGGTTGAGGTCGACCATGATCGCCATCGAGTCGCCAACGGCCGCGCGGGTGGCGGCGACCGCGGCGAGCCCTTCCTCGAGCCGGCGCGGGTCGATCCGGATCTTCAGCGCCCGGAACCCCTCCTCGCGCAGCCTCAGCGCCGATTCGGCGCGGGCCCCCGGCGGCAGCAGCATCCCGGACGAGGCGTAGACCGGGAGGCCGTCCGTCGCGCCGCCGAACAGGGTCGCGACCGGGAGGCCTGCGACCTGTCCCACGATGTCCCACAGGGCGACTTCGAGCGGCCAGTACCGGCCGGCATGGAAATCGATCGTCTCAAGAGCTCGCACGTGGCGGGCGATGGCCAGCGGATCGCCGCCAAGGAATAGGTGTTCGTACGCCTCGAATCCGTCCATCGTGTCACCCGATCCGATCCCGACCACGCCCTCGTCCGTCTCGACGCGGACGATCGTGGCCGCGAATGATCGGCGGGGAACGGGATCCCAGGCGGCCGGGAACGGAGGATCGAGCGGGACCACGAGACGCTCGAGCCGGATGCCGGTGATGCGCACCTCCGGAGTATCGCGCAGTCGAGAAGACCCAGTTCAGTTCGTTGACAGTGAGAAGAGCCGCCAGTACCGTTCCGACACACCGCGGTCCGGCCCGGAGGAACAGGCAGCCGTACAGCGGCAGGCCATGCGAACGATGCCCGAATTGTGCTCGTCGCCACCAGCGGATTGCCGGAGGATGCGATCGATGGACTATTCCGAGTTGGACAAGGTTCGCCGTTCAACGACACCACTGCAACTTGATACCGTCGAGGCGTTCGCCCGCGGCCGGCTGAGCCGCCGCGAGTTCATCCAGCGCGGCACCATCATCGGGCTGTCGATGGCCTCGATCAGTGCCGTGATCGCGGCCTGCGGCGGCACGACGCCCACCGCTGCGCCGGCCAGTGCCGCCGCGCCCAGCGCCGCCGCCAGCTCGGGCGCCAGCGCCGCCCCGGCCTCCGCGGCCGTCGCCGGCGGCAAGATCCGATGCGCCATCCAGCGTCCCGTTTCGATCGATCCGGTCGCGATGCAGGACCTGGGCGGGTACGGCATCACCGCCCAGTCGTTCGAGTTCCTGTGCACGCAGCAAACCGTGGGAGCTGCGGGTGGCCTCGCACCAGGCCTCGCCCTGGATTGGACGCCCAACGCGGACGGCACGGTCTGGACCTTCAATCTCCGCCAGGGAGTCAAGTGGCACGACGGGTCCACGTTCTCGTCGGCCGACGTGGTCGCCTCGATGGAGCGCCTCGTCAAGGCCGGCAACTCCGGCCTCAAGGGCGTCCTCGACCCGGGCGGCGCGGTCGCGACCGATGCCAATACCGTGGTGTTCACGCTCGTTGGCGGCAATGGCAACTTTCCCTATCTCGTCTCGATCTACAACGCCCAGACGCTGATCACCCCGGCCGACTACGTGGCCGGGACGACGCTCGACAAGCGGCCCGCAGGAACCGGCGCGTGGAAGCTGGTCACGTACGACCAGCAGACCGGTGCGACGTTCGAGCGCAATCCCGACTGGTGGGGGGGCACGACGTCGCTCGACGGCACCGAGTTCATCTTCTTCGATGCCACCGGTCCCATGATCACCGCCTACCAGGGCGACCAGGTCGACGCCATCGTCCAGTTCGACGTTCTGACGGGCGCGGCGCTGATCGACGACCCGAACTTCAGCCTCATCGCGACACCGGCAGCCCTCCATCGTCAGATCTGGATGCGCTGCGACAAGGGCCAGTTCGCCGACAAGCGGGTCCGCCAGGCCCTCGCCTACACGTTCGACCGACCGGCGCTCATCCAGCAGCTGTTCAAGGGTCGAGCCGAACTCGGCAACGACCATGTCATCTGGCAGGGCTACCCGTATTACGACCCGTCCATCCCGCAACGCGCCCAGGACATCGACAAGGCGAAGTCGCTGCTGGCGGCGGCCGGGGTCACCAACCTCACGGCCACCCTACATGTTGGTCAGCTCCAGGAGATCCCGGACCTGGCCGTCCTCCTCAAGAGCCAGGCCGCGCCGGCCGGGATCAACCTGGAGGTGGCCGTGGAGAGCCTCGACACGTTCTACGGCGCGCAGTGGTGCCCGGCCGATCCGGCAGACCCCCCGTGCTCCGGCGCCTCCGAGCTCGGCGTCGTGGACTACGGCCATCGCGCGACGCCAGATGTCTATCTGAATGCCGCGCTCAAGACGAAGGGCATCTGGAACTCTTCGCAGTACTCGTCCGCGGCCTTCGACGCGGCATTCACGGAGTTCCAGACGTCGGTCGGCGTCGACGCGCAGAAGGCCGCCTGCACCAAGATCGAGACCATCCTCAACGAGGACGTCCCGGTGGGCCTGCCCTACTTCTACAACTACCTCGCGGGCAACTCGAAGAAATTCACCGGCGTCTTCTCCAGCGCCCTGGGGCAGATGTCCTTCTCGGCGACGTCACAGGTCTGACCCCGCATCGCGTGGGGACGATGGTGCGAGTCATCGCCCCCACGTAACGCCAACGATTCGCTGGACTGATATGGCGCGAGGAGCCGATGGCACGTTTCATCGCGCGCAGGCTGCTCCTGTCGCTCGTCACCCTGTGGCTGCTCATCACGATCGTCTTCATCATCGCGAACGTCCTGCCCAACGACGTCGGACGGACGATCCTCGGGCCGTTTGCTCCACAGGAGAGCGTCGACGCGCTCAACCAGCGGCTCGGCACGGACCGCCCGATCCTGGTGCGCTACGTCGACAACGTGCTCGGCGCGGTCACCCTCGACTTCGGTGATTCGTACGTTACCGGCAAGCCGGCAATGCCGCAGCTTGCATCGGCGATCGGCCGGTCGGCGAAGCTGGCCGGCCTGGCCCTCGCGATCACGATTCCCCTGGCCATCGCGGCGGGCCTGTTCGCCGCCAGACGACGTGATCGACCGGTGGACCGCGCCATCGTCCTGCTCGGCGTGACCTCATCGTCCATCCCGGAGTTCGTCACAGGCACGATCCTGGTCGTCGTCGTGGGCGTCCAGCTCAAGCTGCTGCCCGTCCTGGCGACGCCGCCGGCGACCGCCGACATCCCAACCCAGGTCCGCTACCTGCTGATGCCCGCGACGGCGATGGCCATCGTCTATTTCGGCTACATCGCGCGGATGACCCGGGCCGGGACGATCGAGGTCCTCCAGTCGGATTACATCAGGACAGCCGCGATGAAAGGGCTGACGACCGGCCAGACGATGCGCCGCCATGTCCTGCGCAACGCGCTGATCCCCACGGTCGCGGTCATCGCGGTCCAGATCGGTTACCTGTTCGGCGGGATCATCGCCGTCGAGAAGATCTTCAACTACAACGGCATGGGCCAGACGATGCTCTTCGCGGCCCAGCGCAAGGACATCCCGCTGCTGACCGCGGGCGCGATCGTCATCGGCATCGTCTATATGCTGGCGACGCTTACGGCCGACCTGGTGATCGCGTGGATGAATCCGCGGATCCGACTGGACGCGGAGCGCTGATGGACTCGAACGTCACGCCCATGTCCATCCCGCCGGGGGTAACGTCGCCGATCTCGGAGCGGGCCCAGGCACGCCGCGAGACGGTGCGCGTCCTGATCAGGCGCCCGGCATTCATCGTCGGCAACATCGTCATCATCGGCTGGGTCATCTGTGCGGTGCTGGGCCAGCGGATCACCCCGTACGACCCGTTCAACAGTTTCTCCACCGGTCACCTGCCCCCCGGCCCGGAGCACCTGATGGGCACCGACCGCCTGGGCAGGGACGTCCTGTCGCGGGTCATGGTCGGGTCGCGCGACGTGCTCATCGTGGCACCTCTGGCGGCGATCCTGGGCGTCGTCGCCGGCACGTTGCTTGGCCTCGTCATGGGGTACTACCGCGGCTGGGTCGATGATGTGCTCAGCCGGCTCGTCGAAGCCTTCCTCGCCCTGCCGGTCATCCTCGTCGCGCTACTCACGCTCGTCGTGCTCGGCTCATCGCCGGTCGTCGTCGTGCTCGTGGTGGGGATCCTGTTCACGCCCATCGTGGCCAGGACGGTCCGCTCGGCCGTGCTCTCGGAACGACAACTGGACTATGTGACGGCCGCCAAGCTCCGCGGGGAGTTGGGGCCGTTCATCGTGTCGCGCGAGATTTTTCCGAACGTGCTGGGCCCGACCGTCGTCGAGCTGACCGTTCGCTTCGGCTATGCGATCTTCACGGTCGCCACGCTGTCCTTCCTTGGCGTCGGCCTCCAGCCCCCGTCGCCGGACTGGGGGCTGACCGTCAGCGAGGAATACCCGAACATGATCGCGGGCATCTGGTGGCCGACGCTGTTCCCCGCCCTGGCGATTGCCAGCACGGTCGTCGCGGTCAACCTGATCGCGGACTCGCTCCAGTCCGTGTTGAACGAATGACCACCCAGACGGCCAACACGACCCCGCCCGCCGGCACCGCCGCGGCCCTTCGCATCGAGGACCTGTCGCTGGCCTACGTGGTGCGTGGAGTCCAACGCCCCGTCCTGCGCGGGGTCACGTTCGAAGTCCGCCGGGGCGAGTCGTACGGCCTCGTCGGTGAGTCCGGCTGCGGCAAGTCCACGACGGCCTATGCCGCGGTCCGCTATCTGCCCCGCAACGCCGTCATCACCGGCGGCCGGATCCTCATCGGCGGCGATGACATCACGAAGCTGAGCGACGACGAGGTCCGCCAGTTCCGAATGCGGCACGCCTCGATGGTCTACCAGGACCCGGGGGCGGCGCTCAATCCGACGACCCGGATCGGCCCCCAGGTCGTCGAAGCGTTCACGGTCCTGGGGCAGCGGAAGCAGGAGGCGGAGGCGAACGCGCTCAGGGCCCTGGCTCGGGTCCAGATCGCCGATCCCGAGCGGGTCTACCAGCGCTATCCCCATCAGCTGTCGGGTGGGATGCAGCAGCGCGTGGTCATTGCGATCGCGCTGGCCTCGGACCCCAAGCTCCTCGTGCTCGATGAGCCGACGACCGGGCTCGATGCGACCGTCGAGGCGAGCGTCCTCGATCTCGTCCGGTCCCTTCAGGCCGAGACGAATGCCGCGGTCCTGCTCATCGGCCACAACCTGGGGGTGATTCGCACGATGTGCGATCGCGTCGGCGTGATGTACGGCGGCAAGATCGTCGAGGAGGGCGATGCGGCGGCGGTCTTCGAACGACCGCAGCACCCCTACACCCTCGGCCTGCTGCGCTCCCTTCCTCGGCGCGGAATCCGCAAGTCGCAGCGGCCGCTGTCCACGATCCCGGGCAACCTTCCGCAGATCGGCACGAACCTCCCGACGTGCGTCTTCGTGGATCGCTGTCCGCTCGCAACGGACCTCTGCCGGACCGTCGAGCCGCCCGTCGTCGAAGTCGGCAGCGGCCGCTGGACACGGTGCCACCATCGCGATCGGCTTGGGGAGCTCGTCGAGCCGCCGGCGGTGGCACGCCAGGAGTCTGTCCATGGCGATCTGGCGCTGTCGATCTCGAATGTGTCGAAGACCTTTCACCAGAGCGGGCACGACGTGCCCGCCCTGGTCAAGGTCGATCTCACGCTCCTCGATGGAGAGACGCTCGGGCTGGTCGGCGAGTCCGGCTCCGGGAAGTCAACGCTCGCGAAGACGATCCTCGGAATCGAGAGCCCCGACGCGGGCAGCAGCGTCAAGCTCGATGAACATGTCCTGGCGGCACGCTCGGCCAATCGGCCGACCGAAGACAAGCGCTCGATCCAGATGGTGTTCCAGAACCCGGATTCCGCGCTCAATCGAGGCTGGACCGCTCGCCACATCCTGGCGCGCTCGGTCAGCAAGCTGACTGGCCTGAAGGGCAAGGCCGTCACTGCGCGTGTCGACAAGCTGGCCGCCGACATGCGCCTGACCCAGCGCCACCTCGACCTCAAGCCACGCCAGCTGTCGGGTGGCCTCAAGCAGCGGGTGGCGATCGCGCGAGCCTTCGCCGGAGACCCGAAGATCGTCGTGGCGGACGAGCCGACGAGCGCACTCGACGTCTCGGTCCAGGCGGCGATCCTGAACCTGCTGTCGGAATTGCAGGCAGAGAGCAAGACGAGCTACCTGCTGATTTCACACGACCTCGGGGTCGTCCGCTACCTCGCCGACCGGATCGCCGTCATGTACCTCGGCCGGATCATGGAGGTCGGCGAATCGGAGGCGGTCTTCGGCGGACCCAACCATCCCTACACGGAGGCGCTCCTGTCCGCGGTTCCCAACGTCGATGGCGAGGGCCGGGCGCGGATACTGCTCGTTGGTGAGATCCCGAGCCCGGCCAAGCCGCCCAGCGGCTGTGTCTTTCACACGCGCTGTCACCGGGCGATCGCCGGCCTGTGCGAGGTCATCGAGCCGCCCCTCGTCGAGGTGGAGCCCGGTCATCTGATGAGCTGCCACATTCCGCTCGAGGAACTGCGGCGGCTCCAGCGTGCGCCGGCTGCGCAGGGCGACGTCGCGGTGGCGGAGCGCGGAGGTGGGCGTGGCCAAGAAGCTGATCCTTGACGTCGACACCGGGACCGATGACGCCGTCGCCTTGATGCTCGCGGCGCTGCACCCCGACCTCGACCTCCTGGCGGCGACGACGGTGAACGGCAACAACCCCGTTGCCTACTGCACCGACAACACACTCCGTGTATTCGATCTCCTCGGTTTGAGCATCCCGGTCTACGAGGGGACGGCGACGCCGATCGTGCGCGACGACTTCCCGGTGCCGCGCGAGATCACGCACGGGAAGGGCAGCATGCATGGCCTCGAACTGCCGATCGCGAAGCCACATTCGACCAAGCAGTCGCGGCGGGCCGTGGAGTTCCTGGTCGAGACCTACATGGCAGCCACCGAGCCGATCGCGCTCGTGCCGGTGGGCCCGCTGACGAACATCGCCCTGGCCATCAAGCTGGAGCCACGGATCGTCGATCGAATCCCGGAGACGATCATCATGGGTGGCGCTCACGAGGTCGGGAACACCACGCCGTCAGCCGAGTTCAACATCTGGGTCGACCCGGAAGCCGCGCGGGTGGTGTTCGGGGCCGGCCTGCAGAACGTCGTGGTCATGCCGCTGGATGCAACGCACCGGGCCCTGGTCTCGTTCGACGACTGCCGGCGGATGCGCGAGTTGGGCACGCCGGCAGGGACGGCGGCGGCGGCATTCATCGAGCGGCTGATCGTGGCGTACGACACGCTCCAGCCCATGGACCGGCCCCACAGCGCGCCGGTCCACGATGCCCTGTGCATCGCCTACCTCGTCGATCCGACGGTCGTCACCGGTCAGAAAGCGCACGTCGACGTCGAGACCCACGGCGAGCTCACGGTCGGCCGCATGGTCATCGACAGGCACGCCCGCTTCGGGGCGGAGCCCAATGCGTTCGTGGCGTTCGACGCCGACGCCCCGAAATTCGTGTCGATGCTGCTCGAGACCTTCGCCCGTCGCTGAACCTTGTGAGACGATCCCGGGCCGGCAGCTCGCCCAAGCATCTTGACGCCCGAATTCCCACGGGCCGAGAGTCACCTCTCTTGCATATCGACTACGTCAATGGCACACTCCGGTCTCAATGAGCCTGCCTGCGACGACGTTATGAGAAACACGATCTCGACAACCGAGCTGGCCGGGCTGTTGGAGGACCCCGATCTCACGATCGTCGATCTTCGGCCGCTCGCCGCCTACAACGGCTGGCGGCTCAACGGTGAGCTGCGAGGCGGGCACATCCCGGGCGCTGTCGCCTTCCCGAGCGCCTGGTTGCGCAGCGTCGACGAGCCCGAGATCGAGCGACTTCTGCACTCCAAGGGCGTCGTCCCCGGGCGGCGCGTGGTCGTCTATGGCGATCGCCTCGACGCCGCCGCGTTCGTGGCCAAGCTGGACTCCCTGGGGATCGAAAACGCCCGGGTCTACGACCCCGGCTGGGCCGCCTGGGCGGCCGACCAGCGTCTGCCAATCGAGCGACTGCCCAACTACGACAGGCTGGTCCATATCGACTGGCTCCGCCGGGTGATGGATGGCGAGAGGCCGGAAGCCGCGCCGCCAGGCAAGTTTCTGCTCTTCCACGTCAACTTTGGCGTCCCGGAGGAGTACGCCGAGGGGCACATCCCCGGAGCGCTCTACCTGGACACCAACTGGCTCGAAGATCCCGTGGATTGGAACCGGCGCTCGCCGAGCGCGATAGAGGCGGCTCTTCGCGCCCTCGGCATCACCCACCACACGACGGTCGTCGTCTACGGCCGCGATACAGAGGGTGATGCCAACGAGAAGTGGCCCGGCCGTCGAGCCGGACAGATTGCCGCGACCCGGGCGCTGATGATCCTGCGCTACGCCGGGATTGACGACGTGCGGCTTCTCGACGGCGGGTATGACTGGTGGGTCCAGGCGGGCAACCCGCTCGAGACGATCATCCAGGAGCCAACGCCGGTCGACGCCGTCGGCGTCCGGGTGCCGCTTCGCCCGGAGGTCCTCGTCGACATCGATACGGCCAAGCAGATCCTGGCCGACCAGGCAGGCGCCGCACTGGTCAGTGTCCGGACCTGGAAGGAGCACATCGGGGCGGTCAGCGGGTATAACTACATCGGCCCGGCTGGCCGGATCGCCGGCGACGTCTGGGGCAACTGCGGAACCGACGCCTATCACATGCAGCACTACCGCAACGTGGACAACACGATGCGGGCCTACCCGGAGATCAGGGCGAACTGGGAGGCCGCCGGCATCACCCCTGACAAGTGGGTCGCCTTCTACTGCGGCACTGGCTGGCGCGCCAGTGAAACCTGGTTCTACGCCTACCTCCAGAACTGGCCGCAGATCGCCGTCTACGATGGCGGCTGGTTCGAATGGAGCAACGACCCGGTCAACAACCCGATCGAGGTCGGCGAGCCCCCGGACAAATACGTCGCCTGATCGAATCGAGCCTACGAGTGGCTCGCCCCTAGACGTCCGAGTCGGGGAAGCTCGCCTTGCGCCGATCCATCCACTCGACGATCGCCTCGTGGGTACCCTCGTCGAGCGGCGGCTCCTCGTACTCCCGCAGCGTCCTCTTCCAGCGCCCGTTGGCGCGGACGGCGGCATCGCGCGAGCCCTCCGCCTGCCACTGCTCGAAGCTGTCGTTGTTCGAGAGCTCAGAGCGCCAGAAGGCGTTCTCGAAGTTCGCGAGCGTGTGCGGCGAACCGAGGAAGTGCTGCCCTGGACCGCTGTCGAGCATCGCCTGCAGCGCCAGCCCGTTTTCGCTCAGGTCCACGCCGGCGAGGAACGCCTGCGCCATCGAGGCCTGGTCGGCGTCAAGGATGAACTTCTCATATCCGATAGCGAGGCCGCCCTCGAGCCAGCCCGCCGTGTGCAGGTTGAAGTTGACCCCGGCCTGCATCGTGGCCATGAAGCTGATGGCGCTCTCGTAGGCGGCCTGGTAGTCGGGGA
>JBGPIH010000095.1:0-12431 GCA_041484785.1 Candidatus Limnocylindria bacterium
GAAGCCCGGCCCTTCCTGATACGTATGGCGGAGGAGACGACGATGCGGTTCGGCACGATGATGGGCCTGGAGTTCGTCCATGCCCGAACGCTAGGACGGTCCGTCCGTCGATGTCTCACTAACCCCGGGAACTACAACTAGTCCACGAAGGCCTCTGGTCGCGCGACCCGATGTCGAGGATGTCCCCGGCGATCGATCGAACAAGTCCTCACGCGCTCCGGCCATCAGTTCCTCCTGCAGATCCTTGCAAGCGTTCAACCGCCCGGCCGGCCTCGCCCCGTGCCGGCCCGGCGATCTCCTCTCGCGCGATCTCCCGGAGCCGATCTTCTACCGCCGCCAACATCTCGCTGACGGCCACAGACGCCGGCGCGGCGATGGCACCGGGAATCGGCTTTACGCGCCGGTCCACGATCGTCTGCACGCGCGTCTTCACCGGTGTGAAGGTCGCGGCCAGGATCAGCGTGGTGAGCACGATTGCGGCGTCGGAGCGGTCGCCGGTGGCGGCCATGAAGATCCGCTGTGAGAGCGTGATCGAGGCCGCGTAGACACCGGCCAGGATCGCGGACAGCGCGCCGTACACAAGGGTCCTATTGATGATGAGGTCGATCTCATAGAGCCGGTAGCGCAGGATCGCGATGCCCACCGCGAGGGCCGCGAGCAAAACCGTCGCCATGAAGAAGAGATGGCCGATGAAGAGCGGTGAGGTACCGGCCACGGCACCGATCGCCACAAAGACCAGGGCATAGGCAACCCATTTGAGTTGCTCGCGCTCCTCGCCGGCCGCCCGTCGGTAGCGCAGCACGACGGACCCTACGCCGGTGGCGGCCGCAGCGAGGTATAGGCCGAAGCCGACCGTGGTCGTCGGCCCCAGGGCCCCGAGGTACGGGTTCACATTGGCGGTCGGCACCAGCGGTCCCAGCGGACGAATCGACAGCACGATCGTGCCGACGAGGACAGTCATCGCGGCAAGACCGAGGACCACGGCGGCGCACCACCGCCGTGACAGCAGGCGGCCATCGGGGAAGATCAGCGGGACGAACGCGAGGAAGCCCGTCGATGGGATCACCCAGATCCAGGCGCTCACCCACCTCGCCCAGCGGCCACCGGGCAGTGGGGACCCCAAGGCGGACGCGACCGCAGGGTATTGGTCGACGACGCCCTGGAGGGAATTGATCAAGCTCAGCGCCAGGAGGAGCCAGCCGATCCGATTCTCCGGCTTCCGCAGGGCGATGAGGGCACCGATCGTGCCCCATGTCAGGGCCAGGACGGCCTCGTTTCCTCGCAACCCCCATTGGTCCGGAGTGGGCGTCCGGAGGGTGGCGACAATCATCGCCCCCTCCGCCAGCGAAAGGATCACGACGGCAACCCACAACCCTCCAACCAGGAGTCTGGTCGGCCGCCCGCCGATCAGGGTCACGCCTCTGGCGTGAGAAGCGCTGGCTCTGAGAGCCCGCCGATCAGGCGTGCGCATCCCAGCGAAGCAACCGCTGCGGGCCACCTTCGTGCTCCTCTACGCTCCGCCCTCGGTCTTGACCCTCTCCAGCCGGCCGAATGGAGCAGTGATCGCGAGGAACCCGTAGATCGCGACGAGCCCGAGGTACTCCGACAGCTCGAACGGGCCGACGGCTCTGGCGATCTGGTCATAAGCCATGGCGCCGACGAAGGTGATCGTGTTCCCGACCAGCAGGGCCCACCAGGCCCATCCCTCGCCACGCCGGAAGGCGTTGGCTCCGATCGCGATTGCGATCAGTGAGAACGCGACGCCGTAGAGGCCGAACATCCGGAAGAGGAGCGTGAGGTACTCGGTCGTCTTCGGCGAGGCGGCCACGAGTGCCTGCCACGAGCCCCCAGTGAAGCCCTCGTATCCGGCGGGCAGGATCGGGGTCGAATGTGGTCCGATGAGGCGTTCCGGGGCAACGGCCGCCAGCGCGGCCCAGGCGAGAAGTCCGACATCGGCGACGACGATCACGATCCAGGCGACGCGGCGCGAGCGCCCGATCACCCTTTTGAGGAATCCCGCCTCCCGCTGCTGAGTCGCGGCCGTCGGAGTGGTTGCAGAAGCGCTGTTCATCGTGTCCTCCTGCGAGCGAGAGAAGCGATTGGTCATTCGGGGGGCCACAGACGGCGAGGAACACCGGACAGACGCCGCGGTGTTCCTCACGTCCGACTACCCAGCACTCTCGACCGCGGCCGCCGTGCTGTCCGGGCCCTTCAGGACGTAGGCGATCATCGCCAGCCAGCCGAGGCTGATTAGGCCCAGCACGAGCAGCGCCGCGAACCAGGCCTTGTCCTGGAGTCGGGCGGTATTCAGGAGAGCGCCGGCCCAGGACACGACCGCCGCTACCGTCCCCGCCGCAGTAAGCAGGGAGGCGATGATCAGGCCGACGATCGCGCCGGCGAACCGACCGGCGCTCACGGTCACGAACTGCGGACCGCCGATACCGACGGCGCCGTTGGCGAGCGCCCAGATGACGACCGCTGTGCCACTCACGGAGCCCGCCACTACGAACGCGACCGCAACCTTGAACAGGCGCGTGATGGCCGGCTTGGACATTGAGAACGTTTCGAATTTCTCAAGCATTTCGAACTACTCCTTCTCGAAGGTGGAGGCTGCGCGGATCCGTGCCCGCTGGCCGAGGGTGAGGGCCGCTGCGCCGACTGAGCCGAGCAGCGTGAAGACGAGGGGTGCCGCGACGGGGCGCGGTCGCAGATCGATCGGCCCATGGCCAGACACGGGCCCGACGATGTGAGCGATCGTCCCGGCAATGCCGCCGAGGGCGACGACCGCCCAGAGGAGGAGCACCGCAGCGGTCGCGATGACGCGGACTCGCGGTGAGCGAAGGAGGGCGAGGTTCGCGACGCCAGCGCCAGTGGCCAGCGCCGCCGCCAGCACCCCGTACAGCTCGGGGCCGGTGGTGTGCGTGAGACCGAGGTTGACCAGTTCCACGCACGACCAGCCGAAGACCAGGAAGGACGCGACCAATGCGATCCGACGGATCGTGCGGTCCCGGGTAGCCGTTGACCCACTCTGGATTGGCGAGCTGTCGGGGACCGAAGCCTCGACGCGTTGAGTGACGCTCGACATGGCGCTTTCCGTCCTTCTCGATGTCGCGCACTCGTTGGATGCGTGTTCAGACTTCCTTCGGCACGGCTCGCGCGTAGATGAGCCGGATGAGCTTGTGGCCGAAGTCGGCGGTTGGCCTGAACATCAGCGGACAGCCACCGTCGATGACCGTGATGCCGTGCTGTCGTCCGTAGTTGGTCGCGGCCGCCGAGACGCTGCCGGCGCCAGGCCCCCGATGCATCCAGACGTGCTTGATCCTGAGCGCGGCGCACTCGCCCATCGTGTCGATGGCGATCTCGGGCCGGGTCGCGATGACCACCGCCTCGACCCCACCCGGAATGGACTTCAGGTCCGGGTAGGATCGATCACCCTCGACCTCCGAGGCGTTGGGGTTGACCGCGAAGACCTGGTAACCACGCTCGCGCAGGCGCCGGTAGACGGCGTTGCTGCCGTGGCTCTCGGGGTGGCGGGAGACGCCGGTGACCGCCACTCGCTTGTTGGCCAGGAAGGCGGATGCCGCTTCGTTGATGGTCTGCATGGTCGTTCCCTCCTCTCAGTCGGCGCCGGCCGGCTCGAGCGTCTGGAGAGAGGTGAACAGCGTGGGGCTCATTCCGATCCTGTTCACGAGCTCCGCGAGCCGATGCGATGGCTCGCCGTAGAAGGTCATCTGGTGGTCGTAGGCGAATTCGGCGAACATCGCGTCCCGAGCTTCCCGGACGTGGACCGCGTGATCGACGAGCGCGTCCGCATCCACGTACGCCTCGTGGACTTCGCACTGCGTTCCGTCGGCACTGAGGAACCAGTCGTAGGCGAGCGTTCCCGTGTCCTTCTCCCGCGTCTGGCGCATCATCTCGGCCGCTTGCCGCTTGAACCCCTGGAGCTGTCCGTCGCGCACCTTCAGATGAGCGCGAACTTCGAACTGGCCCATTTCGTTCCCTTCTTCTTCAATCCGGTCACCCGGGGTGTTGATGAGTTCTGGTCAGCGCCTGCGAGCCACGAGGGCTCGTCGATCCGAACCGCCGGCGCATGGGCTCTCCTTTCCGTGGCCGAAATGGCAAGCTGCGCGAGCCCAACGGGTCGCGTCGGTGTCTGAGATCGTCACGCCGGCACTCCTTCGTCGACGCGTCGAGGCGGGGCGGTGGCGTCGAGCGACTCGGCCCAATCGATGCAGGCCTGGGCGACCTCCTCCCAGCCGTCCTGGGCGATGAGCCAGTGGGTCCGGCCTGGAAAGGACCGGAGCTCCGTGCGGGCGGGTGAAGCCCGATGAGCGCGGAACTGTCGGCGGACGGTCGCGGCCGTCATGGCGTGGTCCGCCTCGCCCGCGATGAACAGCAAAGGGGCGCGATCGGGGTTCGCGAAGTCCACCCGCGCCGGGCTCGAACGGTCGAGCATCGAGAGGCCGACCTCGAAGAAGGGGCGCCCGGAGTCAGGGATGATCTGGGCGTCCCAGATCGCCCGCGCTTCGTCGAGCGGCATCGTGTGGACGAACGCGTAGCGGTACTCGCTGAAGGTCCAGTGGACGACCTTCCGCCAGCCGAACGGGATGATGAGCATCCGGCCCACTGACAGGAGGGCCGACGGCTGGAGGGCGAAGACGCCGCGGGGCGGGGCCGAGTCGATCGCGATTCCGGCCGCCCCGAGCCCACGGTCCACGAGCACCTGGACGAAGAGCCCGCCGAACGAGTGGCCGATCAGGATCGGCGGTTCGTCGATCGAGCGCACGATCCGCTCGTAATGGTTGATGATCTCGCCGATGCCGAGGCCTGCGAGTGGCGACGGATCAGCCCGGATCGCCGCGACCGAGCGGTCCTTGCCCGGCCAGGCTGGAGCGAGGCAGCGGAACCCGCGTGCCGTGAAATAGGAGACGAATGGATCCCAGCAGGCGGGCGTGACAAAGCCACCGTGGAGGAAGACGACAGTCTTGCTCATGGGATGCGAACCTCGCTGACGCGCGCGATCGTGGTGCGCGCGGCCACGTAGAACGGCAACTGCCGGAGGGCGTCCTCTTCGCTCGAGGCGTCGACGGTCCACCAGATCGCATGGCCGCCCGAGCGGCACGAGGCCAGGGTCACCTGATGGCGGAGCGGACTCTGGTGGCCTTTGAAGGAGGCGAACACCACGCCGCACTCGTCCGGCGTGTGACGGTGCTGCAGCAGGTAACGAGACATGCGTCGAGCTTGCCGTTGCACGGCGCCGCGCACATCGGGGCAGGACCCTGAGCCGTACCCTGAACTTTCGCTGCCCGACGACCCTGGTCTATCCTGAGCGCGGAGAAAGGTGTATGGCTCCGCTTCTCGAACACCTCGTCGGGCGTGGGGAGGAGATCGGTTCGCTCGAGCGCACCCTGGACGAGCTAGACCGAGGCCATCCAGGCGCAATCGAGCTGGCGGGCGAACCGGGGATCGGCAAGACGCGGCTGCTCAGGGAGCTCGCCGCTCGTGCCGAGGCGCGCGGGCACCTCGTTCTGTCCGGGACGGCATCGGAGCTCGAGCGCGACCTGCCATTCTCCGTCTTCGTGGATGCGCTGGACGAGTACGTCGAGAGTCTCGACGCGAAGCAGCTCGCGACCCTCGACGACGATGTCCAGGCAGAGCTGGCACACGTCTTCCCGTCGCTGTCGGCGCTCGGACGCGGACGAGAGGTCGCGCTTCAGCAGGAGCGCTACCGGACCCATCGCGCGGTGCGCGCTCTCCTCGAACAACTCGCGCAAGCACGACCGCTCGTGCTCGTGCTCGATGACGTCCACTGGGCCGATTCGGCGTCCATCGAACTGATCGGCGCACTATTGCGTAGACCGCCTAGCGCAGCCGTGCTCATGGGACTGGCGCTCCGACCGCGCCAGGTGCCGGAGCGCATGTCATCTGCGCTCGAACGGGCGGATCGTGCGGCGGCGCTGGCCCGCATCGAGCTTGATGCGCTCACACCCGACGAGGCTACGGAGCTCTTGGGCGATACGGTCGACGAGGCCGACGTCAAGGTCATCTACAAGGAAAGCGGCGGCAACCCGTTCTTTCTTGAGCAGCTTGCCCGCTCGTTCGACCGGGCAGGTCGAGCCGCCTCTGCTTCCGACGCATCGCTGACCGGTATCGGCGTCCCAGGCGCCGTCGCGGCCTCGCTCAGCGAAGAGTTGGGTCGGTTGTCCGATCGAGCACGACTTGTGCTGGAGGGAGCGGCCGTGGCCGGCGATCCATTCGAACCCGACCTGGCGGCGGACGCGGCCGAGACATATGAGGCTGCGACGATGGATGCGATCGACGAGCTGCTGCAGCTCGATCTGATCCGCCAAACGGAGATGCCACGGCGCTTTCGATTCCGGCACCCGCTCGTCCGACGAGCCGTCTACGTGAACATCCGGGCTGGCTGGCGACTGGGAGCGCACGAGAGGTGCGCCAATGCCCTTGCGGCGCGAGGGGCGACGGCGGCGGCTCGTGCGTACCACATCGAGCGCTCTGCACGGCCGGGCGACCTGACCGCCGTCACGGTCTTGTGCGAGGCCGGGGAGGAGGCCATGCGCCTGGCGCCGGCAAGCGCCGCGCGCTGGTTCGGGGCTGCCCTTCGGCTGCTCCCGCCCACGGCGCCGGCCGAAGAACGGCTCGCGCTGCTGCTGGCACGGGCCGGAAGCCTAGCCGCGACTGGTCAGTTCGCCGAAAGCCATGCCGATCTCCTCGACTGCGTCGGGATCACGGTGCGCCATGCACGTGAGTGGCGCGTCCGTGTCGCAACCGCGTGCGCAGCCGTCGAGCGCCTGCTCGGCCTTCAGCAAGAGGCACAGAGGCATCTCGCGAAGGCGCTTGCCGATCTCGGGGGCGCCGCGTCGGCGGATGCCGTCGCACCGGATGCCGTCGCACTGATGATCGAGCTCACCATGGATAGGTCCTACGCCGGCGACTACGACGCGATGCGGGGCTGGGCAGAGCGAGCGGTCGCCGCGGCGAGACTTTCAAGTGATTCCGCTCTGCTTGCTGCGGCGCTGGCCGCTCGTGCATGGGCCAGCGCAGCGGCCGGTGACGGCGAAGCGGCCCAGAGGCACTGCGATGAGGCCACGGCGTTGGTCGACGGGGCCGCGCACGAGGAACTGGCACGGCGGCTGGATACGCTCGCGAACCTCGCGACCGCCGACCTGTTCCTCGACCGGTTCCCGGCCGCGACCCGCCACGCCCAACGCGCGCTGGAGATCGGCCGGACCACGAACCAGGGCGACTTGTTCCCGCTCATCGTGGCGATGCTTGGGGGGTCGCTCTGGCTCCAGGGCAAGCCACGGGAAGCCGGGGACCTGCTCGACGGGGCCGTCGAGGCGGCGCGGCTGGCAGGCAACGTCCAGAGCCTGGCCTGGATGCTCTTCAACCGTTCCATCGCCGCGCTGGTGGCCGGAGACCTCGAGGTGGCGCTCACGACCGCCGAGGAGAGCGTCGAACTCGAAGACCGCCTGGAACCCGGACTGATTTCCGCGACGGCGGCCGCAGTGCTCGCGTCCGCACTCCTTGAGACAGGTCAAGCTGACCGTAGCGTGGAGGTCATGGTCGCGCGCGCCGGAGGCGAGGAGATTCGGCTCATTGGCGGGAGCTGGCGGGCGCGCTTCCTCGAAGTGCTCACCCGGGCGCTGCTCGCAACCGGCAGACGGGCTGACGCCGCACGGGCCGCGACGGCGACCCAGGCCTGCGCCGACGCGGTGTCTCTGCCAACCGCGACGGGAATGGCGAGCCTGGCGGCGGCCGCGATCGCTCTCGACGCAGGCAACCCGAAGATTGCCGCCGAGCGTGCGCTCGCTGCGGCCGCGGCATTTGAGACGGCTGAAGCACTTTGGGACGCGGCCCGGGCCCGAGAGCTCGCGGGCCGAGCGCTCGCCCGGGCCGGCGATCGCGACCGTGCTGCCCTCGAGCTCGAGCTCGCTGCCGCGGCGTTCGACTCCTTCCGCTCGCTGCGATACCGCGATCAGGCAGAGCGCGAGCTGCGAAAGCTCGGCCGCGTCATCCATCGTCGAACGCGCCCGGGCACGCGCAATGCAACAGGTATCGCGGCGTTAACGGCGCGCGAGTTGGAGATCGCGCGGCTGGTTGTCGACCGCAAGACGAACCCCGAGATCGCCGCGGAACTGTTCGTCAGCCAGAAGACAGTCGAGACGCACCTGCGCAATATCTTCAACAAGGTGGGCGTTGAGACACGCGTCGCCCTGGCGCGGGCCGTCGAACGCGGCGAAGGGACGGCGACTGCGGGCCCACGATAGGCTCGCCGGACTCCCGCCTCGCGATCGCTCGCAGATCCGCCGCCACTCACTGCCGTCGGGCCCCGCTCGGCGCGCTGAGGCGTCGGCGAGCCTTGCGTGAGGCGTCGCACTCGATCCGCTGGTCTGTGGCCGCGCTGGCGGACAGGCCGCGCTCCTGCCCTGCGAGCGCAGTGATCCGATCAGGCTGAAGGTCGTGGCGGTCGTGAAGCCGCTCTGGCGTGGGCAACGGCGTGGCGGCTGCGTGCCCGCTTCAATGCTCGCCGACACTCGACGCAGTGCCGCTGAACAGATGAGGTCTGTTCGACCACCTGATGGCACTTCGCGCACTCGGCGAGGGCGACGTCCAGCCAGCTTCGCGACCGCTCAGGATGGGGAAGAGGGATCGCGCTTGACGGCGTGCCGAGCCGATTCAGTACACGGCCGGCTCCCGCCCGCCGGAGCCACTCCGTCCCGATTCCGGTTCGACCTGGGTGCCGGCCTTCGCCGGCAGGACCGCGACGTCGAGCCAGCGGGCCCCCGTCGCCCGGCGCATCGCGAACGTCAGCGCGAACGGGGACGACTGCCGCGCCTGCAGCGTCCCGGCGGCGTCATAAGTCTCCGAGATCATCGTCCCTCGGGCGGCCAGGCCGAGGCTCAGGCCGTCCTGCCGCCCGAAGGGCACCAGGAGCGACACGTTCAGCGTGTCGAACTGGTAGTGGGCGATGACCGCGGTCCCCGTGGCCTCGGCGTCGCGCAGGCGACCCTGCATCTCGACGAGCCGGTCGCCGTGATCGACGGCCGGGAGGATGGTCTCGTCGTGCCGTAGCAGCGCCTGGTTCTCGAGCTCGAGGTTCTGGGCCAGCGTCACGACCACCTCCTGCATCCCGGACCCGGCGAGCTGGTGGTCGAAGTCGATGACGTCCTGTCCGACGGCGATCTCGGGTAGCGTGGCCGGATCGACGGCGGTCGGCACCCGGTTCAGGACCTCGGCGGTGTCGGGGATGACGACCCCGCGCGCCGGCATCCCCGCGGCGACGATCCCGACGCCCACGACGAGCACCGCGACGCCTGCCAGGCCGACACCTGCGGCGCCCCGGGCGATCCCGGCAGCCGGATCACCGCCGGTCACGAGCCGGGTCGCGACCCGGCGGAGGTCGTCCGCCGCCGAGCCCGGTTCGGGAACCAGTCGCTCGAGGATCGGACGGGCAGCCGACCAGGCGACCAGGCCCGCGAGCAGCCCGACCTTGGTGCCGAACTCGTCGGTCTGCGGTGCCATCAGGAGCGTGCTCGTCACGCCGACCAGCAGGCCGAAGGCGATTCGCCCGACGCGCCCCGCCGGCACCGTCTTCGGGTCCGTGATCATGAAGAACAGGAAGATCATGACCTCGGGCGAGGTGACGATCACCCGCCAGAAGTCGGAACCGCACACGGGCGCGAACGCCCAGCTCGCCGTCATGCAGTGTCCCGAGCCGGCGAGCAGCCCGGTGCCGGCCGCGAGCGCGACCCAGAAGGCCGCCGCGAGCGCCAGCAGACGCAGACGCCTGGTGATCAGCAGCCCGCCGACGAGGATGACGGCGTAGGCCGCGAGCATCGACACGTTCAACGGGGCCCACCAGAAGTCGAGCGGCTCGACGCGCGAGGTGCCGAGCAGGACGAAGGCGACGACCAGCCCGACGTTGGACGGGTTGAAGACATGCGACCCGCGATAGCGGATCGCGTACTTCGACAGCAGGGACAGCCCGGCCACCGCCGCGTACACGTACCAGGCATAGGTGGTCCAGTGGTCGTCGAGCGGCGTGCCGACGACGCGAAGGATCAGGGCGACGCCACTGCCGGTCAGCATCGCGCTGGCAGGCCACACGAACGCCCTGGACTGGCGAAAGGTCAGCGCGACTTCGAGGACCGCGCAGGTCAGGATCGCCGCCAGGATCTGCGGCACGCTGACCTGGAAGTGCAATCCGACCTGCCCGAGGACGTGGATCGTGATGATGACCGCGGCGACGTGCAGGCGCGGATCGCGGACGTTGGGCAGGATCAGCGGGTAGGTGGCACCGCCGACCCTCAGCGCTCGGGTGGTCACAGGGATTGTGCAGGCATGACGGTCCCAAAGGATACGCACAAGGCGGATCCAGTGGCCCCCATCCGGGAGTCGCGCGTCATACTCGGGGTGGACTTCCCACCCGGAACAACTCGAGGGGGCATGCAGATGGCACGCGACGAGGAGCGTCTCCAGCGTTCGCAGCAAGAGCCGATCGTCGGCGGCCTGCCCGACGTGCCCGGGATCCTCGCCGCGATCCGGTTGACTCCAGGTCTCGGCGTCCACCTGCGCGGCCTGGCCGACGAGCTGCTTGTCAACGACTTCCCGGGCGCCACGATCCATCGCGGCGAGCGGGAGATGCTCGCGACCGCCGTCTCCGCGGCCAACGACTGCTTCTACTGCATGGACTCGCACGGCGCGTTCGCGAGCGCGGTGCTCGAGCGAAGCGGAGCGATCGAGCTCGTGCCGCTCGTTGACGCGATCAAGCTCGGATCATCCGAGGGCCTCGACGACAAGATGCGGGCGTTGCTCCATGTCGCGCGGACCGTCCGACGAGAGCCCCTCGACCTGACCACCGCCGACGTCGCGGCTGCCCAGGCCGCGGGTGCGACCGATGCCGACGTCCAGCTCGCCGTGCTCATCGCAGCCGCCTTCTCGATGTACAACCGCATGGTCGAAGGGTTCCGCGCAAAGACGCCGCCGACTGCGGATGCCTACCGTGCTCGTGCCGCCGAGATCGCCGAACATGGCTACAGCGACCAGCGGGTCATTGCCGTTCCCGGACGAACCTAGACGTCCGCCTGACGTCCATCGACGCCCCCGGCTCGAGTCCCGCCCGCCTGATCGATCGTGGCGCACAGGGCACCACGATCCGCACTGAGCCGCTTCCCCTCGGGGCGATAATCCGCTGGACACGGGAGGCCTGGACGCGCGGCCCACCCCGCGCCGCCGGGACCGCGCCGAGCCGCTGGCGAGGCCGACCCGTGGGCCGCGTCGAGGAGGCCGCGAGTGGGCGAGGAAGACTCGCCGGGCCGATCAGGGCCCGCACCCTGGCGCCATGCAGACCAGCTGCCGGCGGCGCTCCTCGCCTACGCGGTCGCGCTGGCAGTGTTCCTGCTCGTACCGCCCTATCTGAAGGCGTCCGTCGGGCCACCCCAGGCCTTCACCCTCCAGGAGGCGGCCGACCTGTTGACGCCGCTCGTTGTCATCCCGCTCGCCTGGCTCGTGCTCGATCTGACCGGCGGGTCTGGGCGCCGTGGGCTCGTGGCGTTCCTGGTGGTCGCGGCCCTCTGGGTCGAGGGCCACGGGATCCACCTCGCTGCGAATGCCGTCGGCGACGCGTTCCCGCACGACGGGGCGGCGGCGTTCTACCAGACGGTGCCGGGCGATCTCAACCTGTGGCTCGACGAGACGCTGAGCCACTGGATGTGGCACGCCGCGTGGGTCGCCATGTCCGTGATGGTGCTCGCCGCCGCGACACGCGCTGACATTCCCCCGGCGAACCGCACGAGCGTGATGGCCGCAGTCGCGGGGTTCCTTCACGGCGCGACCTTCTTTGCCGTGACCGTCGAGGGCGTCACGACGCTGCTCGGGATCCCGGCGTCGATCCTGATCCTCGCCTGGTGCGCGCTGGCCGGGCGACGCGGGCTCACCCGACAGCCGGTCGTCACGTTCTTCCTCGTGTCGACGGTCGTGACGCTGCTCGGATACGTCGTGTGGGGCGCGCTGAACGACTGGACGCTGCCGGAGTTCAGCAAGGTCGGGCTGTTCGGCTAGGGTCGCGAGGCACCCGCGCGTGGCCCTCTCCTCGGCGATCGGCCGCCGGTGTCGTTGTCGTCCGGGCGCGCCACTGCCGCCCATGAGGCGCTGCGTTTGACGGAATCGCCCGATGGCCCGAAGGTGGGATGACCAGTCGCCATGCGCCGGGCTCTCATTCGCCGGTCCGAAGCGCGCGACGGATCGGAATCGGCACCATGGCTCGAACGCCCTTCTCTTCGCCTGACGCGAACATCGTCGTGAGCACTGACGGCTACTTCGACGTCTATCCTCCGTCCGGCCGGTCGAACGGGGACAGGCCCGCCTATCGCGGCCAGCTCGCGGAGCTCGGCGCGGGGATCCGCGGTGCA
>JBGPIH010000096.1:0-12382 GCA_041484785.1 Candidatus Limnocylindria bacterium
ACGAGGCGGAGGTAGCTTCCACGCTCACCTTACTGCCTAAGCAGCGAGGGCGAGAGTCGACTGGCGGTTGCCAGGTACTTCGTTTTGCTGCCTGATTAACGAGGCCTGAGCAGCATCCTCGGCTCGCGTTCCCCGGTAGCTAGGCCCTGTCGAAACCACACATCCCCACAGGTTCGAGCACCGGCTCGAACATCAATTCTACACCGGCGTCCCGCTCCGACCCTCCGGCCGGCCGAGCAGACCGACCTGCGGCACCCCTGCTACGATCGCCCTCGGCCAAACCTCCACCCGAGGACGGGGGAACCACCCTTCCCGGGGCGCATCGCGGGTCCACCGCGACGGCGAGCCCAACGCCGAGCCCGTCAGCTCACCTCGCAGGCCGCTGGGCTGGTCTGAGGTGCCCTGGTGCGACTGCCGACACGCGATTCGATCGAAGGCCTGCGGCCGATCTCGCGCAACCTGTCGCTCGACCTCGTCGCGGCGATCGGGATCGGCGTCTCCGCGGCCCTCGTCTCGTCGCTGCTGCCGACGATCGCACGTCGGGGCGGTCTCGAGCCACTCGGCCTGGCCGTCCTGGCCGCCACGCCGTTCCTGACCAACCTGCTCAGCATCTTCTCCGGCCGGATCGGTCCACGATCGACCCACCAGTTCGCGCTGCTCCGCCTGATGGGGGCCGGCTCGCTGGCCGTCCTGCTCGTGGCCTCGCATGCCGTCGTCATCATCCTCGTCGCGCTCGTGTTCTGGATCAGCGTCTCGTTCAGCTCGCCCTTCCAGCTGCGGCTGTGGGGCGCCACGTATCCGGCTCGGATGCGCGGCCGGGTCGTCGGCTTCCTCGGAACCGGGAAGGCCGCGGCCGCAGCCGTCGCGGCCCTCGTCGGCGGGGTGGCGGCGGACCAGGTCGGCGGACCTCCTGCGGTAGCGGTTTCCGGGATCATCGGGGCCGTCTGCGCCCTCGCCTACGTCGGCTTCCGGTCAGCTGGCGCGGCCCAGCCGATCGCCTACTCGGCCCGCGAGTCGATCGCGGCGATGCGCGAGCGACCGACCCTCGGGCGGGTCGCGCTCGCCCAGGGTTTCTTCGGCGGCGGGTTCATCGCCGCCGGCCCCCTGTTTGCCCTGGTCAACGTCGATCGGCTGAACCTGTCGCTCTCCGACGTCGGCATCATCGGCGTCCTCACCGCCGTCGCGACGACCGTCTCGTTCCTCATCTGGGGTGCGGTGTCGGACCGGGTGGACGTCCTCGCCCCGATGCGCTTCGGCAGCATCATCGGCCTGGGCGGACTCCTGGCCTACGCGGTCGCCCCGGGCGTCGTGGTGCTCTGGCTGGCGGCGATCGCGATCGGCACGAGCAACTCGTCCATCGAGATCGGGGTCGCCGGCGTGATCAGCGCCGAGACGCCACTTGCGTCGCGGGCGGCGGCACTGAGTGGCTGGAACGCGATCACCGGGGCGCGCGGCCTGGTCGCTCCATTCGTCATGAGCGCCCTGGTCCAGGTCGGGGTCGTGAGCGTGACGACCGCCCTCCTGCTGTGCGCCGCGGCATCGGCCCTCGGCGTGGCGCTCTTCTGGTGGGCCACGCGGCGCGCGCGAACCGAGCCCGGCCTGCGGGTCGCAGCGGGGGTCTCCGGCTGACGGCCACGCGGGGCCTCGTCGTGGCGGGTCGTGCGCATCGCTACGATGCAGCCCATGCGCCTGACGTCCTGGGAGGAGGAGCGCCTCCTCATCTTCACCGCCGCCGAGCTCGCCCGGCGCCACCGCGCCGCCGGGCTGTTGCTCAATCATCCGGAGGCGGTGGCGCTGATCTGCGATGCGATGCTCGAGGCGGCGAGGGCCGGCGCAGGCTATGACGACGTGCTGGCGGCGGGCCGGACCGCGGTGGCCCCGGGCGAGGTGATGGCGGGCATCCGCGAGCTCGTCGACGAGGTCCGCCTGGAGGTCCTGCTCGGGGACGGGACGCGGCTGGTCGTTCTGGTCGACCCGCTGGGAGACGGCGGCCGGCCGCGCGTGGTTGACGGGCCGGGCTCGGTCCGGAGCGCCGCGCCCGGACCGGGCTGCGGGATGTCTCCGGTCCGCGACCTCCTCGAGCTGACGGTCCGGAGCGAATCTCGCCGGATCATTCGCGTCTCTTCGCACTACCCGTTTCATCGCGTCAACCAGCGGCTGGTCTTCGACCGCGACGCCGCCCGCGGCTTCCGGCTGGATCTGGCAGCCGGCGCCACGGAGCGCTGGTCGCCGGGCGAGACCAGGACGGTGCGGCTCGTCCGCTTCGGCGGCGAGGGCGGCGAGGGCGGCGAGCGCGTTGAGGCGGCCCGATGAGCCGGCTCTCCCCAGGGGAGCACCTGGCGCGCTACGGCCCCGGTACGGGCGATCGCGTCCGGCTGGCCGACACCGACCTGTGGGTCCGCGTTCGCGAGGACCGCCAGGCGACCGGCGACGAGCCCATCTGGGGGTACGCCAAGACCATCCGACCTCGGGCGACCCAGGGCCTGCCGGGTCCGTCCGAGCTCGACATCGTGATCGTCGGAGCGCTCGTGCTCGATCCGGCCATCGGCGCGCTGAAGGCCGACATCGGGATCAAGGACGGACGCGTCGTCGGCGTAGGCCGCGCCGGGAACGGCGCGATCAGCGACGGCATCGAGCTCCCCATCGGGCCGCACACCAGGTCGATCATGGGCTACGGCCTGATCGCGACACCCGGTGCCGTCGACAGCCACGTCCACGCGATCAGCCCGATGCTCCTGCCCGCGGCCCTGTCGGGCGGCGTCACGACCCTGATCACGGCCGGCTTCGAGGAGCCGCCCTGGGAGATGGAGCGAACGCTCCTCGGGCTGGCCGACTGGCCGGTCAACGTGGGGCTGCAGGCGGGCGCCCGGGACGAGGACGACGGTTCACTCGACGCCCTTCTCGACGCCGGCGCCTGCGGGTTCAAGATCCACGAGGACTACGGCGCCTACCCGGAGTTGATCGACCACGTCCTGCGCTTCGCCGACGCCCACGACGTCTCCGTCTCGCTGCACACCGACGGCCTGCACGAGTCCGCCGAGCTCGAGGACACGGTCGCCGCGATCGCCGGGCGAACCGTCCATGCCTATCACGTGGAGGGGAGTGGCGGAGGTCACATCCCGGACCTGCTCGGGCTGGCTCGCGAGGCGAACATCCTCTGTTCCTCGACGACGCCCACCGTCCCGTTCGGCCTGAACGCGGTCGCCGAGGAGCTGCCGATGATCGTGCTCAACCACGGCGCCTCGTTCTCGGTCCCGGGTGACCTCGAGCTGGTCCGCGAACGGGTCCATCCGGCCACGATGGGCGCGGAAGGGCCGCTCCACGAGCTCGGGGCGATCGGGATCGTCAACTCCGACTCACAGGGGATGGGCCGGATGATGGAGACGGTCCGTCGCACGATCCAGCTGGCGCACGTCATGCGCGCCTGGCGGGCGACGCCTGGCGGCGCGGGCCACCCCGGCCTCCCGGACGATCCGGACGACCCCTTCGACGCGACGGACCGGGTCCTGCGATATCTCGCCAAGGTCACCGTGGAACCGGCGATCGCCCATGGCATCGCGGGGCACGTGGGATCGATGCTGCCCGGCCGGCTGGCCGACATCGTCCTCTGGAAGCCGGCGTTCTTCGGGGTGAAGCCGGAGCTCGTGCTGAAGGCCGGCTATCCCGCGTGGGGGCCGCTCGGCGAGGGGAACGCGACGGTGGAGCGCGCCGAGCCGACCCGCTACCGCGCCGACTGGGGTGGCTCGGGTCGCGCCGCCGCCCGCCTGTCCGTGACCTTCGTGTCCGGCCACGCCGCTGCCAAGCCGGCGGTCGCGAAGCGCCTCTCCGCCGCGGGCCGCGAGCTCGTGGCAGTCTCCGGGACCCGGGGCATCACCCGAGCCGACCTCCTGCGCAACCGCGCGACGGCTCCGATCGAGATCGATCCCCGCGAGGGCAGGGTCACGCTGGCCGGTCGTGCGCTCGAAGTCGAGCCGGTCGGCGAGGTGCCGCTCAACCGGCGGTACTTCCTGCGCTGAGGCTCAGTCCGCCGATTGCGCCTGCGGCGGCCCTGCCTGGATCCGGCGCCTGAGCGAGTCGACGGTTGCGTCGTTCCAGTCGGATTCGATCCACCACGTCGCTCCGGCCTCGGCCAGCGGCTCGACGACCGCCGCGGCGGATCCGGGGTCGAGCGCGGTCGTTCCCTCGACCACGATGTCGAACGGCCGATCGCCCGGCTCGGATGGTCGCTCCCGGGCGATGAACGACGCGAGCGCCCGGACCTGGCCTGGGTCGCTCGTCTGCGGGAGGATCCCGTCGAACCGGAGGGCTCGCCGCACGGATCGCTCGCTCGGCCACGCACCGATCACCCAGATCGGGATGCGCGGCTGCTGGACCGGCGTGGGCCGGAACGTCATCGGACCGAACCGGTAGTGGCGCCCTTCGTGGCCGTACGCCCGGCCGCTCCAAAGGCCCTCCAGAATCGCGAGTGACTCGTCGAGCATCTCGGCGCGGGTCCGCGCCTCGGTGGGTTCGCCGACATTGCCGAACGCGCCGTCGTCGAGCGTTCCCAGCCCCACCGGAACGATCAGCCGGCCGTTCGACAGCCGATCCAGCGTCATCGTCTCGCGCGCCAGCTTCCACGGCCGGCGCCGCGAGGGCGGGGTCACGATCGCCCCGAGGCGGACCCGCGTCGTCCGCATGGCCATCGCGGCCATCACGACCCATGGGTCGTAGATCTCCATGTCGCCGATCACCACGCCGTCCCAGTAGAAGACCCCGTCCCAACCGGCCAGCTCGGCCTCGGCCGCGAGCTCCGCGACGGTCCGCGGATCGCCGGTCGTGACGATGAACCCGAACTTCACCAGATGTCGCCGACCGTGAAGCCGTCCGGGAACGGATCCGTCGGGTCCACCACGTAGCTGGCGAAGCCGGTGATCCAGGCCTGCCCGGTGATCGAGGGGACGATCGCCCGGTGGGGTCCGACCGTCGTCTCCTCCAGCACGCGGCCGGTGAAGACCGTGCCCAGGATCCCCTCGTGGCGGAAGGCGTCACCGACGCGCAGCTGCCCCTTCGCATGCAGGACCGCCATGCGGGCCGACGTCCCGGTTCCGCACGGCGAGCGATCGATGGCGCCGGTCCACGTGGCGGGCCGTGCCCAGTCGAGCTTCCCGGTCGAGACGGTCACCACGTTGCGCCGATCGTTGGCCGGATCGTGGGCGGGGCCCGACAGCTGGGCGATGGTGATCCCGGCAAACCCTGGCTGATCGGGGTGGACGACCGGGAGCTGCTCGGCGGCCGCGGCCTTGATCATCTCGCTGATCCGGACGATGTCGGCGCCCTCATCCGGGGTGAGCCGGAGCCCGAACGTCTCGGCGTCGGCGATCACGTAGAACATCCCGCCGTAGGCAACGTCCACGATCACCGTCCCGAGCTGCGGGACCTCGACCCTGGTGTCGAGGTGGGTCGCGAACGCCGGCACGTTGCGGAACGTCACCCCCTGGACCTTGCCGCCGGCGCAGTCGGCCACGATGCGGATCAGGCCGGCTGGCGATTCGAGCGTCAGCTCCGTCGTCGGCTCGGTCATCGGCAGGATGCCCGTTTCGAGCAGCACCGTCGCCACGCAGATCGTGTTGGTGCCGGACATCCCGGGGTACTCGACCTGCTCCATGATCACGTACCCGGCGTCGGCGGCTGGATCGGTCGGCGGCAGCAGCAGGTTGCAGTTCGCGGCCGGGTAGCCGCGCGGCTCGCGCAACATCCGGAGGCGCAGATCGTCGGCGTTCGCCCGGAGCCAGCTCATCTTGTCGAACATGGTCGCCCCCGGGACGTCCTCGACGCCGCTCACGATGACCCGCCCGGGCTCGCCCGCCGCATGCGCATCCACGGCCTCGATCCGCGAACCGAGGCGAACCGGCTGCGGCCGCGAAGCCCCCGACCCCGCGCCGCCCTCGCTCGCGGTCACGGCGTCCGTCCGCGATGGGCGTCCGCCAGCTCGCGGGCGACGTCGCGCCGGGCGTCGCGCTCGGCGATGTCGTGGCGCCGGTCGTGCAGCTGCTTGCCGCGGGCCAGGGCCAGCTCTACCTTGGCTCGGCCACGCTCGCTGATGTACAGCCGCAGCGGCACGATCGTCTGGCCCTTGGCCTTGGTCCGGCCGAGGAGCTCGTCGATCTCGGATCGATGGAGCAGCAGCTTGCGCGTCCGCTTCGGCTCGTGGTTATAGCGATTGCCGCCCTCGAACGGGGCGATGTGGGCGGCCACCAGCCACGCCTCGCCATGCTCGATGCGGGCGTAGGCGGAGGTCAGGTTGGCCTTGCCGGCACGGATCGACTTGATCTCCGTTCCGGTCAGGACGATGCCCGCCTCGAACGTCTCGTCGATCGTGAAGTCATGGCGGGCTCTTCGGTTGAGGGCGACGGTCGTTTCGTCGGCCATCGGAGGGCTCCTTCGAGTTTGCACGAGTATGGCCCGAACGCACGGACGCCGACCCTATGCGGGCCGGCGTCCGAGTGCGTTACCACCCACAGGGGTGTCCGACTAAACGGCCATCTCCTGCGAGGTGGTGCAGCTACGGGTACTGTCGATCACTGCACATCACCTCCTTTCGTTCGGGCGAACCGTACCCGAAGCGTCGGGGGAGCGCAAGACCGGGGGCCGGAGGCGCCCCAGGGGGCCTGGAATCGCCGTCCTCGGGCAGCGCGACGACCTCTGACGCGACGGTCAGGCGGCGTCTCGCAGCAGGTCGCCCTGGGCGGACGCCCCGAGGACCTCGAGCCCCTTGTCGAGGATCGGATCCGTCCCGGTCGGGACCGGATTCGGGAGCGTCACCGGCACGTCGGGGGTCAGCCCGGTCTTGTGGATCCAGCGCTTGTCGGGGGTCAGCCAGCGGGCGATGGTCAGCTTGAACGCCCCGGCCTCGCCGGTCAGCTCCTGCCATTGCTGGACGGTCCCCTTGCCGAACGACTGCTGGCCGACCAGGGTCGCCCGCTTCGAGTCCTGGAGCGCGCCGGCCACGATCTCGCTGGCCGATGCGGTGCCGCCGTCGATGAGGCAGGCGATCGTGAGATTCGGGGCCGTCGCGACGCCGTCGCCGAGGGCTTGCGTGGCGGTCTGCGTCCCTGTCGCATCCTGCTCCCAGAAGATGACGCCCGACGCGATGAACTGGCTGGCGACCTTGCGCGCCGCCGTGACGTAGCCGCCGGGGTTGCCCCGGAGGTCGAGGATGAGCTTGGTCCGGCCGCCCTTGACGTGTGCCGCGAAGGCAGCGCTCAGCTGGTCCGCGGCGGCGTCGGAGAATCCGATCAGTCGAACGTACCCGACGGCGCCCCCGCCCAGGACCTTGCTCACGATCTCCGTCTGCTGGACGATGGCGCGGGTGATGGCGATCTCGAATGGATCGCCGCTGCCGCGCCGGATGGTCAGGGTCACGACCGTCCCCTTCGGGCCGCGGATCTTGTCGCGGGCCGCGTCGACGGTCAGCCCGTCGAGCGTGACCCCGTCCGCCTTGAGGACCAGGTCGCCGGCCTTGAGCCCCGCGTGCTCGGCCGGCGACTCGGGCAGGGTGTCCACGATGAGGAGGTGGCAGTCCGGGCCGAGCGTCGCGCAGCCCTGCGTCCCGTCGGTCGCCTGGGTCGCGATGTCGGCGCCGATCCCCTCGAACTGGCCGCTCAGTCCCTGCAGGCTCTGGCGGTATTCCTCGGAGGTCAGGTACGAGGAGTAGGGATCGCCGAGGGCCGCGATCATCCCCCGGATGGCGCCCTGGATCAGGGTGTTCCGGTCAACCGGGTCACCGGCGTACCGCTCGTTGATCGTGTGGTAGGCGTCCCAGAACGGCTGGAATGCCGCCCCCTCGGAGATGGGCGTCCCGGGTTCGGAGGCGGCCTCCCTGCCCAACGTGTAGCCGGACACGAAGAGCGCGGAACCGGCCAGGACGGCGACCACGGCAGCCGCGATCGGCAGGAGGAGGGTTCGTCGCCGGCCCGGACGGATGGCCGGGGCCAGGGGGGCATCGAGGGTCGCGGGAGATTCAGGTTGTGCCGTGATCATGGCTCTAAGGGACCTGTCGGGTGTGGACGGGCGATCAGGGTACACCGACCCCGCCCCGGATCAACGGATCAGGTATGTCCGTACGGAGAGCCACGATCCGAGCACCCCGAGGCCCACCCCGGCACCGAGCACGAGCGCCACCAGGTCGCGGGTCAGCGACCCGAACTGGAGCGGCAGGACGCGGAAGAAGTCGGCCATGAAGCCACTGATCGGGTCGGCGACCGCGGCCAGGATCCCCAGTGTCAGGAGCGCGCCGAGCAGGCCGACGAGCGCGCCCTCGAACACGAACGGCCAGCGAATGAAGGCGTCGGACGCGCCGACCAGCCGCATGATCTCGATCTCCTCGGCGCGCGCGACGACCGCCAGCCGGATCGTGTTGATGATGATGAAGAGCACGATCAGGCCGACCACCAGCAGCACGACCGTGCCGGCCGTTCGCAGGATGTTGGTCACCGTCAGGACGCGCTGAACGAGATCCTCGATGTTGATCACGTTGCGGACGATCGGGTCGGCGCGCAAGGCGTCGCCCGCCGCCCGGATGTCGGTCGGGTCGACCAGCTTGACCTCGAGGCTGCCATACAGGGGGTTCGAATCGAGGTACTGGGTCAGGTCCTCGCGACCCTGCGCCGCCATGGACGCCCGGAAGCGTTCGAGCGCCGTGTCGCGATCGACGTAGGCGACGTTGGCTACCTCGGGCATGGCCGCGATCCTGGCCCGGAGCGTCTCGATCTGGCCCGCCGTCGCGTTCGTCTGCAGGTACCCGACGACCTCGACCTTCTGCTCGGTGAACTGGAGGCCCGCCAGCAGGCCCGTCTGGATGATCCAGAAGCCGGCCAGCAGCAGGAGCATCAGGACCATCGTCGCGGTGGCGGCCAGGCTCATCACGGCATTCCGCCAGAACCCCTGCCAGGCGCGCTTCAGGCTGAAGAGGACGAACGAGAACAGGGCTCAGTCCTCGCGGTGGTAGGCGCCACCGACCTCGTCGCGGATGACGCGGCCCTCTTCGAGCGCGACGACGCGCTTGCGCAGCGCGGTCACGACCTGCGCGTTGTGGGTCGCCATCATGACCGTGACGCCAAGCTCGTTGATCCGCAGCAGGAGCTGGAGGATCTCCCAGCTGATCAGGGGATCGAGGTTGCCGGTCGGTTCGTCGGCGATGATCAGGCGGGGATCGTGGACGAGCGCCCGGGCGATGGCGGTTCGCTGCTGCTCACCGCCCGACAGCTGGGACGGGACCTGCTGGGCCTGCTCGGTCAGCCCGACCAGGGCGAGCACGCGATCCACCGCGGGCCGGATCCGCCCGCGTGGCGTGCCGGTCACCTCGAGGGCGAACGCCACGTTCTCCCAGACCGTCTTGGTCGGCAGGAGCTTGAAATCCTGGAAGATGATCCCGATCTTGCGGCGGATGCGCGGCACCTGGCGACGCGGCAAACGGGCGAGATCCTGGCCGTCGAGGACGACCTCGCCGCGAGTCGGCAGCTCGTCGCGAATGAGCAGCTTGATGAGGGTGGACTTGCCGGCCCCGGACGGCCCGACCAGGAAGACAAAATCGCCCTCGGGGATGACCAGGTCCACCTCGCGCAGGGCCAGCTTCCCGTTCGGGTATTCCTTGGTCACGTCGTGGAGGACCACGACCGGCCGCTCCAGCTTGGCCTGGTCACGGCTCCGCCCCAGGACGCGGCTGCGGATGGTACGCGCCCTGCGGGGCGCGGGGGCAAGGGTCACGTTCGGCTCCGCGGTCGAGATTGGCCTGATCGGCCGGCCGTCTGGCTGGATCGGTTCGACTCCGTCCGCGGGCACGGCAGGGGGAGCCACGTCGCTGCTGAGGCTACCACCGGCCCGAGGGAGCGGCAAACACCCTGGGCGGCCGCGGCTGGCGGCCCGGCCGGCGTTGCCGCGTGCGCTCCCTCACTGGCGCACCGTCAGGTGCGCTCGCTTCGGGTGCTCCTCGTGGCCTTGCCTGGACCGCCATCCGCGACGAACGCCGTCCTCGCCTCAGCCGGCTCAGAGCAGGCCCGGCGAGATGGGCAGGTAGCGCGAGAAGTCGGCGAACGGCCGGTCCCAGCAGATCAGGACCGGGAAGGGTTCCAGGCGGAAGCCGGCTGCGAGCAGCGGGGCCAGCGCCCGATCGGCGGCGCCACCAACCCAGATTGCGAAAGCCCCTCGCGGTGTCACCGCGGAGCTGAGGTGGCCGACGATGGGGGCGAGCAGGTCGGGATCCCGGACGGCGACCGGTCCCAGCCGGCCCGCTTCGCTGGCATAGCCGTAACCCACGGGCTGCCCGTCCCGCCCGCGATAGAGCCAGCCGCGGCGCCCTTCCGTCCGCAGGTAGCGGTGGTCCTGGGGGTGGGTCACGCCGAGCAGCTCGCGATCGAGCCCGTCGATCGCACCGACGAGGTCGCGATGGCCCGGTCCGTCCGGCGGCCCCACTGCGATCTCCTCGAAGGCGACCGCGGCGACCCCGGACGGCAACGCCCCGAATGCCGCCGGTCGATCCGGCAGCCCGGTGAGGTTCAGCAGCGGCAGCCGCGGCGCCATGCCGTAGGTGGCGTAGAGCGCGTTCGAGATCGGTTGCGCGCTGTCCGTTGCCGTCGCGCGGGCCATCTCGCCGTCGGTTGGCAGGACGTGCGCAAGGAGCTCGCGGCCGACGCCGCCGCCCTGGTATGCCGGGAGCACGAAGAGCATCGAGAGGTACCACAGCCGGTCGCGCACGATCGCCGAGGCGAAGGCGACGACCCGCTCCGCGGTCGCCCCGCCCGAGCCGTCGGACCCGAGGGGGGCGGTCGCTACCACGAATCGATCCGGGTCGGTGGCCTGGAGGTGGGTGAACAGGCGGGTCACCGGGTTGGTCTCGGGCGGGATCTCGTGCTGCCCGAGGGGGACGATGTAGTCGTTGATCGATGTCCGCCAGATCTCCGCGCAGGCCGCAATCTCGTCCGGCCGTGCCGGCCGATAGCCCAGCTCGCCGGCGCGTCCTCCCGGTCGGGGCCAGGAGCTCACGAGGCGACCGCTTCCTCGCCGATGCCGCGTTCCAGCTCCGCCTGCATGAATGCGTCCAGGTCGCCGTCCAGGACGGCCGACGTGTTGCCGGTCTCGTGGTTGGTCCGCAGGTCCTTGACCATCTGGTACGGGTGCAGCACGTAGCTCCGGATCTGGTTGCCCCAACCGGCTTCCACGTGCTCGCCCTTGAGGATGCGGACCGCCGCCTCCTTCTCCTCGAGCGCCCGCTCGAGGAGCCGCGCCTTGAGGACCTTGATGGCCATCTCCTTGTTCTGCGTCTGCGATCGCTCGTTCTGGCTCTGGGCGACGATCCCGGTCGGCAGGTGGGTCAGCCGGACGGCCGAGTCGGTCTTGTTGACGTGCTGGCCGCCGGCGCCCTGCGAGCGGAAGGTGTCGACCCGGATCTGATCCCAGTCCAGCTCGATCTCGACATCCTCGTCGGCTTCGGGCAGGACCTCGACCAGGGCGAACGTGGTCTGCCGCCGGTTCTGCGAGTCGAACGGGCTGATCCGCACCAGCCGGTGGACGCCTCGCTCGGCACGCAGCCAGCCGTAGGCGCGACGCCCGTTGACGGCGACGGTGACGCTCTTGAGACCGGCCTGCTCGCCCTCCTGCTGGTCGAGGATCTCGGTCGGGAAGCGATGACGCTCGGCCCAGCGCAGGTACATCCGCAGGAGCATCTCCGTCCAGTCCGTCGCCTCTGTCCCGCCGGCCCCCGCGCTGATCGAGAGGAGCGCCGGCCGATCGTCGTATGGACCGGAGAACAGCAAGGCGGTCCGCTCGCGCAGGTAGTCGGTCTCGAGCGTCGCGGCGTCGCGATCGAGCTCCGCTTCGAGCTCGGCGTCGGGCGATTCGGCGATCAGCTCCAGGGCGGCGAGGAGGTCGTTCGCTCGGCGCTCGAGGTCGTGCCAGGTGTTGAGCTCGTCGCGCAGGCCGTCCGCCTCGCGCAGGACCTTCTGCGCCGTGCGACCGTCATCCCAGAAGCCCGACTCCTGGGTCAGCGCCTCGAGTTCGGTGACGCGGGCGGCCTTGGCCTCGAGGTCAAAGATGCCCCGAGGTCGACCGGATCCGTTCGGCCAGGTCGCGGATGGCGGACGGTTCCACCTAGCTCCGAACCTGCAGATCCTGGAGCAGGATCGGTCGCAGCTCGATGAGCCGCAGGGCCGTCTTGCTCCGGGCGACGACGGGGTTCACGCACGGACAGTACCCGTTGTGCGGGCAGACCCCGCAGTTGCCGTCACAGTCCAAAGCGGCCGCATAGCTGCACGTCCGGCAGTCTCGCTCACAGGCAATGAGATCGACGAACGCTGCTTCCTCGGCCTGCTTCACGGACTCCCTCTCTCTGCTTGGGGCACGGGTG
>JBGPIH010000097.1:0-12270 GCA_041484785.1 Candidatus Limnocylindria bacterium
CGCCCGGGGTCATGGTGATCGGTGGCAGAGCGGCGCCGTGGAAACCAACCTGGTCGGTCTCCGCGGGACGGAACCCGCGGCCCTTCTGCGTCCGGATGTGGACGATGGTCGGGCCAGGCAGCTCCAGGGCTCGCGCGAGGGTGGCCAGGAGGGCGTGCAGATCGTGACCGGGGACCGCACCGATGTAGGTGATCCCGAGATCCTCGAACAGCTGGCCCGGCTGGGCGAACTGGACGACGGTCCGCCGGACGCGCCGGCTGAGCTCAAGGATGGTTCCGCCGACGACCGGGATTCGCTCGACGGTCCGGTCGTAGGCGCCCTTGCCCTGCCGCCACGCTGGCGACAGCTTGATCTGGGAGAGGTACTTCGAGAACGCGCCGACGGTCGGGCTGATGGACATCTCGTTGTCGTTGACGACGATCAGCATCTGGGTCTGGCGATGGCCGATGTCGTTGAGCGCCTCCAGCGACAGGCCGCTCATCAGGGCCGCGTCCCCGACCACCACCGCGATCCGCTCGAGGCCGTGGCGCAGGTCACGCGCCTCGGCCAGTCCCTCGGCGATCGAGAGGCCGGTGCCGGCGTGGCCCCCATCGAAGACGTCGTGGACCGATTCCGACCGGCGAGGGAAGCCACCGATGCCGTCGAGCTGGCGAAGGGTCCCGAACGCCTCGAGGCGGCCGGTCAGGAGCTTGTGCGGATAGGCCTGATGCCCGGTATCCCAGACGATCCGATCGCGCGGCGATTCGAGCAACCGGTGCAGGGCGATGGTCAGCTCGACGACCCCGAGCGACGATCCGAGGTGGCCGCCGGTCCGCGCCACCGTGCTGATGATCGTGTCTCGGATCTCGAGCGCCAGCTGAGCCAGCTGGATCTCGTTGAGGCCGCGGAGATCGCCTGGCCCCTGGATCGTGGGAAGGATCGGCACGCTTGAACGGGCTCCTGGATCGGCCGGCTGGAGACCGCCGGTTTCGGTCGCGCTGACGAGTCAGCAGGTCCACATGTGATGCCGGAGCCGGCTGCAATGCCTCGGTTCGCGGCAGCGCCCAGAGTGTAAACCTGTTCCCTGCAGGTCGCGCGTTTTGGCGGCTGCGAACCCGCTGAGACGGCGACCGAATCCGCCCGGGGAGCCCTAACTCCCGGCGCCCGGCTCGTCCGTCGCATCCTCCGGACGCACGTCGCGCGTCTCGAGGGCGCCGCCCGCACGGGCGACGAGCTGCTGAACGCGCAGCTCGGCGTCCCCCAACAGCCGTTCGCAGCGAGCCTGCAGTGCGACCCCGCGCTCGTAGAGCGCGATCGCCGCCTCGAGCGGCTGCCCGCCGCTCTCGAGCTCAGCGACGACCCGCTGGAGCTCGGCCAGCGCGTCGTCGAAGCTCAACGCGTCGATGGCTGGATCAGTCGTCGTGGGCGGCATCGTCCTCATCGTGGGGTTCGGTCATCCGGTCGAGGCGCGGAGCGATGAGCATACCAAGGCGAACGGCAACGACCGCGATGATCGCCACGACCGCCAGGAAGATGATCGCCTCGCCCAGACCCTCCAATTCGATCAGCGTGGGTCGGCCGAGGCCGGAAGCTCGCCGCGGGCGACGCGCACCGCCAGGCGCGTGCCGGGCGGGGCGTCGGACGGATCGCGCACGATCGCGTCGTCGGAGCTGCGCCGCACGATCGCGTACCCGCGTTCCAGGGTGGCCTGCGGACCAAGGACGGCGAGCGCCGCGACCGCATTGTCGAGCGCCGCCCGCGCCGATGCCACGCGGCGTGCGACCAGCGGATCCATCCGCTCGAAGCGCCCGAGCGCGGCCCGATCGCGGGCCAACCGGCCGGGCAGGATCGTGGCGAGCCGGGGACCGAGCCGGTCGGCGGTCTGTCGCTCGCCGACCAGGCGATCGCCCAGGGCGCGCGTCGCCCGATCGAGCAGGAGCCCAACCCGCTCACGGGCGCTCGCCAGCTGGGCGCCCGGGCTCAGGCGATCAAGGGCGCGACGTTCAGCCGCCACCTCCCGGGCGGCCGACCGGGTCCGCGCGTTCGCGGACGCGTCGAGACGCCGGCCCAGCGCGCGCACCCCGGAGATCGCCTCGAGGCGGTCCGGTACGACGACCTCGGCCGCGGCCGACGGCGTGGGAGCCCGGACGTCGGCGGCGAAATCCGCGAGCGTGACGTCCGCCTCGTGGCCCACGCCGCAGACGAGCGGCACCGAATGGCCGACAACGGCGCGCACGACGGCTTCGTCGTTGAACGCCCAGAGATCCTCGAGGGAGCCGCCCCCTCGAGCCAGGATCGTCACCGCGGGCGCCTCGTCCGGTCGTCCGGCCGCCGTCCGTTCGGCGGCATACCGTTCCACCTTGCGAAGCGCGGCCACGATGCTGGCCGGCGCGCCCTCGCCCTGGACATGGGCCGCGACGAGCACCACCCTGGCCAGCGGCCAGCGCCGCCCCAGGACGTGGCAGATGTCCTTCCAGACCGCCCCGCTCGGGCTGGTCACCACGGCGATCGTCGTCGGACGCCCCGGCAGCGGCCGTTTGCGCCCCGCCTCGAAGAGACCCTCGGCCGCCAGGCGAGCCTTCAACGCCTCGAATCGCAAGGTGAGGTCGCCCAGGCCCGCCGGCTGGATCGAGTCCACGTAGAGCTGGAGCGCACCCTGCGGTTCGAACAGGTCGATCCGGCCGTGGGCCACGACACGGAGCCCGGCCTGGGCCTCGAACGCGGAGCGCAACCGATCGTCGCGGAACCACACGCACTGGAGCTGGTTGCGCTCGTCCTTCAGCGCGAAGTAGGCGTGTCCCGCCGACGAGACCGTGACTCGTCCGATCTCGCCCTCGACCCACAGGTCGGCGAGTCGAGGATCGGCGCGGACCGCGCCGCGGATCGCCCGGGTGACCTCGCTGACGCCGAGGATCCGGACGCCGAAGGTGCCGGGCGTCGGGCTGGCTGCCGGCTCTCGTCCGGTCGCGGACCCGGCCCGGGTCGTGACGGCATCCCAGCTCGGGAGGGCCCAGTCCGGCGGCTCGTCAGCGCTCATCCGGTTCTAGATGCGAGTCTGGTATTCCCCGGTCCGGGTATCGATCCGGATCGTGTCGCCCTGCTCGACGAAGATCGGCACCTGGACGATGAGCCCGGTCTCGGTGGTGGCCGGCTTCCGGGCGCCCGACTGAGTGTCGCCGGCGAAGCCCGGCTCGGTGTCGACCACCGCCAGGTCCACCGTGACCGGCAGCTCGACGCCGATCGTCTCGCCCTGGTAGCTCGTCCGGTCCAGGGTCAACCCGTCCTTGAGGTACTGGGCGGTCTCCCCCAGCTGCTCGGAGCTGAGCGTGAACTGGTCGTACGTGTCGGTGTCCATGAAGTGGTAGTCGGCGTCGTCGCGGTAGAGGAACTGGACGGGCCGCTTCTCCATCGAGGCCCGCGGCCACTTCGTTCCCGCCTGGAACGAGCGCTCCACGGTCTGGCCGCGCTTGATGTTGCGCAGCGTGATCCGGACCTGGGCCGAACCGCGGCCCATCTTGATGTGGTGGTAGTCGAGGATCTGCCAGAGCTCACCGTCGAGCTCGATGGCGACGCCCTTCTTCAGTTCACCGGTGCTGATCATCGAGGCTGGCTCCTGGGGGGTGAGGCCGGCGGATCCGTCCTCATGACGCGCGCACGCCGGGTATGCGTCCGTGGGGTTCGAGCCGCGATTGTATCCGACGACCGAGTCGATCTCGCACGGCCGCGCGGCGCGGCTAGCCGACCACGATCACGTCGCGCGGGAACCTGGTCAGCCGCTCGACCCGGCCGGCCGCCGCGTCGAGCACGACGAGGTCCTCGATCCTGACACCCATCTCGCCCTCGAGGTAGACGCCGGGCTCGACCGAGAAGACGGTTGGACTGGGCAGTGGCGTCTCCGGAGCGAGGCGACCCAGCGACGGAGCCTCATGCGTGGCCAGCCCGATCCCGTGGCCGGTCCCATGGCCGAAATGGTCGCCGTGGCCGGCCGCGTCGATGACGGCCCGGGCGGCAGCGTCGATGGCCCTGCCGGTCGGCAGCGGCTCCTCGCTGCCCGGGGCCGCCGGCCGCTTCACCGCGTTCGACAGGGCCTCGATCGCCGCGGCCTGTGCGCGGGCGACCAGCTGGTAGATCTCCAGGTCGCGATCCGACGGCACACCCACGAAGAGGGTCCGGGTCATGTCGCTTCGATAGCCGGCCACCTGTGCCCCGAAATCGAACAGGAGGACCGCTCCGGCCCGCACCGCCCGATCGCCGGGCGCGCCGTGCGGCAGGGCGGCCTCCGGGCCCGACAGGCAGGCGACGTCGAAGGCCAGTGCCTCCGCGCCCCCGGTCCGCATCAGCCACTCCAGGCGCAACGCCAGCCCGGCTTCCGTGACCCCCGGACGGATCTCGGGCAGGAGGCGTGCCAGGGCGCAGTCCGCGACCGCGCACGACGCGGCGACCCGCGCCAGCTCGGCCGGTTCCTTGACCGCACGGTCCGCTTCCAGCCAACCCTCGACCGGCACGAGCTCCGCCTCCGGCGCCGCCGCGGCCAGCCTGGTCCAGGTCGCCTGCGAGACGAACCCGGCCTCGACGGCAACGCGCCGCGCCCCGACCGACGCGAGCAGCTCCGGCCAGCGACCGGGGAGGTCGTTGTAGGCGCCGAACAGCCGGGCTTCCGACGCTTCGCGGCGGACCTGGATCGTGTAGCGCGAGTCCGCCAGCACGACCACCTCGTCGCCGCCGATGAGGAACTGCCCGGAGTTGCCGGCGACCTTCTCCTCCCCGTCGGCCAGGGCGAAACCGGTCAGGTAGCGCATGTGCTCGCGGCGAACGCCGAAGTAGGCGTCGACGCCCGCCTCCTCGAAGCGCGCCCTGAGTCGGTCCAGGCGGGCGGGGCGGGCGGCACGGTCCGCGAGGTCCCACGCGGCGAGGTCCGCCGGGGCGGGCGGCGGTGCAAAGTCGTCCGGGGACGGCCACCCGCTCGAACGCCTCGAACGGCTCACTTCTTGACGTACTTGGCGACGTTGGCCTGGTGTTCCTTCAGCGTCTTGGCGAAGGCGGACGTCCCGCTGCCATCGCCCTTGGCCACGAAGTAGAGGTAGCCGTCGGAGGTGTCCGGCTCGAGGGCCGCGTCGATCGAGGTGATCGTCGGGGTGTCGAGTGGACCGGGAGGCAAGCCCTTGCTCGTGTAGGTGTTGTAGCCGGCGATGTCCGCGGGAAGGCTCTGATCCGTGAGACCCCCTTCGATCGGGGCCCAGAACACGTACTGGATCCAGTCGGCAACCGGGAGCTTGGCCAGCTCGAGGGTGTCGTGCACGTAGAAGACGGTCGGGTCGGACTGGAGCAGGCCGAGCTTCCACTTCGTGGGATCGAGCCGGTTGGCGTAGACGCCGGCGATCAGCGGCTTCTCCGCGTCGAGCTGGGCCTCCCGCTCGACGATCGAGGCAAGGACCAGCACCTGGTAGAAGGACAGGCCGCGCTCCTGGGGCACGACCAGGCGAGCCGCCCCGACATTCTCGATGAACTTGTCGAGCATCAGCCGGACGAGCTCCTCGGGCGTGGTATCCGGCAGGACCCGGTAGCTCGACGGCCACAGGAACCCCTCGAGCGACGCCCCCTCCGGGGCCTCGGCCAGGGCGGCCTCGAGCCACGGATAGTCGTCGAGCAGGCGGGCCGGCGGTGACTTGACGAGGTTGTAGAACGCTTCCGCGTCCATCTCCAGCCCCGACAGCGTCTCGAGCTTGGCAGTCAGCTGCTCGAGCCGAAGCCCGGTGCGCAGCTCGATGTCGACGTACTTCACGACTGGCGGGTTGAGCAGCGCGCTGACCAGCTGGTCCGGGGTCAGGTTCCGGCGCAGGACGAACGTGCCCTGCTGCAGGGAACCGGTCAGCTGCCGATCGATGGCGATGAACACGAACGCCCGACTGTCACCGAGCAACCTCTGCGCCTGCAGGCGATCCGCGATCGAGCGCGCCGTGTCGCCGGGCTCGACGAGGAACTCGACCTGCGTGGGGTCTGACGAAACGGGCGTGGTCAGGGCAGACCCCAGGTCCTCCCGGACGATCTGCTTGATGAACGGCAGCTGCAACGCCGCCGGGTTGTCCTGGGCGATGCTGAGGACGACGCTGTTGACGAGCGGGCGGAGGGCGGTCAGGCCGATCACCAGGACGATGGCCGCCAGCACGAGCGCAAAGGCCGCGAACTTCAGGAGCCCCCCCAGCCCGCTCCCGCCTGAGCCGTCGCCGCCGCGGCGTGGCGGCAGCCGATCGTCGTCCCGCGACGAATCGGTGGCATAGGCGTCGGACCCGTACGGCCTCGCCTGCTGGTCCCGGCGGTCGCGCGGCCGCCGCCCGGAGCGGATGGTCATCGCCCTGCCCCTGCCCCACGTCCCGCCCGGGCATCGAGCTCGTCCTGGAGGATGATCGCGGCGGCTTCGCGATCCACTCGGGCTCGGTAGGCGTCGCGCTGGGTCTTGCTGGGCGGCCCGCCGGATCGGCCCCGTTTCATGGGACCGAGTCGCGTCTCGGCCAGGTGGCTCGTGAGCCGCTCGTCGCGGAACGCGACCGGCAGCCCGAGCCGCTTCGCGATCGCGATGGCCCAGCGCCGGGTCAGGGTCGCCTGCGGACCTTCCGAACCGGACGCCTCGAGCGGCAACCCCACGACGAGCTCGTCGATGCCCTGCGCGCCGATGACGGTCAGCAGAGCGGCAGCGTCGGCGTCGAGCGAGGCGGAGCGACGGATCGTCGCCAGCGGTTGGGCGGACGACCCATCTCGCTCGGCGACGGCCAGGCCGATGCGCCGCTCGCCGAGATCGATGCCAAGGAGCCGGCTCACCGCGCCGAACCCGATGGCTGCGGCGTTTCGACCGGGACCGACCCCTGGATCGAGACCGTGACCCGGCTCTCGACCGTCGGGATCGAGCCGACCCAATCAGGCCAGGCGGTCACGGTCACATCGCCGAATTGGGCCAGGATCGCGCGGGCGTCGGCCAGTGGCCGGCCGAGGACACTCGTCCGCAGCGCGGCGGCGTCGAGCACCGCGACCTGCTGCGCCGACACGGTCGCCGGGAAGCTGACGGTCTGGCCGGAGACCGTCGCCGTGCCGACGCTCACCCTGATCGAGTCCGCCACGAGCTCATGATCGGCCTTCACGGTCGTCCGCAGCTTCTGTTCGGCGATCGACGAGATCGGGGTGGGGTCCACGGCGATCACCGACCCGGTCGCGTTCAGCCCCAGGTCGAACGAGGCGACCTCCTGGTCGACCAGGCTGGACGGGTCGGCCACCGTCGGGGTCGGCGTCCCGAGGGTCGCCGTCTCGCGAAAGGCCGTGGCCCCCGGCGGCACGATGGACCGGTCGGCCAGCTGCGCCTGGAGCTGGGCGTCCAGCGACGTCCCGAGCGCCTTCAACGCGGCGTCGACGTCGGCCTGCTCGATCTTCGGGAATTCGTCATGGGTCCCACCGGTCGTGGCGTCCGGGTTGACGACCTTGAGCGCCTGCGGATCCTCACCCTTGGGCACGATGACGACCGTGTTGGGCTCGACGTTGCCGGCGAGCCCCGGGTCCACAGCCGTGACCCCGACGGTGATCCGGCCCGGGAAGACGGTCAGGCCCACCAGATCGGCACGCGGCACGGTGACCGTGGTGTTCGTGCGGAACCGAACGCCCGCGTTGGTGCTGACGACGCTCCCCCCGGCTACGGTGTTCGTCCTCAGGAAGTCGAGGTTGGAGAAGCGGACGCGGCCCGTTGCGTTGGTCTCCGCCACCCGCTTCCCGGTTGCGGGAAAGGTGTCCGTGACCGTGACGTCGAGCGGGATCCGCACGGCGGGCACGACCAGGGTGGCGGCGTTCGGTTCGCTGGCCGCCGGGTCGGCCGTGATGGTCAGCTCGAGCGGCGCGATCGCCTCCGGCCGCGGCGTGACCACGATCGTCGCCGACGGCAGGAACAGGTAGGCACCCACGGCGCCAACGAGGACGACCAGCGCGAGCACGACGAGCGCCACGATGACCGGCGTCCGCGATGGGCCACGGCGCACCGGCGCGCTGGCCGGCTGGCGAGTCGAGGCCTCGGACGGCCGTACGCGAGCGGCGGACGTGCGATCCGGCGGCGCCGAGCTCGTTCGCGGGACCGCGGTCGGCGCAGCGCGGCGCGACGCCGGTCCGGCAACCGCGGCATCGGGAAACAAGGTGGTTGGGGGCACCGACACGCCCGATGCGGCCGGCCCCGGCGACGGCGCCGCCGCGCCGTGGGGCGAGGCCGTCCGCGATCCTGCGGACGTCCCCGATTCGGCCTCGTCCGCCTCAACGCCTGGGCCCGTGAATGACGACTCGTATTCCGCGATGGACGAGAAGACCGGCAGACCCGCCGACGCGGCGAGCGCCCGCGTCGCCGGGTCGCCGGCGATGATCGCGAGCTGCTTCTCGCTGATCAGCGCATCGCGCGACAGCAGCCGGAAGTTGATGCGCGACGTGGCCACTCGCGAGCCGAAGGGCAGCACGAGGGCAACCCGGCGAGCCTCGCTGGCGCGGACTCGGGTGGCCGCCGACGTGATCTCGTCGTCGATGTCGAGGTAGATGATCCCGCCGGCCATCGGGGTCAGACCTTCATCGCCCGCAGGACGCGCCGGAGGGCCGCGTCGAGGACGTCCTCGCTGGTCTGCAGCTCGATGGCCTGGTAGGCCAGGCCGAGCGGCGTGACATCCTGCTGGTCCACGAGCAGCTCGGTGGCGTCCGAGATCGTGTCGATCTGGTCGGGTGCCATGATCGTGATCTCGGGCGGTCGGGCGAACGGCAGGCGCTGCCAGAACGATTCCGCAGCCAGCGCCGCCCGGATCTCCGGCAATCTCGAGCCGCCACCGCACAGGAAGATCCTCCCCGGCAGCAGGTCGCCGGCGGACAGCTCCTCCATTACCAGCTCCACGCCGGCCGCCCACACCCGGACGTCGTCGGCGACGACTCGGGCCACGGCGTCCGCCTGTTCGACGGGGAGGCCGCGCGCGTAGTCGACCTTGAGCGCTTCGGCCCGTGGATAGGGCAGGTCCAATCGATCGGCCAGGCTCTTGGTAAAGGCACGGCCGCCGAGCGCGAACATCCGCGTCCCCTCGATTCCGCCCTTGCGCACGAGCGCCACGTCCGTCGTTCCACCGCCGACATCCACGAACAGTGCACCGGCCTGGCGGATGTGGTCGCTGCCCAGCACCCGGGCGACGGCATACGGCTCCGCGACGATCTCCAGGAGCTCGAGATCGAGTTGCGACGCGACACTCTGGAGCGCGCCGAGATGGACCAGCGGCGCGAACGCATTGAAGATCCCGATCTGGACATGGCGGCCCTGGAACCCGACCGGATTGGTCAGGGCATAGCCGTCGATCGAGGCCCCGGTCACCGCCGCGTGGACGAGCCGGACGTCCACATGGGGCAGCCCGGTCTCCCAGGTGATCGCCCGTTCGGCCTCCTGGAGTGCCTCGCGCTGGACGATGTCGATCAACTTCTGGAGCTCGCCCTCGGTGATCGGCTGGTCGGGTTTCTTGCGTTCCTGGGAATGGGTGGTGGTGAAGCCCTTGACCAGCTCGCCGGCGATCCCGATCACCACCTGGGTGGGTCGAAAGCCGGCCATCTCCTCGGCCTCCTGGAGGGCGACCGCGCAGTTGTCCACGACCGCGGCGATGTCGGCGACCGTCCCCGACTGCATGTGCGAGAGGCCCTGGCGCTTTCGCCCAACACCCCGGACGGTGCCGTGGCCGGCGCCGTCGATGTCGAACACGAGCGCCTTGGCGAATTCGGTCCCGACGTCGAGCGCCGTACAGGCGGCGAGGACCTCCTCGCCGTCACGCTGCCAGATCCGCCGCCAGAAGGCCATCAGGCCCCGATCTCGAGCCGGGCACGGATCGCGGCGAGACCTTCGGCAAGCCCGTCTCGGCGTGTTCCGCGGCCCTGGGCCATCGCCGGCCTGCCGCCACCGCGGCCGTCGATCGCCGGCATCGCCGCGGTCACGAGCTCGCCGGCCGAGATTCCACGGGCGACGAGGTCGTCGGACACCGTCACGAACAGCTGCGGCTCGTCGGCATCGAGCCCGAGCGCCACGACCCCCGAGCCCAGGAGGCCGCTGACGTCCCGCGCCGCGCCCTTGAGCGCTTCCATCGATTCGTACGGCACCGCGGCGGCTACCAGCCGAACGCCCGGTGCGACGTCACGAGCACGGGCGGCGAGCTCGCCGGCCTTCGGGATCGCGCCGCCGGGGCCTCCGGCCTTGAGCCGCCGCCTCGCCTCGCGCAGCTCGTCCTGGAGCCCGGAGATCCGGTCCGGCAGCGCGCCGGGCGTCTGGGCACCGACCGCGGCGGATGCCCGCTCCAGGAGCGTGAACCGCTCGCGGACCAGGACGTCGGCCGCGGCACCGGTCACGGCCTCGACCCGGCGCATCCCGGATCCGATGCTCCGTTCGCCGGTGATCAGGAAGCCACCGATCTGTCCGCTCGCCCGGCAATGCGTGCCGCCGCACAGCTCGAAGCTGTAGTCCTGGACGCGGACCGTCCGGACCAACTCACCGTACTTCTCGTCGAAGAAGGCGTCCGCACCTCCCTCGATGGCCTCGGCCATGCTCATGAATGCGACGGAGACGGGCCGGTCGTCACGGATGATGCGGTGGACCTCATCCTCGATCGCCCGCAGCTCCTCGTCGGTCAGGCCTCGCTCGAACGGGAAGTCGAAGCGCAGGTAGTCCGGCGTGACGAGCGAGCCGGCCTGGCGCGCCCGCTCCCCCACCACGTTGCGCAGCGCGCGATGGAGCAGGTGCGTCCCCGTGTGATTGCGCATCGTGTGCGCGCGCCGCTCGGCGTCCACGACCGCCTCCACCGTCTCACCCACCCGCAGACGCCCGCGCAACGTTCCTCGATGCACGATCAGGCCACCCACCGGCTTCTGGGTGTCGGTGACCGTGAACAGCTCGCTCCCCTCGCCCGGCTCCCGGATGACGCCCCGATCCCCGACCTGTCCACCACCTTCGCCGTAGAACGGCGTGGCGTCGAGGACGAGCTCCGCCTCGCCGTGGCCGGTGAGCTCGTCGAACTCCATCCCGTCGCGCAGGATGGCCACGACCCGGGCCGCCGCGACTGTCTGTTCGTAGCCGAGGAACCGCGTGTCGCCAGCGCGTGCCTGGATCGCGCCGTACAGCCCGGCCAGCTCGGCATGCCTCGCCAGCTCGGCCTTCTTGCCCGAGCGACTCCGACGCCGTTGCTCGGCCATGGACGCGTCGAACCCGGCGCGATCGACCCGGAGTCCGAACTCCGCGAGGTATTCCTCGGTCAGCTCGAACGGAAAGCCATACGTGTCATGGAGCTGGAATGCCGTCTCGCCGGGCAGCGTCGGAGCCTCCGCTCCGACGGCTTCCAGGCGCCGCCCGACCTCGCGGCGAGCGTCGGGCGCGAGGCGCAGGATCGACGCGTCCAGGAGCTTCGCGCCCGCGTCGAGCGTTCGCGCGAACTGTGCCTCCTCGCGCTCAATCACCTCGAGGATCTCGTCGCGGCGCTCGACCAGGTGCGGATACGCCTCGCCCATGACCTCGATCACGACGGCGGCGGCCTGGGCCATGAACGGCTGACGACGGCCGAGCAGGCGCCCATGCCGGACGGCCCGACGGAGAATGCGCCGCAGGACGTAGCCACGGCCGTCATTGGCCGGCAGGACGTCGTCGCCGATCAGGAAGGTGACCGCACGCGAATGATCGGCGATCACCTGGTAGCTGAAGCGCTCCGCCTCGAACGCCTCGGGGTCGTGGCCGATGAGCTCGCGCATCCGGGCATGGATCGGGGTGAACAGGTCCGTGTCGTAGTTGGTGGGAACCTGCTGCAGGACGCTGGCGAGACGTTCGAGACCCATCCCCGTGTCGACACTGGTGAACGGCAGCGGAACCCGGCCGTCCGGGCGCTGGTCGAACTCCATGAACACGAGGTTCCAGATCTCGAGCCAGCGCGGGCAATGCTCGCTGTGGTCCGGGATGCACTCCGGCCCCTCGGACAGGTGGGCGCCGCGATCGAAATGGATCTCGCTGCACGGTCCGCACGGACCGGTGTCCGCCATTCGCCAGAAGTTGTGATCGTCACCGCGGTCGACGTCGCCCCATCTCGCCATCCGCTCCGGCGGCAGGCCGATCTCGTCCTGCCAGATGTTCCAGGCAACCTCGTCGTCCGAATACGTCGTGGCCGCCAGGCGATCGCCGGGGATGCCGAGATCGACGGTCAGGAACTGCCACGCCCAGTGGATCGCCTCGCGCTTGAAGTAGTCGCCGAAGCTCCAGTTGCCGAGCATCTCGAACAG
>JBGPIH010000098.1:0-12259 GCA_041484785.1 Candidatus Limnocylindria bacterium
AGCCCCGTCGCGCCGGCCTTGACTGACTTGGAGGCGTGGCTCGCCCGCGACTGTCCCGATTCGCCAGGTGGGTGCACGCCAGATGCCGGGATCGACGGGGCATCGCATCGCCGGCACGGCTGGTAGCGCCACTCGAGACCACGGGCGCTGCGCGTCTGGCCATGGAGGGGCAGCCGCTCTGGTGCCGTTCGCGGGATCTCGTCGGCGATGGCGAACCCCCGTAGCTCGTCGAGGGCACGAGCCTGGCGGGCGAGCAGCACGCCGCGGGTCCATCGATCGTGCGAGCGAAGGGCCGCCCGCGCGCAGGACGCCGCCCAGCATCGCGACGTTCATGACCGGAGGCGGGCCACGAGCCTCGCTGCGAAGCCGGGACGATCGACGTTGGGGATCGCGACCGCCGCCCCGAGATCGGCCTCGTAGCCAGCCGCGCCAACCGCCGCAGCGAGCGACGCCTTGGACACGAGCGACGCATCGCGGCGGACCCTGGCGGTCTCCCGAACCAGGTCGACCATTACCCGCTCAACGCCATCGAGCTTCCTGAGGGCCCGGGTGATCCGGTTGACGCACGACGCGCAGGTCATGCCCCGGATCGGAAACTCGATGGTCTCGATCACATCGTCGCCAGCAGCCCGAAGCTCATGGCGAGGACGGCGAGCGCGAGCCCGGCCTTGATCCACGGTGAGTTCGCCCGGTTCCAGCGGCCGAGCTGTCCAAGGACGCGGCGATTGCTCACGACGAGCAGCAGGGTCACCAGCGGGACGATGAAGGCGAGGTTGTAGAGCGCGAGCAGGGCCAGACCGCTGGCGCCACCACCCGACGCGTGCAGCACCGCGACGATGTCGAGGTAGATCGCGCCCGAACACGGAACCGTGCAGATCCCCACCAGGACGCCGGCGATCAGCATCCCCCCGAGACCGCCGCGCTCCATGGCCTTCTGCATCCGCCCATGCGTTCCGGACGGCGCCATCATCGAAGGCCCCCAGCCCGGGACGAGCACGTCCTTGAGCATCCAGAGGCCCATCACGAGCGCAAGCACGGCGGCCCCGCGGGCCACGAAGTGATCCTGGCCGAGCCAGCCGAGGAAGCTGAGCAGGCCCAGGCCGATGATGAAGTAGGTGACCCACACCGCGCCGACGTAGAGCGATCCCGCCCCGAGCAGGCGACGCCGCGCCTCCAGGGTCGGGCTGCCGTCGGAGGTCACCGCGTTGACCAGGGTCAGCGTGTATGTGGCGAACAGCACCAGCAGCGCAAAGGCGCACGGGTTGAATCCGTCCGCGAGGCCCGATCCCAGGACAACCGGGATGGTCAGGCCACCGAACGCCGCCGTGTCGAACGGGACGGCGAGGAGGAACAGGCTCGATCCGGCACCGACCAGCGCCAGCGCGGCCGCGAGCACGACCGCCGGCCGCGGGAAGGCGAGGACAAGGGGCGATGCCGGCCGGGTGTCAACCGGCATCGCCCCCGAAGACCCCTCGGGGACGGGGTCGTAGGAACCTGCTCTGGGGCGGCCCATCGGCTACGCCTCGACCGTGAGCTTGCCGTGCATCGTCGGGCTGTCCTTGCCGCCGCAGCACGTGTTGCACCAGATGTCGTAGGTGCCGGGCTTGGTCGGTGTCTTGATCGTGACGACCTTCCGACTCTCGCCAGTCATGCCAGCCGCCGGGAGTTCCTCGTGGATGCCGAGCTCGTCGCTGATCATCGTGTGGACGCCCCCTGAGAGGTGCGGCGCGGCGTCGGTGGTCCACAGCTCGATCGACACGGTCTGGCCGGCCGGGACCTTGATCTCACCGGGCTCGAAGCCGGCCATGCTGAGGCGCACGGGAATGGCATCGGCCGTGGTGGCCGACCCGCGCTGCCCGAGGAGATCGCCGGCGGCGAGGTAGACGCCGCCGCCGAGGACGACCGCGACGACGAGTCCGAAGTTCCCCTTGCGCACCCGGTCGCGCCGATGCTGCGCGGCCTTGAAGTCGACGGCCTGGGTTTGCTTTCGCTGGAGCCGGCGCTCCTCGAGGAGGGCAGCCCGGCGTTCGGCTCGGGTCTGGAGCTCGCCGCCGCTCATCGGGTGCCGCCCTGGCTCTCGGCCGGATGGTGGAGCTCATGCTGGCTCCAGGCATGCCGGAGGCAGTCGTGCCGTTCATCATGCCGGCGCCGAAGGACGAGCCGGGGCCCATCATCGAGCCCATGGAACCCGACATCCACGAGTCCATGTCGTAGCCGGCCATGTGCTCGGCCATCACTTCCCGGTGGTCGCTGGTCGGGGTCGTTGTGTCGTGAGCGACGATCGTGCCGGCGGCCCCGCCGAGGAACCCGAGGGCGAATGCCCCGGCGATCAACGCGCCGACAAGTCTCCTGGTCATCTGGTGAACTCCCGTCGATCGGCAAGCAGGGCGTCGCGCGCCCGCTCGAACTCGTCCTGGCTGATCTCGCCTCGCGCGAACCGCGCGCGGAGGATCGCGATCGCATCCTCAGCGGCAGGTCGGTCGGCGGGACCGCGAACGATCAGCCAGACCATGAAGACCAGGGCGGCGATCCAGATCAACATCCAGATCCATGCCCAGGGACCCATCACGTCTCGGTCTCCTGTCGTTCGGCCCAGCATGGTGCCGGGCTCTACGACTACCTTCGGCGCAGGATCAGGCCAGGTCCATGGAGGGCCGGTCGGGTTTCCATCAAGGTTTGGTCAAGCGGCCGGGAGCGCCACCGAGAACGTCGAGCCCATACCGGGGCCGTCGGACTCCGCCCAGGCGCGCCCGCCCATGGCGCCGGCCAGGGCGTGGACGATCGCGAGACCGATCCCTGCGCCGCCGAGGGCGCGTGAGCGCGACGGGTCGATCCGGTAGAAGCGCTCGAACACGTGGGCACGTTGCTCAGGCGTGAGACCCGGTCCCGTGTCGCGAACCGAGATGACGATCTCGCCCCCGGTCCGCCGTCCTTCGATCGTCACCGCGGCGCCATCGGGGCTGTAGCGGATCGCGTTCGAAAGGTAGTTCGCGACGACCTGGGCGAGTGGATCACGATCAGCCCGGACGAGCAGACCCGACGGGAGATCGGCACCGACGGTCAGCGAGCGCGACTCCGCCTGGGGCCGGAACTGCTCGACTACGTCGCGGGCGACCTGGCTCGCGTCGAGGTCCTCGATCGAGAGCGATAGCTGGCGGGCCTCGGCACGCCATAGCTCGGAGAGGTCCGAGACGAGGCGCGTGAGTCGGCCTGTCTCGCGCCGCAGAAGCATCCAGGTTTCCGGACTCGGATCGACCACGCCGTCCTGGAGGCCCTCGAGGTGGCCGTCGAGGGTGGCGAGCGGGGTGCGGAGCTCGTGCGCGACGTCGCCAACCAGCTCGAGCCGGCGCCGCTCGGTCGCCTCGAGCGAGCCGGCCATGGCGTTGAAGGTCGCGGCCAGGTCGGCAACCTCGCCCTCGCCCGACGTCGGGACGCGCTCGGCGTAATGGCCGCCGGCGATCCGTTGAGCCGCCTCGACGAGGCGCGTTACGGGCGTGGCGATTCGGGATGACAGCGCCAACGCGACGATCACGGCTGCCAGGAGCGCAACGGCGAGCGCCGCGAGCAAGGCGGTTCGGACCGCGTCCTGGAAGGCGCCCAGGGTCGCCGCGTCCATCGCCTGGCCCTGTGGATCTCCGGGCCCGTGGCCCATGGCGTCTGCGAAGTACCCCGGACCGACGAACGAAACCCCGACCAGGACCGTTCCGAGCGCCGCCAACGCGACCACGAGGTGCGACAGGACGAGTCGTGAGCGGAGGCGGCGCGGCAACCGCATCAGACGGCCGCGAGGCGGTAGCCGACGCCACGCACCGTCTCAACGAAGCGTGGGTGTTCCGGGTTGTCGCCGAGCTTGCGGCGCAGGTTGGCGACGTGAACGTCGACGAGGTGATCGTCGTTGAAGCCCGGACCCCAGACCGATGCGAGAAGCGCGGTGCGATCGACGACGGCGCCAGGCTCCCGGGCGAGCGCGGCGAGGATCTCGAACTCGGTCCGGGTCAGCTCGACCTGTTGGCCGTCAACGCGCGCGATCCGGCGGGCCACGTCCACGTCGAGCCCGGGAGCGGCCAACGTCGAGGTTCGTGCTCGTCGAAGGATCGCTTTGATCCGTGCCACCAGCTCCCGCGGGCTGAACGGCTTGGTCATGTAGTCGTCCGCCCCGACCGCCAGACCGACGAGCTTGTCGATCTCCTCGGACTTCGCGGTCAGCATGACCACGAAGGCGCTGCTGAAGGTCCGCAGCTGGCGGCAGACCTCGACGCCGTCGAGGCCCGGAAGCATGAGGTCGAGGACCACGACATCCGGCTGCTCGCGCCGGACGGCGTCAAGTCCCTCGTGCCCGTCCGAAGCCGTCAGGACGCTCCAGCCCTCACGCTCGAGGTAGCCGCGTACCAGGCTGACGATGGGAGGCTCGTCGTCGACCACGAGGACGCAAAGCCGGGCTTGCCGTTGATCCATGCCTCGAGTCTCGGCGAGTGAGTGGCTGGGCGCAAAGGCACTGTCGCCCCATCGCACCCGAGTGGCTTGCGGTGCGGTCGAGCCAAACAGGGAAGATCGCCAGGACAGCAACGTCATTCAAGCTCGCAGCACTACCTGCCGTACGGAGCAATCAACGGCCGTTGGCGCACCCAATCCTCTGGCCGTCTTGGCGTTCTCTGGACATTCCGGGGAACGCCGGGACGCAACGGCTCGGCTAGCGCCGCCCGACTGCCGTCTCGCGCTCGCTCGTGGCCGGACCGCCGAACCTGACCGTCCGGAACGTGCTGAGTCGCGTCCGAGGATCGCGCCACGTGTCGCGCGGCAGCCCGGCCTTCCGGCACACGGCGTCGAACATCTGGGGCGCCGTCCAGTGGAACTCGGTTGCGACCTCCGGCAGGAGCAGCCCTCGTCGCCCGCTCCGTTCGACGATGACGCCGTCGACCCCCGGCTGGAACGCGCCGGGGTCGGCCATGGCTGTGAGCGGACCGAGAACGGAGATGTCGACGTGGATGGCCGGCAGTTCCTCGGCGGTGACCGGCCGGAACCGCGGGTCGTCCAGGGCGGCGCTGATGGCCGAGACGACGACGGCTTCGCGCAGGCTTCGCTCCGGTTCGAGACTGCCCATGCAGCCTCGCAGGTCCCCGTCCTCGGTGAGCGTGACGAACGCTTCTCCGGGTTCGTCGCCACCCGGCGTCTGCTCTACCGCCCGATCGAGAGCCGATACCCCGTCGCGTCGCGTCGCCACGGCCAGTGCGATCCGGGCGAGCTCGAGGAGGGACCGCTGGACGTCAGGGCCCACGATGGGCGATGGCGTCGGGCCGCCAGGTGGGCGCTGGGCTTCCAATGAATGGGCCGGTCGCATGGCTTCCGCAGTCGTGTAGTGGCTCGAGTTGCTCCATCGAGATGCTGGACGTCAAGGACCGGCGCTGAACAGGGCAGGATCACCCGAATCGAAGGGCCGGCCGGCACTGTCGCCACACGCCCGTTGGCGCGAGACTCAAGCAGAGGCGACCGATGCAGACCGTCATCCCGTCCGGAGCCACAACCGTCCCGACGATCCTCGCGACGCCATCGCCCGATGGGAGCGTCCGGTGTGGCGTGTGCGCCCATCGCTGCCTCGTCCGTCCCGGCCGGCGAGGGATCTGTGGCGTCCGCGAGAACCGCGACGGTCAGCTCATCTGCCTCGCCTACGGCGCGGTCGTCGCGAGCTGCCTCGATCCGATCGAGAAGAAGCCGCTCTTCCACGTTGCGCCCGGCACGACCGCCTACTCGATTGCGACGGCCGGCTGCCCGTTCCATTGCACGTTCTGCCAGAACTGGGAGATCGCCCAGGGGCCGCGCCTCGGGCTCGATCTCCCCACCCGACCGCTTCGGCCCGGCCAGGTCGTCGCGGAGGCGACGATGCTGGGTGCTGAGGCTATCGCGTACACGTACGTCGAGCCGACCGTCTTCCTCGAATACGCCCTCGATACCGCTCGGCTGGCGCGTGAGGCCGGACTTCGGAACGTGTTCATCACGGACGGCTACGCGACCCCCGAGGCGGTCGAGCTCCTCGCCCCGGTCCTCGACGCCGCCAACGTCGACCTCAAGTCGTTCGACGACGCCTTCTACCGGAAGGTGTGCGGCGCGCGCCTGGCACCGGTGCTCGAGTCGATCGTCGCCATGCGTCGGGCGGGCATCTGGCTGGAGCTGACGACGCTCGTCATCCCCGGTCGCAACGACGATGACGGCCAGCTCCGGGCGCTCACGCGATGGGTCGTCGAGACCCTGGGCACGGAGACGCCCTGGCACGTCAGTCGCTTCTTCCCCATGCACCGCATGCTCGACGTACCGGCGACGCCGCTCGAGACGCTGCGGCGCGCTGCCGACCTGGGACGGGAGGCCGGAATCGCGCACGTCTACGTCGGGAACGCGCCCGAGCTTGGGCTCGAGGACACGGCCTGCGCGGGGTGTGGACGGCTGCTCATCGAGCGACACGGCTACCGGGTGCGGACGCACCTGACCTCCAGTGGCACGTGCCCCGGCTGCGGACGGGCGCTCGCCGGTCTCGGCCTTGGACGTCCGTCCGGGTCGACGCGTCAAGCGCTGCCGTGCGGCTGAGGTGATCCGATGCCGACCCGGCTGCCATCCACCGGCGCGGGTGTCGAGGTCCGCCGACCCTCCGTCGCGGGTTCGTTCTACCCGGCGGACCGGCAAGAGCTGGCCGCCCTCGTCGATCAGCTCCTGGGCGAGGCGGATCGCCTGCGCCTGACCACCGACCCGGTCGACGGATCCGTCCTCGGGTTGCTCGTTCCGCACGCCGGGCTCGTCTACTCGGGCCTTGTCGCCGCGGCCGGCTGGCGGCTCCTCGGGACGGCGCGGCCGGATGCTCCGGCGACGGTCGTCGTCCTGGGGACGAATCACGGGGCGGCATGGCTCGACGGTGTCGCGGCGTGGCAGACCGGGGCGTGGCGGACGCCGCTCGGCGATCTGGAAGTCGACGCCGATCTCGCCCGGGCGATCCTGGATCTGGGGCCGCCCTTCGCCGTCGACCACGCGGCCCACAGCGGCGAGCACTCGATCGAGGTCCAGCTGCCGTTCCTCCAGACCTTCCGCCCGGCACCGGCGATCGTCCCGCTCTCCGTCGCCGCGGGTGTCGGCGACGACGCGATCGCGGCCGGCGAGCGCCTCGGCGCGTTGCTCGGACGGCGGCGTGCCGCCGGCCAGCGTGTCGTCCTGGCGATCAGCTCGGACATGGCTCACTACCCGCCGAGCATCGAGTGCGCTCGGGCGACGGCTGATCTCCTGCCCTCGATCCTGCGCCTGGACCCGATTGGACTGGCGGGTACGGAGCGCGCCGTCGCGGACCGTGGCACGCCGGGCCTCATCTGTGGCATGTGCGGGATCCAGCCAACGGTCATGGGGCTGGCCGCACTCCGTGCGTGTGGAGCCACCCGCGGCAGCCGCCTGGCTGCCGCCACGTCAGCCGATGCGGGCGGGTCGACGCACAGGACCGTGGGCTACCTGGCAGTGGCGTTCACGACCTGATCGTCGCGACGACGCTCCTGCGGCCGGCCTGGGCGATCGGCTATCGGCGCGCGCCGGCCTTCTGCGACCCGCTCGACCCGCGGGTGCGGCCGTCGGTGCCTCGCTTCGGCGACGCTGCCTGCCGATTCCGGTTTGGATTCGAAAGGCGCAGGAACCGGCGATACCAGGCGGCGAGGGCGGCAAACAGCCCACCCATGACCGGCGACAGGATGAAGGCCGAGATCGCGACGTTCTCGATGGTGCCGGCCGCCGGCGTCGTGGGACCGAGCGCTCCCGGCACCACGGACAGCACGGCCAGATACCCGATCGCCGCGACGAGGCCGACGATGGCCCCGAGCAACCAGCTCGCCCTGGGCGCCAGGAACCCAGCGAGGAAGACGCCGCCGAGTGCCGGCGTCTGGACGAAGTAGGCAAAGAGGAACGGTGTGATGCCGTCCTTGCCGCTGGTGGCGACCACGGCAATCGTGCTGACGATCGTGATCAGCAGCGGCAGCCAGAGCGCCGGGTGGGTCACCAGCGAAGGCAGCGCCTGCAGATCCTCGCGGACCTGCGGCGGGTGAATCGAGACCCGCAGGGCGTTGACGATCCCCACTCGACCCTGGCTGTTCTCCGGCTTCGCCCCCGGCTGCGACCGGCGACCGGCGGTTCGGGCGTCGCGCGGGACGTCGGCGGCCTCCATGTCGATGTCGACCGCGGACTCGGTGGCGGCTCGGTAGCGACGCCGGGCGTCGGCGCGTGCGGTCCTCTTGGCGCGGGCCACGGTCTCTCCAGTTGGGGTCAGCTTCTGATGGTGGAGCGCATCGTAGTCCACCGCCGGTGGCAGCGGGCAGGAGTCGCGAGTTGAGCCGCCGATAAGAGCCGGTGCAGGGCTGGCCGCTATAACGCGTACCTCGCCCAGCCAGCCATCCCGTCCCGCCGGGAGGTCATCGATGGATCGTGCCCGGCGCGCGGCTGTTACCGCGCTCATCGTCGTTGCCATGATCGCCGCGGCGGGCGGCCCGAGCAGGATCGGTTCGTCGACCGCGCTGGCCGCCGCCGTTGGCTGGCCAACGTCCACGCTCGTGCTCTCCGAGATCCAGACCGGCGGTGCCTCAGCGTCCGACGAGTTCGTCGAGATCGCCAACCAGGGCTCCGCCCCCGCGGACCTGCAGGGTTTGGAGGTGGTGTACGCGACGTCGTCGGGCTCGACGGTCACCCGGAAGGCGACCTGGGACAGCTCGCGGACGCTCGCACCGGGCCAGCGCTTCCTGCTGGCGAACGCCTCGGGCAGCTATGCGGCCGTGGCCGATGCCACCTACACCGGTGGAGCCGCGGCCACGGGCGGTGCGATGGCGCTGCGGGTGGTGGGCGGCTCGGTCGTCGATGCGGTTGGCTGGGGTGACGCAACGAACGGATTCGTGGAAGGCGCAGCCGCCCTTGCGCCGCCGGCGGGATCGAGCATCGAGCGTGCGCCGGGTGGAGTGGCCGGGAACGGGACTGACTCGAACACCAATGCCGCGGACTGGTTCGTCCAGTCCGCACCGTCGCCTCAGGGCCTGGGTGCACCGCTGGTTCCGGCGCCCGGGCCCAGCCCGACGCCAACGCCGGGGGCGACCCCGACCCCGGCCTCGACGCCGGCCGCCACGCCAACCCCGGACGCCAACCCCACGCCGACGCCGGTCGCGACTCCGACGCCGAGTCCGACCACGGCGCCCACACCGAGCCCGACGCCCGCTCCCACCCCAACCCCTTCGCCGACGCCGGCGCCCACACCAACGCCGACACCTGCCCCGGTGGCCATCGCCGAGGCGCGCGCCGTCGCCGACGGCACGACCGTCACGGTCGAGGGCATCCTGACGACCGCTTTGGGCGCCCTCGAATCCGGGCGTGCCGGGTTCGTCCAGGACGGCACGGCCGGCATCGCGATCTATCTCGATGCGCCGGTCGTTGGCACGTGGCCGGCCGGGACGTCGGTGACCCTGCGCGGGACGGTGGCCAGTCGCTACTCCCAGCGCACCTTGCGGCTGGCCGAGACCGCGATCCAGGCTGGCCCCGAAGTCGCGCTGCCGATCGCGACGACGATCGCGAGCGGCGAGGCCACCGAGCCGTTCGAGGGTCGACGGATCGAGGTGACCGGCACGGTGTCCGGCCCGCTCGATGCCCTGGCCGATGGCCTCGGGATCACGATCGACGACGGGTCGGGGCCGGTCCGTGCCGTCATCGGAGCCGACGTCCTCGGCGGCGAATCCGTGGCCTCCGGCATGACCGCCACCGTCGCGGGCCCGCTCGGTCAGCGCGACAGCTCGGGGACCGGTGCGGCCGGGTACCGGATCTACGTCACGTTGCCCGGGGCGCTGAGCCTGACGACCCCGACCCCCACGCCAACCCCCACGCCGACCCCGACTCCCACGCCAACCCCCACACCCACCCCGACTCCCACGCCCACCCCACCCGCCACCCCCACACCCACCCCGGGCCCCACGCGAACGCCGCGCCCGACGCCCACGGGCCAGCCCGAGACGCTGACTTCCGTCCGTTCGCTGCCCCTCGGGACACGGGTCAGCGTGGGCGGTGTCGTCACCGCCGAAGCCGGCCGGCTCGGTACCCCGTCGCTCCTCGTGATCGGCGATTCGACCGGCGGGCTCGCCGTTCGCTTGCCCAAGAACGTCGAGCCGTTCGCACGCGGCACGCTGCTCCGGGTGAATGGCACCCTCAGCGCGCCGTACGGGCAACTCGAGATTCGCCCGGCGCCCGACGGAATCCAGGTGATGGGGATCAGTTCCGTTCCGCCCGCGATTCCGGTCGGACCTGACGGCCTCGCCGAGGCCATCGAAGGCCGGCTCGTCTCGGCGACCGGCATTCTCACCGCGAAGCCGAAACGCTCGTCCGGTGGCGATCTCACGATCGTTCTCGAGCGGGATGGCGGGACCTCGCTGAAAGTGATCGCCGACGCTTCGAGCGAGATCGCCGTCGCCTCGTTCAAGGTCGGCAGCACCTACCAGGTCGTTGGTGTCGTCGGCCAGCGCGCGACCCACAAGGACTCCCTCGACGGCTATCGGATCTGCCTGCGCGATCTCGCCGATCTCGGGGGGTCGAGCGCGGCATCGACCACGTCGACGGCAAACGCGGCCTCCGCCTCGCCCGGCGGGGCCGCGACGTCGACCGGGACCGTGACCATCAGGCAAGCCCTCGGGCTGGCCGACCGGGATCTCTCGGTGGACGCGATCGTCACGGCGCCGGCGAACGTGCTGGATTCGTCCGGCCGCCGGATCGTGGTCCAGGACGCCAGCGGCGCGATCGAGCTGCTCCTGCCGGTCGGCGTCAGCGCGCCACCCGTCGGGACGAGGCTCCGCGCCGAGGGCCGCCTCGGCGTCGCGTACGGAGCGCCCCGGTTCCGTGCCGATCGCGTGGAGCTGCTGGACGGCGGCCGCATCCCTTCGCCGGTGCTGCTCCACGGGCAGCCGGACGCCGCAGACGAATGGCGGCTGGCCCGCCTCACGGGCCGGATCGAGAGCGTCCACAAGCTCGGTGATCGCTGGCGGGCGGAGCTGTCGATCGGTCCGCAGCGGGTGCCGATCGTGGGCCAGCCCGGATCGGGCATCGGCAGCTCGGCCCTGGTCGAAGGTCGGACCGTGACCGTCGTCGGCATCGTCCGGCGGCCGTTTCCGACGGCGACCGACCGGCGCTTCGCGATCCTTCCGCGGTTCCCGGCGGATCTTCGGGTCGGCGCCGGCACCGTCGCGCCGCAGCCGACCGGCATCGTGGCCCAGGCCGGCCCGCGGAGTAGCGGCGACGCCTCGGCGACGGGCCCGGCCGCCACAGCCGCGAGCGCTACCGACGCCGACCTCATCGACCTCGATGGATTCGTCGGCCGGACGGTTCGGGTGGGCGGCCTCGTCACGGACCTGCGGCCCGACGGCATCGTGCTCGACGACGGGACGACGACCGGCCGGATCCTGCTCCGTGGCGCCGCCCTGGACCTGCTCCCGCTGCTCGAGCCAGATGACGCGGTCAACGTGATCGGCCGGGTCGAGCGGCTCGACGACGGCCCCGCGGTGGTCGTGGACGACCCGGGCGCCATCATCCAGGCGGGCGAACCCACGGCGGCCGAGCCCATCCCGGGCGCGACCGTGGCCGTCGTCGATGCCTCCGCGGAACCGGCCGCGCCGCGCACCCTGGCCGGTCTGTCCGGTGGATCGTGGCTGGGCGCCGGTGCCGTCGGGTTCGCGACTCTCGGCCTCCTGTCCATCGCCTCGCTTGCGCTCGCCTTGGTGCGACGGCTGGTCGCTCGACGGCGCCTTGCCGGTCGGATCGCGGTCCGGCTGGCCGCGTTCGGGGAGCCCACGGGCAGGACCGGCGCATCGACCTCGTCGGAGCGTGGCCCCAACACGTTCCACTCAGCTTGACGCTCGTGAGAACCCCGGGCTATCCTCGGCCGAGTTTCGCGCCAGCGAAACAGCCACCTGAGCGAGGAATGGGTCTTGCCGAACGCGGACCACCGCGTCCAAACCCTCTCGGATCGCCGGATTGCGATCCCGGCCGGCGAACGGCAGTACCACATCGCACTCGGTCCAGGCGAACTGGCCGAGTACATCCTCCTCCCCGGTGATCCCGATCGAACCGCTCGGATCGCCTCGCGCTTCGAATCGATCGAGCTCGAGCGACGCCATCGCGAGTTCGCCTCGGTCACCGGACAGTTTCGGGGCCGTCGGGTGTCGGTCGTCTCGACCGGCATCGGCGCGGACAACGTCGAGATCGTGGTGGCCGAGATCCTGGC
>JBGPIH010000099.1:0-11885 GCA_041484785.1 Candidatus Limnocylindria bacterium
AATCTCGAGCTCGACGAGACGGTCACGCCGTCGCCGGTCAACCCGCTCGGGGTCAAGGGAGTTGGCGAGGCCGGAGCGATCGCCAGCACGGCGGCGGTCTCCAACGCCGTCATCGACGCGCTCCGTCCGCTGGGCGTCAAACATCTCGACATGCCGTACACGGCCCAGACCGTGTGGCGCGCGATGCAGGGTTCGAAGGGAGGCCAGGCTTGATCCCCGCGGCGTTCGGCTACCACCGTTCGGCCACCCTCGAGGATGCCCTCAAGGTCATCTCGGGTTCGAAGGGGACGGTCAAGCTGCTGGCCGGCGGCCAGAGCCTGCTGCCGCTCCTGAAGCTGCGGCTCGGATCGGCCGACACGCTGGTCGACATCGGCCGCCTGGCCGAGCTGAAGGGCGTCCGCCAGCTGGCCGACGGCCGGCTGGCGGTGGGTGCCCTGACCACGTACAGCGAGCTGGCGGACTCGCCGGCGCGCCAGTACGGCCTGCTCGGAGACGCGCTGCCGACGATCGGCGACGTCCAGGTGCGCAACCGGGGGACGATCGGCGGCGCGGTCGCCCACGCCGACCCAGCCTCGGATCTGCCCGCCTGCCTGCTGGCCCTCGATGCCGAGATCGTGGCTCGCTCGGTCCGGGGTGAGCGCACGATCCCGATCGACGGGTTCTTCGTCGGCCCCTTCACGACCGTCCTCGCAGCCGACGAGCTGATCACCGAGATCCGCCTGCCGGGGCCGCGTCATGACGCCGGGTCCGCCTACGTCTCGCTCGAGCAGCCCGCATCGGGCTACGCGATGGTCGGTGTCGCGGCCGTCGTCTTCGTCGCGCCCGACGACACGATCGCCGGAGCGAACATCGCGCTGGCCGGCGTCGGCCAGCACGCGTATCGAGCCCGGGCGGTGGAAGCCGCCCTGGCCGGTTCGGACGCGTCGCCGGCATCGATCGAGGCGGCTGCCGGGCACGCCACGGACGGGATCGACGTCGCGAGCGACATCCATGCGGATCGGGCGTACCGAGCGGCCATGGCCGCCGTGTACACCCGCCGCGCGATCGAGGCGGCCCTCGCCCGGCTCGCCTGACCGGGCGGGACCTCGCGTGCATGTCGAGCGGGTCAACCCGGGCAGGCGCCCGCCCGCTCGACTGGTGGGGTCCGTCCTCGCGCGCGACCTGACCGTCTCCGGCGCGCGCTGGTCGAAGGGGCGCAGGCTGACTGCCGAGGATCTCGTGCGCATCGCCGCCGCCGAGCTCGGCCCGCCGGTGAGCGTGCTCGTTCCCGAACCCGGCGAGCTGCACGAAGACGATGCCGCGCTCCGGCTGGCGGCGGCCGTCGGCGGGTCGGGTCTTGTCACCCGCGGGCCGGCGCAGAGCCGGGTCGACCTGATCGCCGAGAGCGCCGGGGTCGTCAACGTCCGTGTGGCCGACCTCGAGCGCCTCAACCGGATCGATCCGCTGGAGGTCTTCACCGTCTTCGACGGCCAGGTCGTCGAGGCGGGTGACCTGGTCGCCAGCATCAAGGTGGCGCCGCACCTGGTCGACGCGGCGGTCGTGGACGCCGGGGCGCGCCTTGCCGACTTTGGCAGCCGCCCGCTGGTCTGGGTCGCCCCGTTCGTCCCGGGCCGGGTTGGAGTCATCGTCAAGGAGTCGGTGCGACCGACCGCGCGCGAGCGGTTCGAGGCGAGCGTTCGGGCGAAGGTCGAAGGGCTCGGCTCGGCGATCGTCGGCATCGAGTACGTCGAGGACGACCCGGATGTCGTGGAGGCCGCCATGGCCGGGTTCGTCCGGGGCCCGGACCCGGTCGAGCTGATCCTGACCGCTGGGGCGGCCAGCACGGACCCGCTGGACGCGTGCTTCACGGCGATCGTCGCGCTCGGCGGGCGGGTGGTCCGCCACGGCGTTCCGGCCCATCCCGGCTCCATGCTCTGGCTGGCGCGCATCGGCCGCACGGCGATCCTCGGGCTGCCGACGTGCGGGGCCTACTCGAAGGCGACCGCGGCGGACCTGTTGCTGCCGCGCCTGCTGTCCGGCGAGCCGGCGTCCGAGCGGACCGTGGCGAAGCTCGGCCATGGCGGGATCCTGACCCGGAGCCAGCGGTTCCGGTTCCCGCCCTATGCCCGCGAACTGGACGCTCCCGATGGCTGACGCCTCCGGCGTGTAGATTCCGCCGATGCGCGACCGCGACCAACGACCCGCCGGCACCAGGTCCATCGAGGCGATCCAGGACGACTTCCGCAGCCGCAACTACATCGCGGACCGGTCCGTCGCGACGGCCGTCTTCCTGGCGCTCGAGCTGGGGCGCCCGCTGCTCCTCGAGGGCGAGGCCGGCGTCGGCAAGACAGAGCTCGCCAAGGTCCTGGCCGCGTCGCTCGAGACGAAGCTCATCCGCCTGCAGTGCTACGAAGGACTGGACGTCAACACGGCGGTCTACGAGTGGAACTACCCGCGCCAGATGCTCGAGATCCGGCTGCTCGAAGCCCGCGGCGAGGCCGAGCGGGCCACCGCCCACGACATCTTCGGCACCGACTTCCTGATCCGCCGGCCGCTCCTCCAGGCGCTCGAGTCGAGCGAGGGCGCCGCCCCGGTCCTGCTCATCGACGAGATCGACCGGGCCGACGAGGAGTTCGAGGCGTACCTCCTCGAGATCCTGTCCGACTTCCAGGTGACCGTTCCCGAGATCGGTACGATCCGGGCCGAGCGCCCGCCGCGGGTGATCCTGACCTCCAACCGGACGCGCGAGGTGCACGACGCGTTGAAGCGCCGTTGCCTGTACCACTGGATCGACTACCCGACGGCGCAGAAGGAATACGAGATCGTCCTGGCCAAGGTGCCGGAGGCTCCCGAGCGGCTGGCCCACGAGGTCGTCGCGTTCGTCCATCGCCTCCGCCAGGCGGACCTGACCAAGGTCCCCGGGATCGCCGAGACCCTCGACTGGGCGGCGGCCCTCCTCTCGCTCGGTGCGCGGGAGCTGGCCCCCGAGCTCGTCGACGAGACCCTCGGCGTCGTGCTCAAGTACGAAGAGGACATCCGGCAGGTCCGCGGCGAAGGAACGCGGCGCCTCCTGACCGAGGCCGCCGCCGGCGGTTGAGCGCGACCCGATGACCGACTCCGCCATCGTCCGCTCGCCGTTCGGGCCCGACGTGGACGGGCGTCGCCTGCTGGCCGAGGCGGTCGGCTTCGGACGGTCCCTGCGAGCCGCCAGGCTGTCGATCGACCTGGGGGCCGCGGTCGATTTCGCGCGCGCCCTCACCCTCGTGGACATCGCCGATCGCGAGCAGGTTCGAGCGTCCGGAGCGGCGATCTTCGTCCGGCGCCGCGACGATCGCCCGGTCTACGACGCCGCCTTCAATCGCTGGTGGCGCCGCCGCGGCGGTCGGATGACCCAGGAGTTCCAGCCGTCGCGCCTGCGCCGCGACGACGAGGCCAGCGGCGAGGAGCAGGCGCTCGGTGCGGCTCCGCCGGAACCCGGGCCCGAGCGAGCCATGATGGGGCCGGAGGAGCGCGGCACCCCCATTCCGTCCGATTCGAGCGAAGACTCGGAGGACGAGGCGCCGATCGAGGGGGTGGTGATCTCGCCCGACGCCTACTCGCGGGGCGAGGTGCTGCGCCATCGCGAGTTCGACCGGATGACCCCGGCCGAGCTCCGGGAGGCGGAGCGGCTCGTGGATCTGCTCGTCCCGCGCCTGGAGCGCCGTCGAACCCGCCGCTATGAGCTCCACTCGCATGGCCGGCGGCTGGCGCCTCGGGCGATGTTCAGGCGCAACCTCGGGACCGGCGGTCAGCTGCTGTCGTGGGTGTGGCGCCGGCAGATCCGCGAGCCGCGCTCGCTGGTCGTGCTGTGCGACATCTCGGGTTCGATGGAGCGCCACTCTCGTCTCCTCCTGCGGTTCATCCAGGCGCTGTCGGCGGCGTCGGAGGTGCGTACCGAGTCGTTCGTGTTCGGGACCCGGCTCACCCGGGTGACCCGGCTGCTGCGGGACCGCGATCGCGACCGGGCGCTGGCGCGCGTCGCGGAGTCGGTCAACGACTGGGCCGGCGGGACGCGGATCGGCGATTCGTTCCGGACGTTCAACCAGCACTGGGCCCGCCGGTCGTTGCGGACCTCGGGGGTGGTCGTCGTGGTCTCCGACGGGTGGGACCGTGGCGATCCGGCGATCGTGGCCACCGAGACCGCTCGCCTCCGGCGGAACTGCCACCGCCTGGTCTGGCTCAACCCGCTGGCCGGCACGCCCGGCTACCAGCCGCTGGCCGGCGGGATGCGGGCCGCCTATCCGTACGTCGACGACTTCCTGCCGGCCGGGACGGTCGCCAGCCTCGAGCGGCTTGGCGAGATCCTGGGCGGCGTCCGCGCGGGAGACACGCGGCGGGGGAGCGAGGCGGCGGCGCACGCGGCGTTGCCGCCCGACGGGCCTCGCGTGAGCGGCGTGCCGGGCATCGTCGGCCGCGAGACCATCGACCCAACGGTTGCGAGGCCACTGCGATGAAGGAATTGCTCGAGACCCTGGCTGGCTGGGAACGGGATGGCCTCGCCATCGGTCGTGCCGTCGTCGTACGGACCTTCGGGTCCTCGCCGCGCCCGGAAGGCGCCGTTCTGCTGTATGCAAACGACGGACGAATCGCCGGTTCGGTCAGCGGTGGCTGCGTCGAGGGCGCCGCCGCCGAGGAGATCGAGCACGCCCGGGCGACCGGCAACGCCCGGGTGATCCGCTACGGCATCAGCGACGAGCAGGCCTGGGACGTGGGTCTTGCCTGCGGCGGCACGATCGACGTCCTGGTCGAGCCGGTCGCGCCGGCCACGGTGATCGAGGCGGCCCGCGGTTCCGTCGGCGCGCACGGGCGTGGGTCTGCCGTCGTGACACCGCTCCCGGCCGACTCGCCGCCCGGCGAGTTCGGGCCGCACCAACCCGGGGAAGGGGCGCCGCCGGCGGCCGAGCTGGTCGTGACCGAGGAGGGCCGGCTCACCGGCTCGCTCGGGACGGCCGAGCTGGACGCCGCCCTCGTCTCGGCCGCCATCGAGGCGTTGCGTCGGGGCCTGTCCCGCACGGTGGAGCTCGGCGGTCGCTCGCTGTTCGTCGAAGTGTTCCCCGTCCGGCCGCGGCTGGTCATGGTCGGTGGCGTCGAGGTCGCCCGATCGTTGGTGCGCCTCGCGCGCGAGCTTGGCTTCGAAACGGTCGTGGTCGATGGCCGCGCGTCGTTCGCGACCCAGGAGCGCTTCCCCGACGTCGACCGGCTGATCGTCGGCTGGCCGGACGAGGTCGCCGAGGAGATCGGCCTCGGCCCGAACGACGCCGTTGCCGTCCTGTCGCACGACGTCAAGTTCGACGAGCCGGCGATCGTCGAGGCGCTCCGCCGCGGGTGTCGCTACGTTGGAGCGGTCGGGTCGCGCAAGACCCAGGCCGACCGGCGCGCCCGGCTGCTGGCGGCCGGTGTCAGCGACGCGGATCTCGCGCGCCTGCGCGGGCCGGTCGGGCTGGACCTCGGCGGCCGGGCGCCGTCCGAGACCGCCCTGGCGATCCTGGCCGAGATCGTCGCCGAGCGTTACGGCGGCTCGGGTGCTCCGATGCGCGAGCGGGCGACGGTCGCGCCGGCTGAGGCTCGAGCCTGACCTTGACAGCCCGCGCGACCGCCGCGCTCGTGCTGGCCGCCGGAACCGGGTCGCGCTTCGGTGGCGGCAAGCTGCTCGCGCCGCTCGGCGGCCGGCCCATCCTCCAGCACGTCCTGGACAGGCTGGCCGAGGCGGGACTCGAGGACGTGATCGTGGTGCTCGGGGGCGACGCCGGCGCGATCGAGCACGGGATGGCCTGGCGGGCCGAGCGACGCGTCATCAACCCCGACCCCGAGCGGGGCCTGGCGAGCTCGCTCCAGGTCGGGATGGCTGCGCTCGATCCGGGAGCCGACGCCGTCCTGATCGCGCTCGGCGACCAGCCGCTGGTGGCGATCGAGACGATCCGCGCGTTGCTCGAGGCTCCGGTCGACCCGTCCAGGCCGGTGGTCGTGCCGGCCTATGCGGACGACCACGGTCGCAACCCGGTCCTGCTCCGCCGGGCGGCATTCGGTCTTGCCGGCGAGGCGAGCGGCGACCGGGGCCTGGGACCGGTCCTGGCCGCGCACGCAGAATCCGTGCAGGCGGTCCCGATCAGCGGCGACAATCCCGACGTGGACACGCAAGCCGATCTCGCCAGGGCCGTCGAGGCCTCGTGGGCCGCCCGCGTCCGCGCCAACGCGGAGCAGGTGGAGCGAGTCCGCGAGGTTCCCGACGGCGCCGACTTCTACGCTCCCGTCCGCTCGCTCTTCCGGGCCGACCCGACCCGAACCGACGATCCGATCCTGAAGGTGCTGCTCGACCTGGTGCGGTCGGGCGAGCGCTGGCTCGACGTCGGCGCGGGGGCCGGCCGGTTCGCACTGCCGATCGCCAGGGCCCTCGATCCATCTGGTGGCTCGGTCGTGGCACTCGATGCGTCGCCGTCGATGCTCGAGGGCCTCCGTGAGATCGCCGAGGACTACGCGATCGAGAACGTGCGAACGGTGGAGGCGCGCTGGCCGCCCGCGGACCCGGGGGCGCTCGAGGCTGACGTGGTGCTCGTCGCGCACGTGGGCTACGACATCGAAGCGATCGGCGCATTCCTCGACGGGCTGGAGACGGCGGCTCGCCGGCTGTGCGTCGCGGTGCTGACGGAGCACCCCCCGGCCAGTGCCGCCGATCCGTTCTGGCCGCTGGTCCACGGCGAGCCGCGATCGACCCTGCCGGCGCTGGCGGACTTCGTCGAGCTCCTCCGGGTGCGCGGCCACGAGCCGTCGGTCACCACGATCGCCGGGGAGGTTCGCCGGTTCGAGTCCCGGGACGCGCTGGAGGGGTTCGTGCGACGCCAGCTGTGGATCGACCCGGCCGGCGCGAAAGGGGAGCGGCTTCGCGCCGCCCTCGACGAGCTCGCCGTTCCCGACGGCACCGGCTGGACGATTCGCGGCCGTCTCCCGACCAACACCGGGGTCGTGACCTGGGCTCCGCGCTGACGGCCGTGGCGACCGAGGAGTCCATCCAGGTCGAGGCGTTCCTGTCCGCGGGACCGGCCTCCCACAGGCTTGACATGTGACTATTTAGTCACCTATAGTCCCGCGCATGACGGATCCCATGGCACCGGTCTTTCGGGCCCTCGCCGGCCCAGGTCGGCGGGTCCTGCTCGACCGGCTCTTCGAGCGCGATGGCCAGACGCTTGGGGAGCTGTGCGAGCACCTGCCGGGGATGACCCGCTTCGGGGTGATGAAGCACCTGACGGTGCTCGCGGAGGCGAACCTCGTGACGACCCTGAAGGTCGGCCGCGAGAAGCGCCATTTCCTGAACCCGGTTCCGATCCGTCTCGTGCACGACCGCTGGATCGGCAAGTTCGCCGAGCCGGTCGTGGGCGCCATCGCCAACCTCAAGCAACACCTGGAGCGACCGATGGACCCGATCGATCACGTGTACACGACCTTCATCAAGGCCTCGCCGGACCGCGTCTGGCGCGCGATCACGGACGGCGACGACACCGTTCGCTACTACTACGGAACCCGGGTCATCTCCGACTGGGCGGTCGGTTCGGCGATCAGCTACCTGTATCCGGACGGGTCCGTCGCCGCCGACGGCGAGGTCCTGGCGGTCGAGCCGGGTCGCAGCGTCACGATGGCCTTCCATCCCCGCTGGTCGCCGGAGATCGACGCGGAGGGCCCGGTCCGGATGACCTGGGCGGTGGAGGCCGCCGAGAGCGGGACCTCCAGGCTCACCGTCACGAGCGCCCTGGTGCCCGGATCGCGAGCCGATGGCGAGTTCAGGGGCGGCAACGCCTGGATCGTGTCCGGTCTGAAGACATACGTGGAGACGGGAGAGCCGCTCGCCGCCGCCTGACGGAGGCCGGCCCGGTCCCCGGCTGCCGTTACGGGCGACGAAATCCGCGGTCGGCGACGTTGACGTAGCACTGACCACGGACGGATACTCGTCCGCAACCGCATTCCCAGTTCCGGACCCCGGTCGTCGCTTGTTCATGTGACCCTCGACCGTCGGCCCGCGATCGTCGCCAGCAGTTCTGTGCCCATCCGGGCCGGATGGGCCGACATCGCCCTCGCGTGAGCGAGGAGGAGGGTGCAGCGCGATGATTCCCGGCCAGTTCGACTACGTGCGCCCGGCCGACCTGGCCGAGACGCTGCGAATCCTCAAGGACCGGGAAGGCGAGGCCAAGCTGCTCTCGGGCGGCTACAGCCTGCTTCCCCTGATCAAGCTCCGCCTCGCGCAGCCGGCCCTGCTGGTCGACCTGCGCGACGTCGCCGGTCTCGATGGGATCGTCGAGACGGACGACTTCCTGCGGATCGGGGCGCGGGCCACGCACCGCCAGATCCACGAGGCGTCCATCGTCCGTGCCCGCTACCCGCTGCTCCACGACGTGACCTCGACCATTGGCGACCCGCAGGTCCGCAACTGGGGCACGATCGGCGGGTCCGTCGCGCACGCCGACCCGGCCTCGGACTGGCCGGCCGTCCTGCTCGCGACGAGCGCTTCGATCGTCTGCCGCAGCCAGGCCGGCGAGCGAACGATCGCCGCCCGGGACTTCTTCGTCGACACGTTCCAGACCGCGATCGAACCGACCGAGGTGCTGACCGAGGTCCGCATCCCGCGCCGTCCTCGCGGTTCCGGTGGCGCCTACGAGAAGCTCGAGCGCAAGGTCGGCGACTTCGCGACCGTTGCGGTCGCGGCGGTCGTCCGCCTCGACGATGCCGGGCATATCGGCTCCGCGGGGATCGGGCTGACCGGGGTCGCGGAGGCCCCGTTCGCCGCCACGGACGCGGAGGCCGTCCTGGCCGGAAGCGCCCCGTCGGACGACGCGTTCCGGCGAGCCGGCGCAGCCGCCGCGGCGCAGAGCCGCCCGACCGGCGACGTCCGCGGGCCGGTCGAATACAAGCGGGCGATGGTCGCGGAGATGACCCTCAGGGCACTCCGTCGGGCCACCGAACGCGCGCTCGCGAACGCGTAGGAGGCCGCACGATGACGACCCAGCACATCACGGTCACCGTCAACGGCACAGCGCACGAAGCGGACGTCGAGCCTCGACTCCTGCTCGTCCACTTCCTGCGCGACTCGCTCGGGTTGACCGGCACCCACGTCGGGTGCGACACCAGCAACTGCGGCGCGTGCACCGTCCACGTCGACGGCGAGAGCGCGAAGTCCTGCACGATGCTCGCCGTCCAGGCCGACGGCCGGCAGATCAAGACCATCGAGGGGATGGCCGACGAGCCACACCTCCATCCGCTCCAGCAGGCCTTCTGGGATCAGCACGGGCTCCAGTGCGGGTTCTGCACCCCGGGAATGATCATGCAGTCGGCCTGGCTCCTGGGCCAGAACGCCGATCCCTCCGAGGCGGAGATCCGCGACGGGATCAGCGGCAACCTGTGCCGCTGCACCGGCTACGTGAACATCGTGAAGTCCATCCAGCAGGCGGCGGGCGAGATGCGGGCCGCCGCGGAAACCCAGACCGGCGCGCCGGTCGCGGCCGGTTGAGCGGGGAGTGACGAGATGACCACACAGGCAGAACCCCGCACCACGTTCGAGATGGGTGGCATGGGCCACTCGGTCAAGCGCAAGGAGGACCCGCGCTTCATTCGCGGCAAGGGCGAGTACATCGACGACGTCAACCTGCCGGGCCAGCTCTGGCTGGACATCGTCCGCAGCCCGTACGCCCACGCGACGATCAAGGGGATCGACGCAAGTGAAGCGCTCAAGATCCCGGGCGTCCTGGCCGTCATCACCGGCGCCGACTTGGAGAAGGCCGGCCTGCACTGGATGCCGACCCTCGCCGGCGACAAGCAGATGGTCCTTCCGACCACCACGGTCATGTACCAGGCCCAGGAGGTCGCCGCGGTCGTCGCCACGACCAAGTACATCGCGGCCGACGGCGTCGCGGCGGTCCTCGTGGACTACGAGCCGCTTCCCGTCATCGTGGACCCGTTCAAGGCCCTGGAGCCCGACGCGTTCGTCCTCCGGCCGGACCGCGGTCCCGACAAGCAGAACAACCACATCTGGCACTGGGAGTCGGGCGATCGAGCCGCGACCGACGCCGCTCTCGCTGCAGCCGACGTGCACATCGAAGAGGACATCTACATCCCGCGGATCCACGTCGCATCGATCGAGACGTGCGGCTGCGTCGCGGACTGGGATGCCGTCCGTGGCCAGCTCACCCTGCACATGACGAGCCAGGCGCCGCATGTCATCCGGACGGTGCTCGCCCTGGTCAGCGGCCTGCCGGAGCAGAACATCCGGGTCAAGACCCACGACATCGGCGGCGGGTTCGGGGGAAAGGTGCCGGTCTACCCGGGCTACGTCCTCGCGGTCGTCGCGAGCCTGACCGTCGGCAAGCCGGTCAAGTGGATCGAGGATCGCTCGGAGAACCTCCAGGCGGACTCGTTCGCCCGTGACTACCACATCCACGCCGAGCTCGGCGCCACCAAGGATGGGAAGATCACCTCGCTCAAGGCGAAGACCATCGCCGACCACGGCTATTCGGACGCCGCGGCCGATCCGTCCAAGTTCCCGGCAGGCCTGTTCAACGTCATCACCGGCTCATACGACTTCCCGACCGCGTTCGTCGAGGTCGACGGCGTCTACACCAACAAGCCGCCAGGAGGCGTGGCGTATCGCTGCTCGTTCCGGGTGACGGAGGCTGTCCACGCGGTCGAACGCATGGTCGACATCCTAGCCCACCAGATCGGCAAGGATCCGGCGCAGCTTCGCATGGAGAACTTCATCCAGCCCGAACAGTTCCCGTACAAAACCCCGACCGGCTGGTCGTACGACTCCGGGAATTACCCGGCCGCGCTCCAGAAAGCGATGGACATGATCGACTACGCCGGCCTCCGAAAGGAGCAGGCGGAGAAGCGCGCCAAGGGCGAGCTCATGGGCATCGGCATCTGCAGCTTCACCGAGATCGTCGGCGCCGGGCCGTCGCACGATTTCGACATCATCGGCCTGAAGATGAACGACGGGTGCGAGATCCGGGTCCACCCGACCGGGAAGGTGTTGGCAAGGATCGCATCGCAGACCCAGGGTCAGGGCCACGAGACGACCTATGCCCAGATCATCGCCGAGGAACTCGGCTTCCCCGTGCAGGACATCAAGATCGAGTACGGCGACACCGACACTGCGCCGTACGGTGTCGGGACCTACGGCTCCCGCTCGACGCCGACCTCTGGCGCCTCCACGGCAATCGCGTCGCGCAAGATCCTGGCCAAGGCTCGCAAGCTCGCTGCCCACCTCCTCGAAGCATCGGAAGACGACCTCGAGTGGGAGCCAGGCAAGTTCAGCGTCAAAGGTTCACCGGACCGGTCCAAGACGATCCAGGAGATCGCCTTCGCGGCCTATACGAACTTCCCGCAGGGAATGGAGATGGGTCTCGAGGCGGTCGACTACTACGATCCGCCGAACCTGACGTTCCCGTTCGGCAGCTACATCTGCGTCGTCGACATCGACAAGGGGACCGGCCAGATCCACATCAGGCGCTTCGTGGCGATCGACGACTGCGGCAACATCATCAACCCGATGATCGTGGACGGCCAGATCCACGGTGGCCTGAACATGGGACTCGCCCCCGCGCTCTACGAGCAGATTACGTATGACGAGCTCGGTAACAACCTCGCCGGCACGTTCCTGGACTATCTCCTCCCGACCGCGGTCGAGAGCCCGGCCTGGGAGACCGGCAAGACGACGACGCCCTCGCCGCACCACCCGATCGGGGCGAAGGGGGTGGGGGAGTCGGCGACCGTCGGAGCGCCGCCGGCCATCGCCAACGCCGTGGTCGACGCGCTGTGGCACCTCGGCGTCCGCAACATCGACATCCCGATGACGCCCCAGAAGATCTGGGCCATCCTGCATGAGAAGG
>JBGPIH010000100.1:0-11821 GCA_041484785.1 Candidatus Limnocylindria bacterium
CCCTCATACGAGGCGTGCTTCCCGTCGGTGGCGCGTCCCTCGATCGCCGCCGCGACCTGCTCCGCCACCACGGGGGCCTCGAAGTGGGCGGTGGAGCCCGCCTTGGAGAGCGGGAGATCCGTCGCGTCGCCGAGCGCGAAGACGTTCGGCCGGCCACCAACCTGCAGGGTCGCCCGGTCGGTCGGCAGCCAGCCGCCCGGGGCCGGAGCGAGCCCGGAATCCATCAGGAACTGCTGGCCCTTGTGCGGCGGGACCAGGATCAGCAGGTCGTACGGCAGCTCCTCGCCCTCGAGGCTCTGGACGACGTGCCGCTCGGGATCGATCGACTCGACGTTGAAGAACGTGTGGAGCTCGATGCCCTTCCGCTCGAGGATCGGCGTGGCCATCTCGGACACGCTCTCGATCGTGAAGGCGCGCCCGATCGGGGAGCAGAAATGCAGCTCGCTCGCCTCGCGCAGGCCGCGCTGTCGAAGCTCCGCCTCGACCAGGAAGGCGACCTCGAGGGGCGCCGGCGGGCACTTGTAGGGCATGCCGGCGATGCCGATGACGATCCGGCCGCCCTTGAACGCGTCGAGCGCGTGGCGGAGGTCGAGGGCGGCTTCGGCCGTATAGAAGTGATGGGCTTCGGTCTCGAAGTGCTCGATCGCTTCCGGCAGGATCCGTGAGCCGGTGGCCAGGACGAGGTAGTCGTAGCCCAGCCGCTCGCCGTCGGAGAGGTGGACGGTCCGGGACGTCTCGTCGACCTTCTCGACCTCCCCGACGACCAGGCTGACCCGAGAATCGAGCAGGCCGCGCTCGGGGCGGTGGAGGTTGGCGGCGCGCTCACCGCCCATGGCGATGTACATGAACCCCGGCTGATACGTGTGCTGGCCGGTCTGGTCGACGACGGTGATCGTCACGTCGCCGGCCTTGACCTGGCGGCGCAGCTTCTTGATCAGCAGGTTGGCAGTCAGGGTGCCGCCGACCCCGCCGCCGAGGATGAGGATCCGCTTCACGTCCAGCCTCAGTGGGTCTTCTCGACGATGATCTCGTCGTAGCCGTCGCGTGTCTCGAGCGCGACGAGCCGGTGGCCCGCCTTCTCGATCCACTTCGGGATATCGGTCTTGCTGCCCTTGTCCGACGAGTAGACGGAGAGGACATCGCCGACCGCGGCCTCGCGGATGCCGCGGATGAGCTCCATCAGCGGACCGGGGCAGAAGCTGCCGCGGGCGTCGATCGTCCGCGTGATCGCCGGGGTGGTAAGGGTGTCGGTCATGGTGGGGCGTCCTTCCTAGATGAACAGCGGAACGGAGTTCTCGGTCAACAGGCCGATCACGGTCGCGGCGCCGACGGGCTCGCCCATGCCCTCGATCATGTCCTCGGGCTTCAGTCCGAACATGTCCATGGTCATCTGGCACGGGAGGAACTCGACGCCCATCTCCTGGGCGGCCGCCAGGAGCTCCTTCGGGCTGGCCACGCCGTACTTCCTGGCGAGGGTGCCCATCATCCACGGGCCCATCCCGAGGAAGTTCATCTTCGACAGCTTGCGGTGGCTCACGCCGGGCCGCTGCATGATCGAGAGCATCTTCTGCATCCAGGTCTCGCCGGTGATCCGCTTCGAGTCCTTGACGAAGACCTGGAGGCCCCAGAAGGTGACGAACACGCGGGTCCGGACGCCCATCGCGGCGCTGGTCGAGGCGAGGATGAGGGTCGCCCAGACCTTCTCGAGGTCACCGCTGTAGTCGATGATCAGGAAGTCCTTGGCGGCCGCCGGTTGAGCGGCCTGTCTTGCGGGGAGTGGCTCGGGCCATTGATCGGCGATGGCGACGGCCTCGGCGATCGGATCGGCGACGGTCGGTGTTGCTGTGGTCATCTCGGGCCTCACTTTCGGCGAATGACGAAGCGGTAGACGCCGCCGTCCGCTGACTGCTCGACAAGCTCGTTTCCGGTCGTCCGCGACCAGGCCGCGAAATCCTTGACGGATCCGGCGTCGGTCGCGAGGACCTCGATCAACTCGCCCGACGCGACGGTCTTGATCGCCTGAGCGGTCTTGACGATGGGCATCGGACACGACAGGCCGCGAGCGTCGACACGCTGGCTGACCTCGACAAGTGCCATGGCGTTGACTCCTCTTGCTGGACGGATCAGATGAAGACGACCTGGCCCTCACCGGCGTTCAGGTAGAAGGCGGTGACGCCTTCGACCCCGTCCACCAGCGGGTCGAGATCGGATGGCTCGAGATGGAGGAGATCCATCGACAGCGAGCACGCCTCGATGTCGACGCCGCCGAGCTCCTTGGCCTGGCGCAGGGTCTCCGCCCAGCTCGCCTGGCCGGCCTGGCGGAGGGCGTCGACCGCCGAGCGACCGGCCACGCCGGCCTCGGGAGCTAGACCGTGATCGCGATCGATCCGGTCGGCACGGAAGGCGTCGAGCGCCCAGTACTGCAGGAAGACGTTGACCGGCTTGCCCAGGGCCGCAGCCCCGGCGGTCAGCACGGCCGCGGCCTGGAGCTTGTCGTCCGTGCCGGAGAAGAGGACCAGGTTGAGGGACTCGTCCATCGGATTACCTCGTGGCGCCGGCGGCTTGAGGTGCACGCGACTCGGGCTCCGCCAGCGCGAGGCGCGCGAGTCGTTGGATCCGTCGCTCCAGGACGCCGCGCATGATGCCGCAGGCGACCATGACGTCCGGATCGGCGAGCCGGTAGCGCGCTTCGCGACCGGAGCGTTCCACGTCCACCAGCCCGGCCGTCCGCAGGACGGCAAGGTGCTGTGAGACGTTCGGCTGGCTCATCCGCAGGTCGGCCGCGAGGCGGCCCACCTCGCGCGGGCCGTCGGCCAGCAAGTGCAGGAGCTCCAGCCGTCGAGGGCTGGCGAGGGTCTTGAGGACCTCGGCCTGCAGGATCGTGATCTCATCCATGGCCCTAGGATCGATTCATGCGCACGTGCGCAACAGTGCTGACCGGCCCATCCGGGACAGCCATCCGGCCCGTCGTGGGAACCTGCGGCGTCGGTCCCGGGAAAAGGGGCCATTTGGCAGATTGGCGCGAACCTCGGCTCCGGACTAAACTCGTACCAAGTTAGTGTGTGATTTCGACGTCCGAAGGGAGCTCACCGTGCGCCACAGCCCGCTTCGCCTGGCGGCGATCCTTCTGCTCAGCCTCGCCCTCGTCGGGTGCGTCAGCGCGCAGGCGCCCACCTGGACCTACCCGCCAGCCGGCGCGTCAACGGCTCCAACCGGTGCGTCAGCGGCTCCCGCCGCGGTCGCTCCCGCCGAACAGATGAGCATGGCGCCGGTCGAACCGGCATCGGCGACGTCGATCGCGATCGAGGCGTTCGACCTCGGCTTCACCCCGTCGGCCGTCACCGTTCCCGCGGCCGGCACGTATGACGTCACGTTCCACAACACGGGCTCGACATTGCACAACGTGACATTCGCCGACGGCACGGTGATCAGCGCCGACGCGGGAGTCACGGCCACCGGCAAGGTGACCGTCCCTGCCTCGGGCATCACGTTCCTGTGCTCCATCCCGGGCCATGCCGACGCGGGCATGAAGGGATCCGTCGCGGTGGCCGGCGCCGTCGCCTCCGCCCCACCGGCCAACCAGACCGCCGCGGCGGCCGCGGCGCCGGTCGCGGATCCGAATGCGCCTCCGTACACCCTTCGCGACCCATTCGCGCCAGCGGTCCTGCCGGGCACCGTCCACGACGTCGACCTGCCGATCATCGACAAGGACATCACGGTGGCGACGGGCTTCGTGGTCCACGCCTGGACGTTCGGCGGCCAGGTCCCCGGCCCAACGATCCGGGTCCACCTCGGTGACACCGTCCGCGTCCACCTGACGAACCAGACCACGATGAGTCATTCCATCGACTTCCACGCCAGCCAGACGGCGATGAACGACCAGATGGTCGAGATCAAGCCCGGTGCGACGTTCACCTACACGTACACGGCTGACTACGCCGGCGTCTGGATGTACCACTGCGGCACGGCGCCGACGTTGCATCACATCGCCAACGGCATGTACGGCATGGTCATCGTCGAGCCGAAGGGCGGGCTGCCGCCGGTCGACCAGGAGATCGCGCTCGTTCAGAGCGAGTGGTATCTCGCCGGGCAGAAGGAGCCGGTCTCGCTGCCGAAGGCCGCCGCCGGCAATCCGGCGCCCGACTTCGTCGTGTTCAACGGCGTCGCCAACCAGTACAAGGACAATCCGGTCCAGGTGACCACCAAGGGCCGGGTGCGAGTGTTCGTCCTCGACGCGGGCCCCAACATCGACAGTTCCTTCCATGCCGTCGGAACGATCTTCGACACGGTCATCAAGGAAGGGATCGTGCTGGCTCGCGGGAACGCGCAGGGCTGGGGCAGCCAGGCGGTCGACCTGGCACCCGCGCAGGGCGCGATCATCGAGTTCAGCCCCCGGGAAGACGGGATGTATCCCTTCGTGACCCATGCCTTCAACTTCGTTGGGCGCGGGGCGGTCGGGATCTTCATGGCCGGCGACGGGGACCCGAAGAACTGATCCGCTGAGCAACCGGCACCGCTATCGGTGGCGCCGGTTGCCGGTTCATGCCAGGCGGCCTGTGCACTGAATGGCCGATGGCCCTGTCGGAACGAACGCTGCGAGGGTTGGATACGCATGGCGGCATGTCCGCCTGGTGGAGGTGCGGTCCGATGAGGCGTTTCATCCCGTTCGTGGTGCCCATGGTGGTCGTGCTGCTCTGGATCGGGCTGATGACTGCGGCCTACCGCAGTGGACGGCTGCCGAAGCTCGCCGGGATCGACTGGCGCGCGCGATTCGACGGGACGGCCGGCGACGTTCCGCTGCAGGCGTGAGGTGACCCGATGAAGCGTCTCGTTGGGATTGCCGGGGCGGCGCTCATCGTTCTCCTGCTCGTCGTTCCAGTGGCCCTCGCGGCCAACCCCTGGCCGCATACCGGCCGCGTCCTCATCTCGACGGGCGGCGACATCACGCTCCCGGCCGGTGAGCAGGCCGACGCGGTGGTCGTCGTCAACGGCACCGCCACGATCCGCGGCGAGGTCAACACGGTCGTCGCGATCGACGGGGCCGCGAACCTGCTCGGCGCCCGCACGGAGACCGTCGTCGCCGTTCGGAGCCCGGTCGAAATCGGACCCGGGACCGTGGTCGAGGGCGACGTCATGACGCTCGATTCGCTCGTGCACCAGACCGGAGACGCCCAGGTCCAGGGCCAGGTCACGAATCTCGCGGCGATCCTGATCGGGATCGGTGCCGTGCTCGCGCCCGCCCTCCTCCTCATCTGGATTGGCTTCGGGCTGGCGATGATCGTGGCCGGCCTCCTGCTGGCCGGGCTCGCCTCCCGCCAGGTCCGTGAAGCCGAGGCGCTCATCAGTCACGAGCCGGTCCAGACGCTGGCTGCCGGGATCGTCGGCCTGTTCGTCTTCCCACTCGTCGCGGTCCTGCTGATCGCCACCTTGATCGGGGCCCCGCTCGGCGTCGGGATCCTGCTCCTGGCCTGGCCGCTCGTCGCCTTCGTCGGGTACCTCATCGCCGGCATCTGGATCGGGAACTGGATGTTGCGACGGACTGCGCCGGAGCGGATCGACGAACGTCCGTACCTGGCGGCCGTGGTGGGCTTGATCGTCCTCTCGGTGCTCGCCATCGTGCCCGTCCTGGCGGTCGTCGTGATGATCGCCAGCCTGTTCGGCTTCGGGGCGGTGATCCTGCTGTCGGTGCGAACGCTCCGGTCCCACACGACGACCTCACAGCCGACGGTGGCCGGCCCCATGCCGGCTCCAATCGCCGGCTGACGCCCTTCCTGCGAGCCGCCCCCGGGGGCGGCTCACCCATATCGCGAAGGAGTCTCGGATGAAGGTCCTGGTCAGCGCGGCCTCCCGGCACGGGGCGACCGCCGAGATCGCACGGGCGATCGCCGACGTGCTGGCCAGGGAAGGCATCGAGGCCGACGTCCGTCGGCCCGAGGAGGTTGCGACCGTCGCGCCGTACGATGGCGTCGTCCTCGGAAGTGGCGTGTATGCCGGCCGCTGGCTCGAGCCGGCCAGGCAGCTCATCGAGCGAGAGTCGGCCGCGCTGGCGACTCGCCCCGTCTGGCTGTTCTCGAGCGGCCCGGTCGGCGACCCGGCGAAGCCGGCCGCGGAGCCCGTCGACCTGGATGCGCTCCGCGGAAGCGCGCATGCGGTCGACCACCGGGTCTTCCCGGGCAAGCTCGACCGCCAGCAACTCGGGTTCGGGGAACGAGCGATCGTGCTCGCCGTCCACGCGGCGGAGGGCGACTTCCGGCCATGGGAGGCGGTGACCGATTGGGCATCGTCCATCGCTCGGACCATGCGGGCCATGGCGGCCCAGGAAACCAACACATGAGCCCGCGGTCGCGCCTCGGCACGGTGATGACCGGCCTGTACGCCTCTGAAGGCAGGTGGGAACGATGAATGTCCTGATCGCGTACGCGAGTCGCCTCGGGGCGACGGCAGGGATCGCCGAGCGCATCGGAGCGCGACTCGAGACACACGACGTGCGCGCGACGGCACGGCCCGTCGAATCCGCTCGCGAGCTGATCGCCTACGACGCGTTCGTGATCGGAAGCGCCGTCTACGCCGGTCACTGGCTCAGGGAGGCCGTCGGGTTCATTCGCGATCACAGGTCGGTGCTGGCGTCGCACCCGGTGTGGCTCTTCAGCAGCGGCCCGGTCGGACGGTCGGCCGCGAAGCACGACCCCGTGGAGCCCGCGGAGATTCGCGAGCTCACGAAGGCCGTCTGCCCCAGGGAGCACCGGATCTTCTTCGGTGCGCTCGATCGACGGACCATTGACAGCGCGGATCTCGGTTTCGCCGAGCGGTTCGTCGCCAAACGATTCATTCCAGAGGGCGACTTCCGTGACTGGCCGCAGATCGACGCCTGGGCCGACGAGATCGCGAACGAGCTGCTGGTGGTGCCCGCCCTGCGGCGTTGATCCCTGTGCACGGCGACGGGCCGGAGCCGGACAAGGAGACCACGGAGACCGGGACTGGTTGGGCATTGGAGGGCGAGATGAAGACGGCGGAACACGCGCAGGCTCGCGCGATTGAGCGAATGGTCGCCACCGAATACGGTCGAGACAGGGTCGCCAGGGCGCTCTACGAGGTCATTCACGATGGCCTCGTCTTCGGCCCCCGTGACATGCCCACCGCGGCAGATCGCGAGTGGGTCCGGGGAGCCATGGCGATCCCGATCCAGGAAACCACGGAGGTCGCCCTGCATGTGCTCGCGTGGCGCCTCACGCAGGCCCTGGAGCGGGCTCCGCACGACCTGATGGAACGGTTCGACGCCAGCCATCGCTGGGACGAGCTCGGCTGGGAGTAGGGTCAGCTCCCGCTGCCGGTCCCTCGAAGGCGAGCCATGTACGCGGCCGCCTGGGCGCGTCGCTCGAGGTTGAGCTTTGAGAGGATCGAGCTGACGTAGTTCTTGACGGTCTTGTCGGACAGGAAGACCTCGGACGCGATCTCCTTGTTGGTCTTGCCCTCGGCCACGAGCAGCAGGATCTTCTGCTCCTGCGTGGTCAGGGCGGCCAGATCATCGGCGGCAGCCCCGGTCGCGATCCGGCGAACGCGCTCGAGGACCTTCTCCGTGACGGCCGGGTCGAGCAGGGACTCGCCGCGCCCGACCGCCTCGAGCGCGCTGACCAGGTCGCGCGCCCTGACCTGCTTGAGCAGGTAGCCGCTGGCGCCCGCGACGATCGCCGACAGCACCGCCTCCTCGTCCGGATAGGAGGTGAGCATCACCACCCGCGTCGCCGGGCGCTCAGCCCGGATCTCGCGGCACGCTTCGACACCGGACCCGTCGGGAAGCCGGACATCCATCACGACGATGTCGGGCTCGTGCCGGCGCGCCTGTTCGACGGCCTCGGCGGCCGTGCCGGCCTCGGCCACGACCTCGAAGCCCTGTCGCCGATCGAGCAACGCCACGAGACCCTGGCGGACGACCTCGTGATCGTCGACGACGAGCAAGCGCAACGGACGAGTCACGGTGTCGCCGGTCATCTGGGCTCCTGTTCGCTGGCCTCGGAGGAGCGTGGCTGGTCGAGTGGGCCATCTGTCCCGTCCAGCGTCACGATAATACGGGTCCCAGCGCCCGCCGCACTCTCGACGCTTAGCCGCCCACCGTGGCGCGCCGCTCGTCCGGCCATGTTGGACAGGCCCTGGTGCGTGGGTGCGCGCTCCCCGGCGGGCTCGAATCCGACGCCGTTGTCGTTGATCTCGAGCCGGATCGATCCCCGATCGCGACGCAGCGCCACCGAGGCCCGGGTCGCCCGGGAGTGCCGCACCACGTTCGAGAGGGCCTCCTGGGTGATGTGGAAGATCGGCGCCCGAGCGTGTTCCGGCAGCGAATCCGCGGCGGTCGGGTCGATCGCCGTGTCGACCTCGACCAGCGAGTTGAGCCGGACCTCCTCGGCCAGGGCCTGGAGCGAGCCGACCAGATCGCGCTGGTCGAGGAGCTCCGGTCGCAGGCCCATGATGAAGTTGCGGATGTCGCGAATCGTCACGTGCAGGGCGTCGATGGCGCGGTCGATCCGGACCCGCGCCTCCGCCGGGTCGTCGTCCATCAGCTCGGGCATGTCCTCGAGGGAAAGGCCCACGGCGTAGATGCTCTGGATGATCCCGTCGTGGAGGTCCTTGGCGATCCGCTCGCGTTCCTCGACGATGGCCAGGCGCTGGACCTGCCCATGCAGCCGGGCGTTCTCGATGGCGATCCCGGCGTGGAGCGCGAACATCTCGACGATTGCCTGGTCGTCCTCGGAGAACTCGTTCGCTCCGATCTTGTCGGTCAGGTAGAGGTTCCCGATCGAAGCCCCCTTGACCACGATCGGCACGCCCAGGAACGAATGCATCGGCGGGTGGTGCGCCGGGAAGCCCGAGCTGTCCGGATGGGCGGAGATCTCGGGAATGCGGAATGCCCGACCCTCGCGAATGATCAGGCCGAGGAGGCCGTGGCCGCGCGGCGGATCGCCGATCCGATCGCGATCCTCGCGATCGATGCCGACGGTGACGAACCGCTCGATGACGCCGGCCGAGTCGACGATGCCCAGGGCGGCGTAGCGCGACCCGACAAGCTCCTGGACGCGGTCGACGATCATTTGCAGGACCGCGTCGACCTCGAGGACGCTGGCGATCGCGCGCGTCGCGGCGTCGAGGGCGTCAAGTCGATCAATTGCCTGGGTCACCCTGACCCGCGACCAGGCGGCATCGAGCGCGAGCCCGATCAGGCGGGCGACCGCCTCGCCCGACGCCGCTGGTCCATCGAGCCAGAGGGCGCCGAGGGGCTGGCCAGCGGCGGCGGTGAGGTCCCTGCGAACCACGCTCGGGCGGTCGTCGACGGCAGCGCGATCGGCGAGGCTGCCCGCCCCGACCTCGACGCCCGGCAGCGGGGGCGCGTCGATCTCGAGGAAGGCACCATCCGCGCTGACGGACTCGAGCAACGAGCGCAAGGCCGCTTCGACGCGTCGACCACGAGCCCGATCCGGGTCGCGAAGCACGGCGTCGAGGGACTCGAGCAGGCTCGCCACGGGGAAACTCACGCCGGCCATCGCGGGGTCGCGGGTCATGCTCCGGTTGGGGCGATCGGTCACGCCTCACAGGCTACCGCGTGCGAGCCGGCGACGGGCAGGCCGGGCGGCCTGCCGAAATCGGGCCATTTGGCGGCTGCCCGGGCTGGTCGCCGTCGCCAACATTCGCCCATGGCAACGCATCCTACGGGCACGAGTGGGCGACCGAGCACCCCAAGCTCGGTCGCCGCACTCTTCGCGGGGCCTGACGTGGCGGTGCTGCCGATGGTCAAGCCGGCCGCTGGCGCTCGCCCAGCGATCCGCCAGATCCTCCTCGCGACCGACCTCGGTCCGGCGTCCGCGGCCGCCACGGATGAGGCCTTCCGGCTGTCCGCCGCACTCGGGGCGAGCCTCCTCGCGGTCAGCGTGATCGATCTTCGGACGCTGCAGTTGCCCGGCGGGCGCTTCCGGAGCCGGATCGATCAGGAGCGCGAGCGGCTCGAAACAGCAGCGGCTGGGCTGGTCCTGCGCGGTCGTCGGGAGCAGGTACCGACGAGCTTCCTCATCTGGGAGGGCGATCCGGCCGACTCGATCGTCGAGGCGGCGCAATCGGAGAGCGCGGACATGATCATCGTCGGCAGCCACGGCCGTGGCACGCTCGGGCGCGCGCTCATCGGCAGCGTGTCCGACCAGGTGGTCCGACGGGCGCCGTGCCCGATCCTTGTGGTCAGGTCGGCGGCCGCCAAGGTCGGCTGATCCTCGAGTCGAGCCCCTCCAGCGGGACGGCGGACGCCTGGTCCACGGCTCAGACGTGTCGCCTGAGATGAAGCTTCGAGCTAATGGGCCGGCCTGCGACTCTTCATTCTTCGAGCGAGGGGCCTAGAGTCCGGCGCGTGACTGCCTCGTCCCGCGCCTTCGTTCTTCGCCACACGCGCGTCCGACCGGTGCCCGGGCTGGAGGAGATCCGCCTCCACCTGGCCGACGAGGTGTTGCCGCTGTGGCACGCCGTCCAGATCGAGACGGACGACCCGGACGCCGCCCTGCCGTACTGGGCGTTCGCGTGGGCGGGAGGGCTCGGGATCGGGCGGTACCTGCGAGATCACCCCGAGGTCGTGGCCGGCCGACGGGTGTTCGACCTGGCATCCGGCTCCGGGCTGGTCGCGATCGCCGCCATGCACGCCGGCGCGGCGGTCGTGACCGGCGCGGACATCGATGCCTTCGCGGCCGCCGCGATCGAGCTCAACGCGCGCGCCAACAGCCGCCGGGTGACGGTCGTCCGCCGTGACGTGCTCGATGATGAGGCGCCCGAGGTCGACATCATCCTGGCCGGCGACTGCTGGTACGACGCGCGACTCGCCGAGCGCGTCCTGCCGTGGCTGCACCGGGCGCGCGCCCGCGGGATCGACGTCCTGGTGGGCGATCCGGGCCGCCGCTACCTGCCGACCGACGAGCTCGTCGAGCTAGCCACATACGAGGTCCGCACGACCACCGAGCTCGAGGATCTCGAGCGGAAGCAGGGCCGGGTCTATGCCCTGCGGCCGGCCGGCCGGAGCACCGAATGACCTGAGCCCGGCGAAGTCCCGTTGCGGCCGCCGGACTTCAAGAACAAACGCATTGCGATTCGAGGGAGCGTTGCCCCATAGTGCGCCGATCGACGGGAGGGAAGGGGCGGTCGGACGATCGAGGTCGCCACGACCGGACGCGCCACTGGCGAGGCCGACCCGTCACGAGAGAACGGCCTTGGAGGCCGAAGGAGGGTTTCGTTGCTCAAACGTGGGACATCGCTGACCGCAGCACTGGCATTGATCGGTGGTCTGCTCGTGGCGTCGAGCAGCGCCGTCAGTGCGGCACCGGTCACGCCACAGTTCACCATCACCGCAGATCGAGCGTCCGCCGTCCCCGCCGGCCATACTTGGGAATTCAATGACTTCTTTCCGCGGACCGCGACGATCGCGACCGGCGGAACCTTCCAGTTCACCATCGAGGGCTTCCACACCGCGACGCTTCTGCCGGCCAACTGGTCCGTGGCGGCGGACAACGATGTCAACGGGATCGCTGCTGCCGACATCGATGACACGGCACTCAATCCAAACGGCACGATCAAGGGAATCGAGAATATCGCCGCCGTCCTGCCGGTCCCGGCCCAGGGTTGTGGCACCGCCGACGCGCCGTGCACCTTCGATGGCACCGGCGTCGTCAGCATGGGCGCGCCGGTTGCCGGTCCGCCCGTACCCCTCGTGGTGACGGTCACGGCGCCTCCCGGCACGTACAGCTTCCACTGCCGCGTCCATCCCTGGATGACGGGCACGCTCAACGTGGTCGCGGCTGGA
>JBGPIH010000101.1:0-11756 GCA_041484785.1 Candidatus Limnocylindria bacterium
GGATCGTCTCCAGGAGCCGGAAGCGCGGCTCCCCATCGATGCCTTCTTCCTGCAGCAGCAGGCTGTCGTCGACGAGCCCCGAGAGCGTGTCGAGGAGATCGTCGCCCGCCATGACGTCCGGGTTGCAGACCGACTCGGCCGCCTCGATCCCGCAGCCACCCGCGAACACGGAGAGCCGCCGGAACAGCACTCGTTCCGTCGCGGCGAGGCCCTCATGACTCCATTCGATCGCGCCACGCAGCGTTCGCTGTCGGGCGGAGAGGCTCTCGAGACCAGCCGAGAGCGTCGCGAGTCGGTGTTCGAGCCGGGTCAGCAGGGCCTGCGGCGGCAGCAGCTTCGTCCGCGCGGCCGCCAGCTCGATGGCGAGGGGCAGCCCATCGAGGCGCGCCGTGATCGCGGCGATCGTGGGCGCGTTCGCCTCGGTAACCTCGAAGTCCGGCTTGGCGATGCGGGCGCGATCCACGAAGAGGCGCACGGCCTCGTACTCGCGCAGCTCGGCCAGCGGTGGAAGATGGGCGAGATCCGGTACGCCGAGTGGCGATACCGGGTACTGCTGTTCGCCGTACTGGCGGAGCGGACTCCGGCTCGTGACCAGGATGCTGACGTCTGGCGCGGCCTCCAGCAGGCCCGAGACGATCGGCCCCGCATCCCTGACCTGCTCGAAGTTGTCGAGGACGAGGAGCAGCCGCCGCTTGCGAAGGTGCTCGGTGACGGCTTCGAGCGGCGAGAGCTCCTTTGTCTCGACCAGGCCCAGCGCCTGGGCGATGAGCGAGGGCACGAGCCCCGCTTCGCGCGCCGTGTCGAGGGCGACGAAGAACGCACCGGCCGGAAACTCGGACTGCAGCGACTGCGCCAGCCCGATGGCCAGGCGCGTCTTGCCCGTACCGCCGGGCCCGGTCAGGGTCACCAGCCGGTGGTCGAGCAGGAGCGCCTGGAGCTCGGCGATCTGTCGCTCGCGCCCGACGAAGCTGGTCAGGGGCACGCGGATGTTGCCGCGAACGGCGTCGAGCGAGCGGAGCGGCGGGAAGTCGCCTGGCAATCCCTCGATGATCAGCTGGTAGATGTGCTCCGGCCGGTCGAGGTCCTTCAGCCGGTGCTCGCCGAGATCCTTCAGCCCGACGTTCTCGGACAGCGCTCGCTCCGTGAGCACCTTCGTCTCATCCGAGATCAGCACCTGGCCGCCGTGCGCGGCTGCCGCAATCCGCGCCGCCCGGTGGACGTCGAGGCCGACGTAGTTGTCCCCGCCGTGTCGCCCTTCGCCGGTGTGGATCCCGATCCTGACCTTCACGGACACGCCGTCCGGCCAGGCGGCGTCGGCGAGTCCACGCTGCGCGGCGATGGCCGCCCTTATCGCTCCGGCGGGCGCAGGGAACACGGCGAAGAACGAGTCACCCTCGGTGCCGACCTCGATCCCGTCGCCGCCGGCGATCGCGGCCCGCATCAACCTCGCCTGCTGCTCGAGGAGCGCCGGGAAGCGATCGCCCAGCGCCTGCAGCAGACGCGTCGAACCCTCGACGTCGCTGAACAGGAAGGTGACGACTCCCGTCGGCAGGTCCGTGCGCCGACTGACGGGTCCCGCGGAGGTCATGACGGTCGCCCCGTCGGCGTGACGGAGTCAAGGAGCGCCCGTGCCTCGAGCAGATCGGCGGTCGCGAATCCCTCGGTGAACGTTGCATGGACCCGGCCGAGCATGTTGGCGGCGGCGTCAGGCTTGCCGTCGGCCTGCCACAGACGGCCCAGCCTGGTGGCCGCCCGCAATTGCGTCATCCGGGCGTCCAGCTGGCCGGCACGGTCAAACGCCAGCCGATACCAGGGTTCGGCCTGTGCACGGCCGCTCCCGTCCCCGGCCCCAAGCGTCTCGAGCAGGTCACCCTTCAGGAGATGGAGCTCCGGAAGCACGGTCGTGCCCGGGCCCTGGCTCATGATCTCGATGGCCGCGTCAATCGGTCGGAGACCCGCATCGGAATGGCCCGCCTGGTGGCTCGCGCCCGCGTCGAGGAAGAGCAGCATCGGCCAGAACACCGGCGGGGACCGGAGCCCCTGGTACAGGTCCGTCCCCTCGCGAATACTGGCCAGGCCCTCCTCGAAGCGCCCGAGCCCGACCTGCGCCGCTCCCAGGAGGCAGCTTCCGGCGGCGGTCCAGATCCGGAAGTCGTGCTCGTCGGCGATCTCCAGCAGCCCGACGGCCCGGTCGAGCACCACGTCCGGCTCGCGACGCCAGAGGTGAAGCAGGCCGGAATGGAAGCGGGCGTAGGCAGCGGTGAACGGGTGCTGCAGCTCGGCCGCGAGGGCCAGCGCCGCGTTCATCCGCTCGACCGCCCGATCCGGATAGCCCAGCAGCCACAGGGTGAAGCCGGACGTGGTGAAACAGGCGACCCGCGGGTCGTTCCCGACCCCCCCGGTCCGCGCATGCGCCGGGCCGGCTTCGAACAGGGAGATCGCCTGGTCAAGGTGGTCGAGTCCGCCCTGCAGGTCGTTGATGAACACCATGGTCGAGCCGAGCACGAGATGCCCGTTGATCAGCATCCTTGGGTCGTGCTCGCGTTCGCCGAGGACCAGGATCTCTCGCCCGAGCTGTTCCGCCTCGTCGAACTGCGCCCGGAACTGGTAGAGGCTGGCGAGGCCCCGAAGCACCGAGTACTGCTGGCGTGCATCGCCGCCGCGCTCGAAGAGTTCCACGGCACTCGCGAACGCGTCCTCGACTTCCGGGGTGAATCCGCGGGTCGCCATGAGGGCCCGCGCGAGGCTCGTTCGCAAGGAGATCTCCTGGCCGACCCGGTGCGGGGTGGGTGTGCTGGTCCCGAGGACAGCGAGCATGTCCGTGGTCAGGCCGACCGTGTCGAGATACCAGCCGCGGGCGTCGTTGAGGATCAGCAGGCTATCGGCCAGCTTGTCGAGCTGCTCGAGGTCGCCCGCGGCCACCCAGTAGCCCCAGGCGATCCGGAGGTTGGCGATGTCGGCGGTCATCGCCGCGAGCGCCGTTTCGCGCTGGGTGCCCGTGAGGCCTCCACGCAGGCGACGTGCGACGTCCGCGAAGTGGCGGGCATGGGCCTGGCGGGCGGCAGCGCTGAAGTCGGGTCGCTGGTCGAGCCGGTCGGCCGCGAATGCCCGGATCGTCTCGAGCATCGTCACCCGAGGCTCGCTCCCCGGCACGTCGACCTGGCGGACCAGGCTCTTCTCGACGAGACCGGTGAGCCCATCGAACACGTCGAGGTCGACGCCGTCCACGGCCCCGACCGCGGAGGCGACCGCCTCCACCGCGCCGATCTCCGCGTCCGCGAACACCGCCAGGAACTCGAACAGCCGTCGCTCGCCCGGCTCGAGGAGCTCATAGCTCCAATCCATCGTTGCCCGAAGCGTCTGCTGTCGCTCGGGAAGGTCACGTGGCCCACTGTGCAGGAGCCCGAGTCGGTCTCCGAGGCGGTCCCGAAGCACGTCGGGTGAGAAGAGTCGCAGGCGAGCCGCCGCAAGCTCGATCGCGAGCGGCAGGCCGTCCAGCCGGCGGCAGATCTCGGCGACGGCCGGGGCGTTGTCGTCGGTCAGCCGGAAGTCGGGGCGGACCACGCGGGCCCGGTCGACGAAAAGCTGGACGGCTTCGTAACCCCCGACCTGGAGTGCCGAGGCGTGAGCGGGGCCGGCCGGTGGCAGAGCGAGCGGCGGGACCGGGTGGACGTGCTCGGCCCGGACGTGCAGTGCCTCGCGGCTGGTGACCAGGACGACCAGCCCCGTGCAGTCGCGCAGCAACTGAGCCACCGCGCCGGCGGCCTCGGTCACCTGCTCGAAGTTGTCGAGCACGAGCAGCATTCGCCGATCCCGCAGCCGATCGGTGAGCGCTGCCTGCAATGGGCGGTCGATCACCTCTTCGAGCCCGACGGCGCGCGCCAGGGCGACGAGCACGGCGGCGGTCTCGCGGGCGCCCGACAGGTCGACAAAGGCCACGCCATCGCGGAAGCCCGGCGAGAGATCCTCGGCCACCCGGATCGCCAGGGTGGTCTTGCCCGTCCCCCCGGGCCCGGTCAGGGTCAACAGGCGAACCGACCGATCCTCGAGACGAGCCTTGATCTGCTCGAGCTCGGATTGGCGCCCGACCAGCTCGGCGACCCTGGCCGGCAGGCTGGCTCCGGCCGGACGCACGGTGGCCAGGGGCGGGAAGCTCGCTACCAGGTCGGGGTGGACGAGCTGGAAGACGTGCTCGAGGCGACCCAGGTCCTTCAGGCGATGCTCGCCGAGGTCGAGCAGGCTGGCGTCCGCCGGCAGCCGCTCCCCGACGAGCGCTCCCGCGGTCGCGGACAGGAGGACCTGGCCCCCGTGGCCCGCGGCCATGATCCGGGCGGTCCGGTTGACCGCCGGGCCGAAGAAGTCGCCCGCACGCTGTTCGGCCTGGCCTGTGTGGACGCCCATCCGCGCGCGCAGGGGACCGGTTACGGCCCACGTCTCCCTGGACAGGTCGCGCTGGGCCACCAGGCTGGCGGCAGCGGCGTCGGTCGCGCGTTCGAACACCGCCATCATCCCGTCGCCCGTGGTCTTGACCACGTGCCCGCCCGAGTGTTCGATGGCCGTTCGAAGGATCGCGTCGTGACGCTCGAGGGCCTCCTTCATCCCGTCCGGGAACTGCTCCCAGAGGCGCGTGCTGCCCTCGATGTCCGTGAACAGGAAGCTGATCGTTCCACCCGACGGGAGATCCACGCTTCCTATCATCCACCCTTGGATCGGAGCTGGAGCGAACAGTCCCCGCGTGCTCCCGACACTCGGGCCGACACCAAGCGAACCGTGCCGCGATTGACGACGGCCCCGGGCCCCTAGCGACCGACAGGCTCGCCGGTGACTGGCTTTCCGGCCTGAGGTTCGGCCTCTTCGTACCCACCGTGGTAGCCGGCCGTGTCCGGCCGCCCGATCTGCGCGTGCTGGACCACGCGATCGCGGCGCAGGCCGCGGAAGTCGGCGAGCGAGGTCCAGCCCCGCTCCGCGCCTCGATCGAGGAACTCGGTCATCCCCGACCTGAGCGCCGCGATCACGTTCGGCCCGATGGCGTGGTCGAGCATGGCGGCCGTGGCGACCTGCACGGTGCCGCAGCCCAGGAGGAAGTAGCTGAGCGCCTGGTCAAAGCCCGAGATCCCACCGATGCCCGAGAACTCGAGATCGGGGAACGCCTGCGTCATCTTCGCCATGTTGGCCAGCGACTGGGGCAGGATCGCGGGACCGCCCAGCCCGCCGTGCGAGACGTAGCCGTCGACGTTGATCTCGAATTCCAGCGTGACGGGATCGATGAGCGGCAGGGACGGGAAGGTGTTCGAGGACGAGATCGCGTCGGCCCCGCCGCGGAACGTCGCCTCGGCCTCCTCGACGATGTCCGCGGTCGCCGGGGTCAGCTTCACCCAGACGGGGACCCGCGCCACCGCCTTGACCGCCTGCGTTGAGACGGAGCAGAGCACCGGGTCCTTGCCGACGTTCGCGCCCATGTCGACACGATCCATGTGCGGGCATGAGAAGTTCAGCTCGACGGCATCGACCCCCGCGTCCTGGACCGCCTCGGTCAGGGTCTGCCAGTGCCGCAGCTCCTTGTCGTTGCCTGAGCCGGCCATGATCGAGGCGACCAGCACCTTGCCCGGGTATTCCCGCTTGATGGCGGAGAGGCGGGGAACCCACCAGTCGAGCGGCTTGTCCGAGACCAGCTCCCAGTTCCATGACGCCATGAGCGTCGAGTCCGGGCGCTTGCGCATCGACAGCCGGGTCCCGCCGTTGTCGACGCGGAAGAAGGCGGTCCGTGGGCCTGCGACGTTGGCGACGGGGTGCAGCCCGATCGTCTTGGTGACGACACCGCCCCAGCCGGCATCGAAGGCGCGCCTGATGTTGCCATCCGACTCGGTCGGCGGCGCGGACGCCAGCAGGAACGGATTCTCGAACTTGATGCCCGTGAAGACGGTCGACAGGTCTGCCATGGTGGTCCTTCCGATACGAGGAGGTTGACCGTCCGGGCAGCGGGCGGTGGAGGGCCGCAGGTCCCGAATGTGCCGGGCCATTGGTGAGGTGGATGGCCCACCGGAAGGCGCCTACGCCCGCGCGCGGTCGCCGGCCAGGATGGCGTCCGTGCGTGCCTGGGCGTCGGCGACCGCCTGCGGCGAGCCGGTGATGGCAAGCAGGAACTCGTCCCGATCGAGCCCCCAAAGTTCGACGTCCGTCGCAGCCGTTGCCGTGGCCGTGCGCGCGACGCTCCGGAGCAGGGCGATTTCGCCGAAGGAAGCCCCGGGCCCCAGGGTCCGCACCAAGGCCCCGTGCTGGCTGATGTCCACGGAGCCGCTGGCCACGACATAGAACCGATCGCCCGGATCACCCTCGCCGAACACGACCGCATTGGCAGGAACCACGACGTGAACCAGCCGGCGTGCCGCAGCTTCGAGTGACGGAACCGGGATGAGCGCGAAGATCGGCAGGTGCCGGAGGAGGGCGATCTGCTCCATCGGCAGCTCGAGCCTTCCCTCGGCGGGGCTCAGCCGGATCCACGCACCGGCGGCGATCGCGGGCAGGAACACGGCCGTCGCCGCGAGGGCCGCGGTGAGCCCGGCCGACGCGTAGAGGATCGAAGCCCCGACCGATCCGGCGGCGAGCCCGAGCATCGCGAATCCCTCGACCAGGCCGAATACCTCGGCCAGGACCTCGCGCTGGCCGATCCGTTGGAGCAACGTGCGCCCCGCGACGTCCAGGCAGGCCAGGCCGATTCCGGCGGCGACGAGGACCGCGAGCGTCACCGTCACGACGGGGACCAGCGCCACGACCGCCAACGCCGCGCCCGTGGCGATGGCCCCGGCGAGGATCCACACCGCAAGCCGGCGGCGCCCGACCAGGACGACGGTGAGCGCTCCCCCGAGGAAACCGCCGAAGCCGAGAGCCGCCACGAGAAAGCCGGCGCCGGCCCCGGCGATGCCGAGCGCCTCGGCGGCCACCAGGACGAGCAGGACGTCCAGCGCGCCGACGATGACGAAGCGGGCAGCGAGCACGACGAGGACGAGCACCTGGCTCCCGTCGCGGGCGATGGCCCGAACGCCGTCGAGCATCGATGGCGCGGCGAGTCCGCGAGCCGATTCAGCGGATGGCGTCGGCGTTTGAGCGTCGGTGGCGTCGCCTCGGGCCTCGGAACGTCGGGTCCCGAGGTTCGCGACGAGTAGCGCGGATCCGCCGGACACGATGCCACCGCCGAGGAACACCAGGGCGGGCGACCCCGCCGCCATGAGGATCCCCGCCCCGAGCGGGCCGACGAGCACCCCGAGACCCTCGAAGATGCTGTTGATCCCGTTCGCTGCCGTGAGTTGCTCCAGCGTCTCCGCGTACGCCGGAGTGATGGCGGCCTGGACCGGCCGGGGCATCGTCATGAACGCCGCCGCGACGATGGCGCAGGCATAGACCAGCAGGGGCGGTGCCCCGCCCAGCATCGCCGCGGCGACCGTGAGCGACGAAGCCGCGATGAGCGCGTACCCGCCGAGGAGCACCCGGGTCCTGGGGTATCGATCGCCCAGGCTGGCGGCGATGGGGGCATACAGCGCGGCCGGGATCAACTGGACCAGGGCGACGAGCCCGACCGACGCCGACCCGGTTGCGCCGTTGGCATAGACGAGGATCGCGACCCATGTCCCGTACTCGGTGAGGTTGAACCCGAAGAACGCGGCCTCGATCCGGCGCAGCTGACGGTTCGCAAGGATCGCCGAGAAGGCGTCGGCTCCGGCGCCGAGACGGCTGGTCTTCATGGATCCCGCGAGGGCAGTCGTTGCTCCATGTCAGGCACCATGTGGGAGGTCGTGAGCGCGCTGCGTCGCGCGTTGGGCCTGCGGCGAGAGCGAATCGAGCGTGTGGTCAGGGCGTTGCCACGAAGCCGTCAATCGCTCCCATGCCATGACCTCAGTGCAACTGTCGCTCCCAGTCTCGCGGCACGCGGCCCGCTGGTCCCGGCACCGGCTGGTCGAGCGGGCGGTGATGCGGCGGGGCGAGGACAGGGCCGTCGAGGAAGTCCTCCCTCGCGTAGTCCCAGAACCAGTCCTCGTCGGGCTCGTAGCTCTGGACGACCGGGTGCTGAGCGCCGGCGGCATGGTGACTCGCGTGCTGGGAGGGCGACGAGTCGCAGCAACCCACGTGACCGCAGTGCGCGCAGCGGCGCAGATGGAACCACCAGCCGTCCGTGGCGAGGCATTCCACGCAGCCGGTTCCGCTCGGCGGCACATCGGGATCGATCTCTGGACGGGTCATCTCAAAGCCTTCTCGTTGCGCCGGGGATCCCGGCAATCGTACCGCGATCCCCGATCAACGCGGGGTGGGGGGCGCCACGGTCATTCCGGCGCGGCCTCGATCGGCAGGCCGGCGGCCTGCCAGGCTTCGAACAGCGGCACGTGGATCGAGCCCGGGATCACGCCGGTCTCACGGCGCTGCTCAGCGCAACGGGTATCGACCACGATTGCGCCGCGTTCGGCGGCGGCGCGAGCGGCCATTGGCTCGAGCCGGTCGATCTGCGCTCGAGCCGCGTCGAGAAGGTCATTGACCGTGCGCCGTTGGGACACCCGCACACCTCCGTGCCGCCGATTCTGCATGGCGCCCAACGAGGAAGCGTCGAGCATTGAGGACCTCGGACCAATGGCTCGCCAACGCCAGGGCCCAGACGTGGCATGCTCGGCACAGAGCCCACGGACTGAGACCAGCGATACGAGGACGCGATGCTGTCGTTACGAGCGACCACCCAGGACCACCACGCCAAGCTCATGCCTCACGTCGATCGTCTGCTCGACCTCGCGGAGATGATCGGTCGGGTGGACTGCTCGGCGATCCACGACGCCTTCGACGAGGAATACGCCTTCATCCTCGGCCAGCTCGTGCCCCACATCGACGCGATCGAGCGCACCCTGTACGGCCAGCTCGAGCAGTTGATGGGCCATCGCCACTCGATGGCCCCCATGCGCCAGGAACACGTCGTGATGCGCCAGCTGATCGAAGAGCTGGGGCGCTATCGACGCCACGCCGAAGGGTGCAGCTGGGATAGCGTCGAGGGCCTCGCGCTCAGGCGGGCCCTCTACCGGCTCCACTCGATCCTCAAGGTCCACCTCGCCGAAGAGGAGCTCTACCTGGCCGTGCTCGACCAGAACCTGAGCGACGAGGAGAAGGACACGCTCGCCCGGGGGATCGACCATGCAATGGCCGAGCCGCTCTGAGCGCGACCCTCAGGTGGATCGCCGGGTGCTGAGCGACTCGAGATATCGAGCGTCGAACTCACCGATCAGGCGGGCGCGCTCCTTGATGACAGCGGCCCACTCGTCCAGGGCCGCGTAGCCGGCGGCAGTCAGCTCGTAGTCGCGCCGCGCCGGCCCGGATCCGCTCGTGGACCAGGCGGATCGGACCTGGCCCGCCTGCTCGAGGTCGCGAAGCGTCCGGTAGACCTGGCCGATGTCGACCGAGCCGTTGGTGATGCCAAGCTCGGCCAGCTCGCCGACGATCGCGTAGCCGTGAGATGGCCCCACGGACAGCAGGACCATGACGAATGGCTCCATCCAGCGGTGGTGGCTGCCGATCGGGGCCCATCCCCGGTGGACGGGAATGCCGGCAGCGTCGCGGCCCGAGGCGATGGCGATCAACGGATCCGGGGCGGCGTGCGCCGCGCCCGGATCGGGTGGCTGCTGAGAGGCCCGCGCATTCATATGCCCCCGGAGCATAGAGGCTCCGCGCGCAGTCGGTGGCCGGCGCCTCGTGAATTCAGGCGGACTTGAACCCGGGATGATCCAACGCCGCCGCCATCAGATCGGCAACATCGGTCGATACGCCGTTGTCGACGACGCGAAGGTAGGCCTCCTCCTCGGCGAGGTGGATCTTCAGCAGTGCGTAGAGCTGGAACAGGACGCGCCGGAGCGCAAGTCGCCGGCCGACCGAAATCGACGCGGGATCGAGCAGCTGGGTCAGCCGCGCGAAGTCGCCCACGAGCCGGCGCAGCTCGTCGTGCTCGCGTCGCATGGGCGTCATCGAGTGCCGGTTCTGAAGCATCCGCTCGAGCTCCGGATAGAGCGTCCGCTCGGCGGCGTCGACGTGCGGGACGAGCGTCCCGGTCAGGAACTCGCTGGTCTCGAGCGCTGCTCGTCGGACGGCGCCGGCATCGGCGGTCAGGAGCAGGTCACCCGTTTCGGGCATTCGATTGACGTCGTGCAGGAGCCGCTCATGGTGCTCGTGGGCCACTCGCGGCAGCGTCTCGGTCATGTCTGGCCTCCTCGGCGATGTGCCGGCACACGCGGTCGGCTGAACGTGTCCCGATGGTCGGGCGGGACGCCCGGTGTGAAGGCGAGTCGGTGCACTTATCCGTCACCCTCCGCGGACGACGCCGCAAACGCGACGAAGAACAGCGCGACGGGTCGATAGACGGCGTGCGCGAGTTTCATGAACGGAGCGAGGAGCACGAGTTCCATCGCGACGGCCACGTGGACCAGGAAGACCCAGTAGCCCCACCACGGTGCGTCGGGCAGGTACAGCGCGAGCTCCAGGATGAACCCGGTCACGCCGGTGACCCAGAGCAGCCCGAGAAGCATCCAGTCCGCAGTCGTCGAACGCCTGACCGACCGGTTGGTGGCGCGGTACCGCTCGACGATCAGCGAGGTCGTGCCGTAGACCAGCATCAGGCCGGCCACGGTCCCGAGGAGGCGGACGGGATACCAGATCGGCACCGGTGTGCCGGTCGCCTTCCAGCCGATCAAGGCGAGGCCATAGTCGAGCACCGTCGCGGAGAGGAGACCCAGGAAGCCCCAGACCGTGACCGCGTGCAGCAGCCAGCGGCGGCGGTACCAGGCAACCGGCACGGCATCCGCTTCGCATTCCTTCCGGAATCGAGCCTGGCCGAGCGACTCGCGCGCGATCGCGGCCCAGGCGGCGTGCACGGACCGGGCGACCGCCGCTCGGCTCCCGAACAGGGTGCCAAGGCCGACGCCCTCGCGGCGCGCGATCCCGCGCGCCATGCTGGCGACCCCGCCGATCCCCGCGAGCGCGACGAGGATCATGACCACGATGCCCAGGTTGTGGATCAGCTGCTCGGGGACGAAGTCGAACAGCGCCAGGGACGCACCGCTCTGCGGCCCGTGGGCGGAGTACATGAACAGCGCGAAGAACGCCGCCAGGAGGACGGCGAACGCCGTTCCAAGGATTGGCCGCGTGTACATCGTGCGAGCGATCCGCGTCCGGTCGTAGCTGGCGATCGCGTACCGCCGGGCGGCCGCCATGAACTCGCTCGGGTCCGCCTGGGTCGGGCAGGTCTCGGCGCACTCTGCGCACTGGTAGCAGCTCCACAACTCCTTGCTGGTGAGCAGCGCGTCCTTCATCCCGACCTGGGCGTAGCGGATGATCCGCCGCGGGAACGTCGCGTCGGTCTGCGACAGCGGGCAGGACGCGGTGCAGGTCCCGCAGCTGAAGCAGGCGCTGATGTCCCGGGCGCCGTAGCGCTGGAGCTCCGGGTAGAGACCGAGATCGACGGTCGTGATCGCGCCGGTCATCAGGCCACCCGCCCCGTCCGCTCGTACTGGAAGTAGCCGTCCACCGTTGCGCCCTTGATCTCGGCCAGCCAGCCGTAGCGGCGCATGCCCATCACCCAGATCACGACCTCGTGGGTCGGGGCGCCGATCGCCACGGCGATCTCGGGAACGGTCAGGGGCCCGTCGCGCAGGCACGTCAGGATCTGGGCGCGCATCACCGGCTCCTCCCGGACGACCTCGCGGATGTCTCGAATCGTCGGGGGCATCAAGCGGGTA
>JBGPIH010000102.1:0-11573 GCA_041484785.1 Candidatus Limnocylindria bacterium
CTGTCCGATCGCGACATCCGGGCCGCCCTCCAGGAGGGCACGGTCAAGATCGAGCCCTACGACGCGAACGACCTCCAGCCGTCATCGGTCGACCTGCACCTGGACCGGAGCTTCCGGGTCTTCAGGACCAACCGCTACGCGTTCATCGACGTGCGTGCTCCACAGCCTGACCTGACCGAGCTGCTAACGATCGCCGACGACGAGCCGTTCATCCTCCACCCGGGCGAGTTCGTCCTCGGCCAGACCCACGAGTGGGTCGAGCTGCCCAACGACCTGGTCGCCAGGCTCGAAGGGAAGTCGTCCCTCGGGCGGCTCGGGCTGCTGATCCACTCCACGGCCGGCTACGTCGACCCGGGCTGGAAGGGCAACCTGACCCTCGAGCTCTCGAACGTGGCGAACCTGCCGATCGCCCTCTACTCCGGGATGCGGATCGGCCAGATCAGCTTCTTCAGGATGTCCAGCGAGGTCGACCGGCCGTACGGCTCGCCCGAGCTGGGATCGAAGTACCAGGGCCAATCCGAGCCGACCGCCTCCGCCTTCCACCGCGACTTCCAGGGCGGCCAGCGGACCGGGGACCCGAAGCAGCCCTCCTAGTCCGATGGCCATCAACGACGCGGTCGACTGGTCGCGCGACCTCGGCGGAAGCGTCCGGGTCGCGCTCGTCCAGGCCGGGACGTTCCGGTCCGATGCGGGCGCGCTCTTCGGACCCGTGCCCTGGGTGCTGTGGGGCGGCCTCGTCGGCGACGAGACGGACGAGGCGCGTCGCCTGCTCCAGGCGCTCAACTGCCTGCTGATCGAGACACCGTCCGGGCGGGTGCTGGTGGAGACGGGGATCGGGGAGCGCGTAGACGAGAAGACCCGCACGATGCGGACGTATGAGGGCCCCTGGATCGCGGCCGCCCTCGAAACCGCCGGGTTCCTGCCCGAGACGGTCGACGTCGTGGCGATGAGCCACCTCCATTTCGATCATGCCGGCGGCCTGCTTCGAGCCGACGGATCGCGCGCCTTTCCGCACGCGAGGATCGTCGCCCAGCGGGCCGAGTGGGAGGTCGCGCTCGGTGACAACCCACGGCTCGTGGCGTCGTACGTGCAACCCGAGCTGCGGCTCGTCGAGAGCTGGGGCAGGCAGGGATGGGCGGACGGCGAACGCGAGGTCATGCCCGGCGTCAGCGTCGTGCCGACCGGTGGCCACTCGACGGGTCACCAGGCCGTGGTGGTGCGGGGTGGGGGACGACACGGGCGAACGCTTGCCTTCTTCGGCGACCTGCTGATGCGACCGTGGGCCGCCAATCCTCGCTGGGTGACCGCGTTCGACGACTTCCCACTCGATTCCGTCGTCCGGAAGGCCGAGCTCTTCGCGCAGGCCGCCGACGAGGGATGGACCGTGGTCCTGTCGCACGAGAAGGCGCACCCGATCGGGCGCCTGGTGCGCGACCGCGACCGCTTCCGCTACGAGCCGGACTGACGACTACCGCCTCGACCGACGACCACCGCAGCCCAGGAAACTGACAGATGACCCCCAGACGGGCATTCGTCAGGAGATTCGTGTCAGATGTCCGCCTGGCGGCCCGTTGTCCAGATGAACGACCCGTGAACACTCGATCCCACGCTCGGAGCGATCCGCACGCTGCCCCTCGAGAGGTAGCCCGGCTGACGAGTGCCCGCCTGAGGAGCATTTGTCGGGAATCGCAGCTCCGGGGCACCACGAGCCCGACGGTCAGGGCGCGGCGCTCGCACCTCGTGCCGGGCTGGTGCTCGGCGCGACGGCCGGCAGGATCGCCTCGATGTGGGTGATCGCGCCAGCCTCGTCGAGCGGCGCGCCGACGATCGACTGGATGACACCGTTCGGATCGATGAAGATCTGGGTCGGCAGGCCGTACGCCTTGTACTCGTGGAAGATCGTGCCCGACCCGTCGAAGCCGATCGTGTAGCCGAGCTCGTAGCGATCGGCGTAGGCCTGGACGTCGGCGGGTGAGGTCTCCTGGACGCTGATGGCGATGAGGGACAGGCCTCGATCGCGATACCGCTCCGAGAGCTCGCGCAGGATCGGGACCTCCGACTGGCACGGCGGACACCAGGTCGTCCAGAAGTTGATCCAGACCGCCTTCCCGCGCAGGCCGTCCAGGCGGATCGGGTTGCCCTGGAGATCCGCCAGCTGGTAGGCCGACCCGTCGGGGAGGGTGACGGCGAGCTCCGGGGCGGTCGCCCCGACCCGCAGCCCGTCCGGCGGGGGCGATGCGATGAGGTACGAGGTGGCGCGAGGGTCGACGGTCCCCGGTCCGCCGCCGCTGCCGTTGAGCGGCGTCGTGATCGCGATCAGGACCACGACCGCGATCACGATCGAGGCGAACGCCGCGATCAGCTGCCGCCCGCTGAACGGGCCGATGACGCCGTGGCGCTCGGGCCTGTGGATGAAGTCCGGTCGGCCCGCCACTCAGATCGCCGTGTTGAAGTTGAAGTAGCGCGGCAGGAGGGCGAGCCAGTCGAACACCATGGCCACGCCGATCAGCGCGACGAGCAGGCCGCCGACCAGCGAGACCGCCCGACCGTGGCGGACGAGCGGCGCCAGCAGTCGCGGGGCGCGGTCGTAGACCGCGGCGATCAACAGGAACGGCAGGCCCAGCCCGATGGTGTAGGCGACGAGCAGCAGCGTTCCTTGCAGGACGGTCCCGGACGTGGCCGCGAGCGTCAGGATGCCGCCCAGGATGATCCCGATGCACGGGGTCCAGCCGACCGCGAAGATCGCTCCGAGCCCGAAGGATGCGAGCCACCCGCCTCGGGCGCTGACGATCCGGCCGCCGAGCCGGTCGCCCATCGTCGGGCCCGTGGCGCCGGCACCGAATCGAACGGTTCCCGTGGCGGCCGCCAGCGATCCCGCCGCACCGGCATCCAGCGGGCGCCAGTTGCGCTCGAGGGCGGGGATACGGAGGATCCCGGCGAGGTTCAGCCCGAGGACGACGAGGACGGCTCCGCCGACGATCCGGAGCGTCGGCAGGTAGTCCACCAGTGGCCCGGCGGCGAACGTGGCGGTGATTCCGAGCAGCGTGAAGACGGCCCCGAAGCCCGCCACGTAGGCGATCGCGTGGCGCATCGCCGTCCAGCGCGACGGTCGCACGCCGTTGGCAGTCGCGGCGACCGCGATCGCCGTCAGCTGGCCGATGTAGGCGGGCACCAGTGGCAGGACACAGGGCGACAGGAAGCTGATCACGCCGGCCGCCAGGGCGACCAGGATCGTCAGATCGTTGCTGGCCATCGTTGGTCGTCAGCCGTCCAGGACGTCGCTGAGGAGTCGCGAGATCTTCGCCACACTCGTGGCGAGCTCGAGGCGCCGGCCGTCGAGCTCGACGACCGGGATCGTCGTGAAGAAGGCGCGCTCCCAGGCGGGGTCCGACCGGATGTCGCGCTCGACGAGTGCCGGGGCTTTCAGGCCGGCCCGGGCGCGCGCGTCCAGCAAGGCCGTCACCACCTCGCGCGCCTCGTCGCACAACCCGCAACCAGGGCGGCCGTAGAGGATGAGGTCGGGGAGGGGGTCGAGCATCTCGGTCGGGATTGTAGTCGAGGGGTGCCCGCCGGCCGGTTTGGCCGGGATGAGAACAGGCCGCCGCAGGGAGGAGCGGCGGCCATGGCGCCGTGACGCCGAGCGGCGGGTCCGGGTTCCGCGGCTGGCGGCCGGATCGAGGCGCGGTACGATGGAGACCGCGCCCCCGTAGCTCAGTGGACAGAGCGAGGCCGTCCTAAGGCCTGCGTCGGCGGTTCGAGTCCGTCCGGGGGCGCTTCTTCATGCCCAACCTGTGAGTGTTGGGGCGCCCAGATCCCTGTCAAGCATGCATCGGCCTCTTGTGGATCACCGCCGGTTGGAAAGTGCGCGACCTTCTTCAGGATTCCGTGCTCCGCGGGCTGCCGGCCCTGGCCACAGTCCACCAATGGGCCGTTGGGCCGCTTCGTGACCAGAAGGGATGCGCCTGTGTCACCATTCGGTCCGCTGCGAAGTTGCAGGACAAGTCAACATGGCGTGCCCCGAGTAGAGTGAGAGGACAGGCGGCCACCCATCCAGATCCCAGCGGGGACACCCATGCTGAGCCAACTCGAGATCGATCCAATGATCCCGCCGAGCGGAGCCGGCTGCGTGGAATGCGAGGCGGCCGGCGGCTGGTGGTTCCACCTGCGGCGCTGCGCCCATTGCGGGCATGTCGGTTGCTGCGACTCGTCGCCGTCCCAGCACGCCCTTCGCCACGCGGCCGACGCCGGGCATCCCGTCATCCGAAGCTTTGAGCCGGACGAGGACTGGTTCTGGAACTACGCCACCGACGAGTACGCCGACGGCCCTGTCCTGGCTCCGCCGGAACACCACCCGCTGACGCAGCCGGTGCCCGGACCGGCAGGCCGCGTGCCGCGAGACTGGCAGCGCCGCCTGCACTGACCGGACCTCGAGGTGCGGCACCGGCGACGTCCATCTGGCGAGATCGCGCCCGGCCAGGGCCCAGTGGTTCTCGGTCCATGAATATAGGGGAGTCAAGACGTGGCAGATACCGAGATCTTCGCGCACATCAACGCCCTCTCGGGCGAGGAAGAACGCCTCTACCAGCAAGCCGGGGACGGAAGCGGCCTGTCTGACGCCGAGCGCGATCGACTGGCGGCCATCAAGGTCGAGTTGGACCGCTGCTACGACCTGCTCCACCAGCGGCAGGGTCGCCGGGACGCCGGCGCGGATCCATCCGCGGCGACCCTGCGCATGGCACGCACTGTCGAGGGTTACGAGCAGTAGCCTGGACTTCCTCGATCTCAGGCTCGGGGCGCGGGACGCGGCGGCGCGTAGCGCTGGGCCTCGGCGTCCCAGCCGCCGTTGGTCACGGCCACGCCGTAGACGCTGTTGAGGAAGTCCAGGATCGCCCGGCGGGGATCATCGCTCGCCCGGACCTGGTCGTACGACAGGACCCATTCGGAGATCGACTCCACCCAGGCGGCGGGAGCGGGCCGGATCGGCGCGACCTCGCAGCCGTCCGGTCGCGGCACCACATAGGCCCAGAACCGTGCCTCTGGACTGTTGTCGTCGCCCGGCCAGAAGCCGGCATTCAGCTGCTCGGCGTCGAGGTCGTAGCGCATGATGTAGCCGCGATCGTCGGGCGCCTCCAGGTGGCGGCCGGTGAAGAGGAGCACGGCGAAGTCGAAGCCGCCCCACCAGAACTGGACGCCGGTGCGCCCGAAGAATGGCGACCGGAACTCTTCGAAGGCGCCATCGATCGCACACAGGACGCGGTGGAACCGCTGCGCGTGCTCGGGCACGACCGTGCAGTCGTGCCGGTTCTCCGAGAACAGCGTGGTGTCCGTCAGCTCCTGCGGCTTCTCCCAGATGCGGACGTCGATCCCGAGGACGTCTAGAGCCGCCCGGAAGTCCGCCCAGATGTCGGCCACGCACCGGTTCGGACCGAGACCGACCGATGCGCGACGGCCATCGCTGATGTCGATCCGGATGGCGTTGTCGTACACGTCGATGCCGATACTGACGACGTCGGTCCCGAACGGCATCGCGCCCGTGGTGAACCCGCGAGCATCGAGGTAGAGGCAGGTCCCGAGCCACTCGGCCTCTGGGGGTGCCAGGCCAAGGCGCGCCTTGCCGACCATCTGCGCCACCATGTGGAGCGTCTTCTTCGTCGGCGCCCATTCCGGATAAGGCAGGGCCGGCCACGCCTCGTCGTTCATCGTGGTACCTCCGGATCCTCGATTGCCGCCGATCCATCGGGGTCCCGCGGATCCAGCTCGGTCGTCGCCGAGCGCCGACCGATCAGCTCGTCGACCCATGCCCGAAGGCGGTCGAGGTGCTCAAGATAGTGCTCGGGGCCGGACTTGTGGACCCACCACGCGGCCTCCTCGGTCTGCTCGCGGAGCGCGTACCACGCCTCGATCATCCGCGTGCGTCCGGCGTTGGCCTGGACCCAGGCGACGTCCCATGGCTGGTCGCGCATTGCCTCGAGGAATATGGCGTTGAGGGCGTCGATTTCCACGTCATGACCCTCGTAGGTCCCCGCGTTCAGCCGCTCGAGCTGGATCTCGGCCTCGGCGAGCCAGGGGCCGATGTGCGCGACCAGGTCGCGCACGGTCCAGTCCGGATCGACGTAGTAGCCCGGCACCAGGCACTCGTCGGGCGACAGGGAGCGCACGAGAGCGGCAAGCTCGTACCAGCCCCTTCGCTCGGCCTCGATCTCCGCGCGATACGGGTGGTCGGGGTGCGGCTTCCCAGACCCCGGCGCGACACCCGAACCGGGCGCACTCATACTCAGCCCAGTCCGGTCACGACGTCGGGGCGACGAAGGTGCCCTCGAGCGGGAGGCCGGCGTCCTCCCAGTCCATGAGCCCTCCCGAGTAGCGCCGCACCTTCCGGTAGCCGCGGGCGACGAGGTCCCGGTACACGGCGACGCTCGAGAGGCAATCGTTCTGCGAGCAGTAGACGACGATCTCGTCGTCGGGGCGGAGCGCCGCGTACAGCGCGTCGGGCGTGTCGAAGTGGAGCGAGCCCGGGATGTGCTTCGCCTCGTATGCCCAGCGGTTCAGGGCCATCACGAGCTTGACGGCGTCGCCGCGCTCGAGCTTCGCCTTGAGCTCGTCGCGACCGATCGTCCGGATCGGCTCGATCCCGAGGGCTGCGCGCGGGTGGGGTTGATCCATCGAGGCGGGCATCATCCCATGTCGCCCGATTCGTCGACGAAACCCTCGGCTCGCTCTGCCGCTGCGGTCAAATGAAGATGCGGGCGCGCCGATCTCGGCGATCGGCCAGGAGCACTATTGGAGTGTTAGCCCTCCGCGGCGCGGTCCTCAGGTTCCGGCTGGCCGAGACAGTCTTCTCCGCGTCGTAGAGGGCACGGGCGGCGAGGACCTCGTCGACCTTCGTCTCGGCCCACGCCCGAAGCGTAACGATGGGTCCAACGCCTAGTTTGTCGTATTGCCCGGCTGGGCCTAGGCTTCGACCTCCGACAAGGTAGGAACATCCTCCGAACAGCTCGATGCACTCCTCACCTACCTGGAGAGCCTGAAGTAGCGCGAGCGGTCGGCCCGATCTGCCGATATCATGCGGCGGGCACCCGGCTCCGGGGCACTTCCACTCAGGTGATCGCCACCGAGGGAGAACGATGCGTAGCCGCACCCTGATCGCGCTCGCCATCGCCGCGACCGTCGCCCTCGCCGCCTGCTCCGGCAGCAGCTCCGGCCTCACCGGCAAGACCTGGCAGCTGACCAAGCTGACCGAGAGGGTCGCGAACGGCCTGGGCGTCGTGCCGGAGGCCTACCAGGCCAACTACACGATCGAATTCAAGTCGGACGGCAACTACCAGGCCAAGGCCGACTGCAACCAGACGTCCGGCACGTACACGACGACCTCGGACGGCGGCCTGACCATCGAACCGGGCCCGACGACGCTGGTCGCCTGCCCGGAGGGCTCGTTGTCGGACCAATACATCCAGGGCCTCACCAATGCTTCGAGCTACGCCATCGCGGATGGCCAGCTGACGATCACGCTCAAGGACGGGTGGACACTCGTCTTCAAGTAGGCCGATCCCCGAGCCAACGAAGGACCCCCGACGGTACCGCCGGGGGTCTGTTCGTGCGTGGGATGGTTCGCGGTTGGAACGTGCGTGCTATTTCGCGAGTTGACGACCTTCACCGTCGCCAGCAACGAGTTCCTCGGCGGTGGCAAGGAGAAGGCCGAATACAACGCGATCTCACGTGGGTTTCGCGTCCACTTGGTCGTACAGACCTGAGCAGCGGCTGCGGAGCTGACCCGCCTGTTGTTCGAGTACCTACGGCTCACGCTCTCTTTGTGATGACCAGGAGGACTCTCATGCCCCCAGATGCCGCGCAGGTGCGGGCAATCGCCAGGCGTTACACGGAAGCCTGGTGCAGCATGGACCCTGCCCAGGTGGCCGCGCACTACGCGCCGGAGGGCTCGCTCGCGATCAATGACGGCCCGCGAGCCGTGGGCCGAGCCGCGATCACGGATGTCGCGCGCAGCTTCTACGCGGCCCTGCCGGACATGCAGGTCTTCATGCGTGAGCTCGTGACCGACGGCAACCGCCTCGAGTACCACTGGACGTTCACGGGCACGAACACGGGACCGGGCGGCACGGGGAACGCGGTCCGCGTGGATGGTTACGAGGAATGGGTGCTCGACGACGACGGGCTCATTGCGGCATCACAGGGCCACTACGACGCGGCGGAATACGCCCGCCAGCTCGCGCACGGCGTGTAAGACCTCCCTGCGGGCGAAGCCTTGGTTATGGCGTCCACTTGGTCGTACTGCCAAGACAGCCTCGGCGAGCCGGTAGGACGCCTGAGGCGGCGCCCGCGCTAGGCGCCCAGCGGCGAGAAGCGTTCCACGAACTCTGCCCGCCATGCCGGCGCCTCGAACGGTGCGGCGAACCAGGACGTGGTCTTGGCGATCTTGCCCTGGCGAAGTTCGACGATCTGGATCATCTGCCACGTCTCGCCGTTCGCGTACGTGGCGGTCCCGACGTAGGTGTAGACGTCGCCCGATCCTTCAACGCGCAGCACCGTGAAGCTCGGCGTCAGCACCCAGCGGTCCTCCGCACTCACGAGTCGTGTGCTCTTCGGATCGATCGTTCCGACCCCACCGGGGTAGTTGTGCAAAAGGGCGAGCTGGTTCGCCTTGCCCCCGACGCGTTCCCCTGACTGGGGCATCTCATCGACATAGTCGTCGGTGATGAGCAGCGCCAGAGCGTCGTGATCCTTGTCCTGCAAGCCGCGCGCGTAGCGCTCGACGATTGCTCGACCGCTGGGGTCAGTCATCCTGTCCTTCACCTTGAGCCCTCGCTGCACCAGCGAGTCATGGTCATTCTATGGTGCGGCTGCCGGGCTCCCGGGTTCGTGGTGATCGGCGTGCATTGCCTCGACTAAAGCGCGGAAACCGATGGCGGAGCTTGGCATCGCGTGCCTCGGGCGTCGTCGCCCCGGCTCGATAGGCCGCGCGCGTCTCGGCCATGGCCGGCGGCAGATCGTCGCGGGAGCCCGACCGCTCGAGCGGCTCGGACGACACGAACCGCAACACGCTATCCGGCGGGCGTCTCTTCTTTGTGCGCGGTAGCACCTCTAGCGCGGCGTGACGCCATTGGGACCTCGGCCGCGTCTCCGTGGCCGCTCGGGCCACCGGCCTCCCGTCAGCGCTGCGGCGAGCTTGGGCTCAGCTCGGGCGGCGTCGTCCACGATCGCAGCGTGGCCATGTAGTTGGCCCGTTCGAAGGCGGCGGGGTCATCGACCGTCGCCGTGCTCGCGCTGCCGATCATCTGGCTGACCGAGGTGTACTCGTGCTCGGCCAGCCATGCCCTCAGCTCGTCGGTGACGGTCGAGACATGGTCGGGCCCGTGGCGCAGGAGGGCCGAGGTCATCATCACCACGTCGGCGCCGACCAGCAGGCCCTTGGCCACGTCGGCGCCGCTCCCGACGCCGGAGCTCGCCGCCAGCGAAACGGACCGCCCCAGCTGCGGTCGCAGGATGGCGATCCAGCGCACCGGCAGGCGCAGCTCCGAGGGCCGGCTGAGATCGAGCCGGGGCACGACCGCGAGCGACTCGAGATCGAGATCCGGCTGGTAGAAGCGGTTGAACAGCACGAGGCCGTCGGCGCCGGCCGCCACGGCCGCGGTGGCGAAGTGGGCCAGGGCCGAGTAGTACGGGCTGAGCTTGACCGAGAGCGGGATGGTGACCGCCGCGCGAACGGCGGCGATCAGCTCGAGGTCGGCCGCCTCCATCTGGACGGCCGAGCGGCGCGGATCGGTGGCGAGGTGGTAGAGATTGAGCTCGAGTGCGTCGGCCCCGGCGTCCTGGATCGCCCGCGCGTAGCGGACCCAGCCACCGGCCGTGGTCGCATTCAGGCTGGCGATGATCGGGACGCCCGCCTGCCGCTTGACCCGGGAGAGCGCGGCGGCGTAGCGATCGGCGGTCCCGGCGAAGGCGCGGATAGCCGGGAAGTAATCGAGCGCCTCGGCGAACTGCTCCGTCCCCTGTTCGAGCGACCGATTCAGCTCGATCTCCTCGGCCAGGATCTCCTCCTCGAACAGCGAGGGCAGCACGATCGCTCCGACGCCGGCGCGCTCGAGCCGCGCGGCCATGGCCGGCTCGGCGTTGTGCGGTGCCGCCGAGGCAACGATCGGCGAGCGCAACTCGAGCCCGAGGTAGCGGGCTGCAAGGTCGACGCTCATGACTCGCCTCCATCGTCTTCGTCGGAGCCCGCGTGGCGCCCGGCGCCAGCGACGATCTCGTGATCGGGCTGGCGGTGGGGCACGGTGCGCGCCACCCCGGCCAGCTGGGCGTAGTAGTGCCAGCGTTCGTCGGCGTCGGCCTGGGCGAGCTCCGCGAGCTCGGCCGCCCGCTCGGGATGCGTCCGCTGCAGGACGGCGAAGCGCGTCTCTGTCGCCACGAAATCGGCGATCGGAATCGAGGGCGCGGGCGAGTCGAGCTTGAACGGCGTGCCGCCCTCGACCTCGGACGGGCGGAATCGATAGAGCGGCCAGTAGCCGCTCCTGACCGCGTCCTTCTGGTGGCTCATGGATTGGCTCATGTCGATCCCGTGGGCGATGCAGGTGCTGTAGGCGATGACGAGTGACGGACCCGGCCAGGCGTCCGCCTCGAGCAGCGCCTTGGTCGTCTGGAGATCGTTCGCGCCCATCGCGACCTGGGCGACGTAGACGTTGCCGTAGCTGCGCGCGATCGCGCCGAGGTCCTTCTTCGCCGTGGCCTTGCCGGCCGCCGCGAATTTCGCGACCGCGCCCCTGGGCGTCGCCTTGCTGGCCTGGCCGCCGGTGTTCGAGTAGACCTCGGTGTCGAGGACCAGGACGTTGACGTTGCGGCCCGACGACAGGACCTGGTCGAGCCCGCCGAAGCCGATGTCGTACGCCCAGCCGTCGCCGCCGATGATCCACACGCCGGTTCGCACGAGCTCGCTGGCGAGCGTGAGCAGGTGGCTCGCGTCCACGGACGCGGGCCCTTTGACGCTCGCGAGGGCGACGCGCAGGCGATCGACCCGCTCGCGCTGCTGCGCGATCCCGGCCTCGTCATCCTGGACGGCGCCGAGGAGCCCCGCGACGAGCTCCGTGCCGACCTCGGGCGCGAGGCGCTCGAGCAACCGGCGGGCGTGATCGGTCTGGGCGTCGAGGGCGAGGCGCATCCCGAGGCCGAATTCCGCGTTGTCCTCGAACAGCGAGTTGTTCCAGGCCGGGCCGCGCCCCGCCGCGTTGACCGTCCAGGGCGTGGTCGGCAGGTTGGCGCCGTAGATCGACGAGCAGCCGGTCGCGTTGGCCACGATCATCCGGTCGCCGAAGAGCTGGCTGACGAGCCGGATGTAGGGCGTCTCGCCGCAGCCGCCGCAGGCGCCCGAGAACTCGAACAGCGGCTCGAGCACCTGGCTGCCCTTGATCGTGTCATGCGCGATCAGGCTGCGATCGAGGGGCGCGATCGACCGGAAGAAGTCCCAGCGCTCGCGCTCGAGGTCGCGGTGGTCGGCGATCGGCTCCATGTTGATCGCCTTGTGGCCGACGTCCGTCTTGCTCTTTGCCGGGCAGACGTCGACGCAC
>JBGPIH010000103.1:0-11418 GCA_041484785.1 Candidatus Limnocylindria bacterium
CCGCTCCGGGCCGAGCTGCGGGTCGGCAACGACGCGCTGGGGGTCCTGGTCGGACGCGTGCCGGCCACGCGGACCTGGGCGCGCGCCGACCAGGACCTCCTCGAGCTGTTCGCCAGCGAGATCGCGGTCGCCGTCCGAAACGCCCAGCTGTTCGGGCAGGTCGAGGCCCAGAACGCCCGGCTCGTGGAGCTCGACGCTGCCAAGGATGACTTCCTGCGCGGCGTCAGCCACAACCTCCAGACACCGCTGACCAGCATCCGGGCCTACGCCGAGCAGCTCGCGACGGACCGGCCCGACAAGCGCCTGGGCATCATCGCCGAGCAATCCGAGCGGCTGTCGCGGATGGTCCGCCAGCTGCTGACCGTCACCCGGCTCGAGTCGGGCGCGCTCCACCCGCGCTCGGAGGTGGTCTCGCTGGCGACCCGCGTGCGCAAGGCGTGGGAGGCGCTCGGCGCCGCCGACGTCCCGTTCACGCTCGATGACCAGGCCGGCGGCTGGCTGGCGGTGGCCGATGCCGACCAGCTCGACCAGGTCCTGTGGGCCCTCCTGGACAACGCGGTCAAGTACGGCGGGCGGACGCCCGTCAAGGTCGAGGTCACCGTGGACGAGGCGGCGTCGCAGCTGCGGACCAGGGTCTCCGACGGCGGGCCGGGATTCGCCGAGATGGACCAGTCGCGCCTCTTCGGGCGCTTCGAGCGCGGCCCCGAACGAACGCTCGACGAGGGCAGCGGGCTCGGCCTGTACGTGTCGCGCGAGCTGTGCCGGGCGATGGGCGGCGACCTCGTCCTCGAGCCGACCACCGTCGACCATGGGTCGGCGATGGTCATCGTGTTGCCGGGCGAGGCGCCCGAGTCGTTCGAATCTGCCGAGGACGGCTGAGCGCCGTCAGGCCGAGTAGGCCTCTGGGCGCCGGTTCATCAGTGCCGGGATCTGCCGCCGGACCGCGGCCACCTGATCGAGGTCCAGGTCGGCCCGGACGATGCCGACCCGGTCGGGCGCCTGGGCGATGACGATGCCCCACGGATCGATGACCATCGTGTGGCCGTACGCCGGCTGGCCCGGTGGGCCGCCGATCTGGGCGGGCGCCAGGACGTAGGCGCCATTCTCGATCGCTCGAGCGCGCAGCAGGACCTCCCAGTGGTCGCGGCCGGTCCGCTGGGTGAAGTTGGACGGGACGGTCAGGACCTCGGCGCCGGCCAGGGCGAGGGCCCGGTACAGCTCGGGAAAGCGCAGGTCGTAGCAGATCGACAGGCCGAGGGTCGCCCCGTCCACGTCGGCCGTGACGAGCCGATCGCCCGGCGTGACGCGGGCGGATTCGGTGTCGCTGGGTCCGTCGTCCACGGCGACGTCGAAGAGGTGGATCTTGCGGTACGTCGCCGCGATCGAGCCGTCGGGCGCGATCAGGGCCGACGTGTTGTACGGCCGATCCGGGTCGCCCGACGTCTCGGCGGTGCTGCCGACCAGGATCCAGGCGCCGCGCCTGTGGGCGACGTCGGCGAACGGGTCCGTGTGCGGCCCGGGGATGGGTCGGGCCGACGCGCGGAAGCCGTCGTCCGGGCCTCGGTACTGGAGGTACTCGGGCAGCGCCACCAGGCGAGCGCCGCCTGCGGCCGCCTCGTCGGCGAGGGCGACGGCCGTTGAGATGTTGACGGCGACGTCGCCGGTGGCATCGAGCTGGACAAGCGCGACGGGGAGGCGCATGGCGCAATCGTAGGTGGATCGCGCAGCGATGGCGACGCGCGGCGCTATCGAATGCCGGTGTCGTAGTCGAGCTGGATGACGGTGACGGATCCGGCGGCGACCGAGACGCTCTGCCGCGCCGCCGTTCCCATCAGGCCCCGCACCGGCATGGGGTCCACGACGTAGTCACCCTGCGGCAGGGCGACCGAGAACGCGCCATCCGTCCCGGTCACGGCCGCGGCGACCTGCGCCCCGGAGCCATCGCGGATGATGATCGTGGCACCCGCTACGGGGCGTGGGGCACAGGAAGGGTCCGGCGGATTCCGCTCGACCGGGCAGACCGGGCCGGCCGTCGCCAGCCCACGGATCCCGGTCGTGGGGCCCGACTGCCCCGGCGCGGAGCTCGTCGTCGGGGCCGCACACGCCACGACGGCACCGGCAAGGACGACCCAGGCGAGGTGCAACCAGAGCGACCGGGGCTTGGTCATGGCGCCGGGACGACGCGACGGGGCCGCCGGTTCCGGCCGGCGGCCCCGTGAACGTGCGAGCCCGCCGCGCGGTGGGCGCGCGGCGGGCCCGGGTGCTGGGTGCCGGAAGCTTCCTACGGCAGGAAGTAGTTCGGGTTCGGCATCTTGAAGGTCTTGTCCGCGAACCCGCCGACGAGATCGCTGAACTGGTCGCCAAAGCTGGCGACGATGTCATATCCGAGCGACTCGATGTGGGCCCGGGTGGCCGACTTGTAGTGGATGGTGGTGCACGACTTCTGCGGAACCAAGGCAAGCTCCGCGGCACATGCGGTCAGGAGGTACGCCGGGTAGTCGGCGATCGCCGGCTTCGTGAAGAGCGAGTCCTCGCCGCCGACCAGCGTCGTCGGCGCCGGATAGCCGGCGTCCACGCCAAATCCGTCCGAGGCCAGGTTGCCCCGCGTGGCATCCTCCTGGTCATGGGGCCTGCCGGTGAGGAAGATGATCGTGTACCCCTCGGCCGCGGCCTGGGTCACCATCGCGACCATGCCCGGTGTTGCCGGGAACTGCTGGTTGAGCACAGCCGTGGTGTTGGTCCCAAGGTTGAAGGCCCAGTTGCTGGAGATCTCGTAGTTCCAGGTGGTTAGCGTCGTGTCATCGACGTCGAGGACGATCGCCTTCAACCCGGTGACGTGCGCGTGCCCGTGCCCCCGCCCGCGGTCCGCCAGATAGTGGGCGCCCTTGTTGGCGACGGATTCGGCCTCCTTCGCGTAGTTGCTGTCGGGCGCGAAGACGCCGGTCCCGAGCGGGTCGCCGTAGTAGTTCCGGATCTGCTGGCGCAGGACGTCAATGTTGGTGACCTGGTCCGCCTTGTGGGGCGTGATCGTCTGGATCGCCGGTCCGGCCGCGATGGCGACACCTGCCAGCGCGAGCGACAGGGTCACCGCCATCGCGACAATCGCTGACCGCGAGGTGCGTGATGGACGCTTGACACTCCTCATGGGAGCCCTCCTTCCAGGCGAGAGGACGGGTCGATGGGGTCCTCCCTGGCGCCGTAGCCCGCGGCGTTGGTCGGGTGAGCCTGCGGCGTTTGGCCGGACGAGCCTACGGCGTTGGCCGGATGCCCGCAAGTCGCGCGCGTCAGGTCACGCGGCGACCCACATGGTGTCGATTCCGAAGCGGTCGTTTGTCGTCGGTCGAACGGCCAGCGAGACCTGGATCACCTACGGGGTCACCGGCGTCGTCTGGAACGTCTCGGTCGGGTCCACGGGGTTGAGGTTCGGGACTTGGGCCGCGGTGGGGTCCGCGCTGGCGGTGTACCCGCCGATGTAAGCCGCCCCGCCGGTGCCGAGGGCGCCGGCGATGAGCTGCGGCGTCTCGTTCTCCGGACTGCCGGCCGGGTCGGTGTTGGCGTACTGGTTGGTCGAGCCATCCACGGGCTTGACCCCGATGAGGTTGAAGTTCGTCGGGAACGACGTCACCTGGGTGTCGTAGACGGCGGCCGCACCGGCCCACGACGAGATGTCGACGCCCGCCGTGTCGACCAGGAAGGTGCCGGTCCAGCGGACCGTCGCTCCCGCCAGGTTGGTGACGCCTGCCGGGACCGCCCAGGGCAGGGCACTGAGGAGGTATTGGCCGGCGGTCGCCTTGCCGGCGGTCGTCACCCAGCTGGAGTGCGTGGCATCGAAGGTCGTGGTCGCCGTCGAGTCGCTGATCGAGTCCTTGAATGTGACCAGCGCGTCCGGGACGGGGATCGTGTAGACCTGGGTCGTCGTCGTAAGCGTGATCGCCATGTTCACGGCCCGCATGGTGACGTCGGTCGTACCCGTGCCCGGCAACCCGTCCATCGTGAACGCGCTGCTGAACCAGAGCGTGTTGCCCGGGTCGATTGCCGTGCTCGTGAAGGCGTCGCTGACTGCGCTGGTCGCGGAGCTGGCGGCGATGACCTCGCCGAAGTTGTAGCCGCTGCCGGCAGCGTTGCCCGCCGCGGCGATGGCCACCTTGAAGATGTCGTTGGTGACCGAGACGTTGGTGACGCCGCTGCCGCTGCCCTGCGTGTCCTTGCCGTCGAGGTAGCTCCCCGGCTGGATCTCCACGATCCTGTAGCTTGTCCCGGCCGGTAGGTTGGTAAAGCTGTAGGCGCCGGAGGAATCCGCGGTGACGCTGGTCAGGACGTTGCCGAGGTTGTCCAGCAGCTTGACGGTGACGCGTGCGATACCCGCCTCCGTGCCGTCCTCGATGCCATTGTTGTTAGCGTCGTTGTAGACAGTGCCGGCGAGCGTCGAGGGGTTGGTCACCGGGCCCGGATAGAAGTAGTTGAAGCAGGCTTGCCCGGTGTCGCCGCCCGTCTTGTTCTGGTCGCCGTCGTGATCGATGACGTAGAAGCGGTAGGCATGGCCCGGGATGACGAGGCCCTTCGCTTGCAGATCGTTCAGGCTCCAACGCGCCTCGAAGCCGTAGCCCTCGTTGAGCAAGCCGGGCGGCGGGGTATCGGCGCCTGGGCCCAGGTTCCAATCGTTGGGTGTGGGGTCGGCGTCCGCGGTCAACGTGACTGTGGGCGTGGCCGTCGTCTGGTCGATCGTCTCGGTGAATGCCTTCCAGGTGCCGAACACGGCAGTGGGTGGAATTGGGGTGCCGCCGGATTGCCAGTCACCGGCGTGGTTGTTCACGTCGGTGGTGATGTCGGTCAGATACAGCGAGGGGAAAAGCGGTCGGCCGGACGCATCGGTATTCCCCTGGGCCTGTGCGGCCGCCAGATCCGCGGGGGTGACCGTCAATGGATCGGGCGGGGGCGTGTATGTCCCTCCAACCGCAGGATTGGTGACCGAGCCGGGGTCCGAGGCCAGGGGGCTCACCGGATAGTCCGTGGTCGTCGTGCCGCCGGACGTGATGATGGAGACCTGACGTACGCCCAGGGCGATGGCGTGTTCGTCGTTGTAGAAGAGCTTGAAGGTGCCATCGAACAGATCTGGGCTGGCCGAGCGAAGCACTTCGCTCTCGTTGAACGGCACCCTGCTCAGCTCAGTGCTGCCGGTGCCAGTGAACGGGTAGTAGCTGTCGTCACACTCGGGCTGCAGGCCATTCGACACGGTGGTCGAGGTCTCGGCCGGGTCGTTGCAGGGACTATCGACGGGGTTGTTGAAGGCATCGCCGCTGTAGTGGGCGACCCAGCGGTAGTCGCCGACCGTGTCGGTCGTGAACGTGTACGAGCCGTAGTCGCCGTCGCTGATGGTGGTCGGGATCGTCACCAGCGGAGGTTCGATCGGGGTCTGGCAGGTCGTGTCGGCAGGGGCGAAGACGTCGAACCAGACCGTCGCGAGGGTGACCTGGCATTGGCCGCCGTTGCATGGCGGCTCGAAGATCCCGCTCAGGTGGGCGGTGTCACTGATGTCCTGGCCGACGCTCACTGGCCCGGACGCCGTGCTCGTGAGGGTCGGGGTGGCCTTGACCGTGAACGTCGTGCCCAGGCACTGCGCACCGTTCGACTTCGGACCGTCGCTCTCGGCCGAGTTGTCGGCGTTGTGATCACCGGCTGTGTACCTGGCGGCCTTGGAGCCGGCGACCAGCTGCTTCGTGTCGGCGAGGACGATCCCGAAGACCGTCGCGCCCTTCCCGTGCGACACGAGGCCGGTGAGGTTCACACCGCGGTTCACGGTGATGACGTTGCCGCTCTTGCCCGTGACGAGCATCTGCTCGTTGTCGACGAGGAGCACGTCGCCGCTCGCGATGGCAACGGTATTCACGACCGCGAACGACGCCTGGGTCGCCGTGATCGCGGCGGCGAGCGTCGTGCGGTGCACGTTCCTGTAATGGATGTCGTAGATCACGACGCACGCCGTGTACGTGCCGGGTTGCGCATACGTGTGGGCGATCGGCCCCCAGGTGCCCGAGGCGGGGCCAGATGTCGCCGTCCCGCAGTCGCCGAGGCCGCTGTTGGCGTCGCTGTGCTGGACGCCGTTGTCGGTGGCCGTCCCGGGATCGAAGTACGTTGCAGGCCTGGTGCCCTTGGCGAGGACCCGGTTGCCGGTGAAGCCGTCGCCCCACTGGATCGCCCAGCCGGCGGCCCGGTTGGCGCCCGTGCCCGGACCGCAGGGCGCCTTCTGTTCGGCCCACGTCCAGGTGCCGGACAAGGCCACCGTCAGCGGCGCGCCAGTGGCCGGGAAGGCGGCGTTTACCGTTCCACTGCCGCTGCCCGCGCCCGCCAGGACGACGCCCGTCGCGGAGCCAAGCACCACAACGGCCGCCAGTAGCGCCGCGGCCCTTGAACCGATAGCTCGCCCGAGATGAGCCCGCGTGGGTGCCGACATGGCGCTTCCTCATTTCCGTTCCGCGGCCGTGGTCCGGCCGCACCGTGACTCGGGACGCTACGCGGGCTGGCCCGGGCTTTTCATCGGGTGAATCCCTCGATGTTTCGAGCCACGTCGCCCGGAATCGGCCCGATCGTGACGGCCTCGACGACCCGATCGAAGGCGACGTCAGCCCGCTCCGCCGCGCGCATGACGGCTTCTATCGAGCGCGCCTCGAACAACGAGTAGCAAGTCTCGTCGCCCGGGACGAACGTCGAACCGAGGTACCGAATCTCGGCACCGTCATCGGGCAACTCCCGGCTTGCCCGCGACGCCCGCAGCCCGTCATCGACCGCTCGGCTCGTCGCCGACGCCGGCAGGTACCGTTCGACGAGGAAGAGCGAAAACCCCGGTCTGGGCGTCGCGTGGATCACCCGTCGAATGCTGGCGTCCGGAGCGCCGCCGATGTATCGGGTGATTCCCTAGTTCTTCGGGCGATCCCTGTCGGCGGCGATCCTCGCTCCGAGCTCGGCTCGCGATCGGATGCCGAGCTTGTCGTAGATGTGGGACAGGTTCGCCTCGACCGTCTTGGGGCTCATGAACGCCGCCGCGGCGACCTCCCGATTGGTGAGCCCCGAGGCCGCCAGCTCGGCCACACGCCACTCGGTCGGGGTCAAGCCAGGCGCGGCCGGACCGCGCAGACCGATCCGCGCGATCTCATCGGCCGCCTGCCTCGCCCAGAGCGGCGCCCCGAGCGCCTTGAAGATCTCGAGGGCACGGCCGAGCGTTTCGTGGGCCGCGAGCCGTTCGCGTCGTCGCCGCTGGAGGCGGCCTTTGACAAGAAGTGTGCGCGCAAGCTCGAACGGCATCGGGAGCCGGGCATGCTCCGCCAGGGCCCCTTCGAGGACGACGAGCGCGCCGCCGAGGTCGCCCTGCGCGGCCAACATGAGCGCGCGACAGCGGCCCGCCGCCGCAAGCGCCCACGCCCGGTCGAGGGCACGGCCCCGTTCCTCGAGCCAGGCCAGAAGCGTCTCGGCCTGTTCGAGGTGTCCGAGCGCAATCGAGGCTTCGATCTCGTCCGGCACGAACGGGGCGCTGGCAGGTTCGCGAAGCCCCATCTTCACCACGGCCTCTGCGATCGCTCCCAGGGCCAGGTCGGCACCGGCCGGGTCTCCGGCCGACAGGGCCAGGAACCCAAGCGCCGACGCTGCCCATGCCATGCCGTTCACCCAGGCGGCATCCTGGGCCAAGGCCATCGCGGCCTCGCCGTCCTGTCGCCCCTCCTCGATCCGCCCGCCATAGGCGTACGCCATCGCCCGGGCGGACAGGGCGGCGCTGCGCATGACGCGGCTCTCCAGATCGACCGAGTCCGCGACCGCCGTTTCGGCGATGCGCGTCGCGCTGGCAATCTCGCCCCGCCAGGTCTCGAGCCAGGTCGCCCAGAACGAGACGTTGGGGAGATCCGCCTGCCCACCGCGCACGACGAGGTTCTCGCGCAGGAGGTCCCACGCGGCCTGTGCCCGCTCGAGTTGGCCGACGACGGTCAGGGTCCAGAGTGCCCCGAATGTCGGACGGAAGAAGAACACCGTCGTTCGGTCCCAGTCCTCGAGCGCCAGGGCCCGTTCGACTTTGACATCGTCGAGGCCAAGGCCGATCAGCAGATCGACGCCGGCGGCTGCCGCCAGCGCCTCCCCGAGAAGGCCGGGCTCACCGGCTCGTTCCGCCAGCCCGAGGGCGGAATTCGCATGCACGGCGGCGAGCGGCATGTTGCCGTTGTTCACGAGCACAAAGGCCAGGTCGATCTCGATCCGCACTCGCAGAAGCACGGCCTCTCCCGCCTGCGCCAGGGCTTCGTCGAGCAGAGCGAACGCGGCAGTGTAGCTGTCGTCCGAGAAGCGAACCTCGGCGAGGAGACGCAGTGCTGCCGCCCGCATCGGGCCGGCCGGGCGCTGGCGGGTGACCAGTTCGAGCAGCTCGCGGGGTCGCGTGCGATTGCCGGCATGAAGGTGATCATCGGCGGCCTGGACCATCCTTCGCCATCGGTCCTCGATCCCGGTCGGCGGGGTCAGCTCGATCGCGCGCTCCACCAATTCGGCGGCCGCGTCGGGGGCACCGCGTGAGCGAGCCTGATCGGCGGCGCGGTCGAGGGCGCTCGCCACGTGCTCGTCGGCTCCGTCCGCGGCCAGCGCCAGGTGTCGGGCGTGCTCCTCTGGATCAATCACGATGTCGGCGAGGCCGAGATGGACGCGACGTCGCTCGTCGCGGGACGCGCTGGAGTAGACGGCTGACCTGAACAACGGGTGGACGAAGCGAATGCTGTCGCCCTCCAGCGTCACGACGCCTGCGTCCACGGCCTTCGTCAGTCGTCGTGCTCCCCCTGGTGACGCGCGCTCGACGACGGCGACGGTCGGGCGCGACAGCGCAGACACGACCAGCAGGACCGCCCGGCTCGCCGCCGGCAGCCGCTGGATCCGGTCCGATACCAGCGCGGCGAGGCTATCGGGCAAGGACAGATGGCCGAGCGTCGGTTCGCCTTCGCGGAGCTGGCGGACGAGCTCGAGGGCGTAGAAGGGATTGCCTCCTGAGTCCCGCTCAATCTGCGCCATGACCGCTCCGGAGAGCGGCAGTGGAGCGCTTGCCCTGAGGAGGTGACGAAGAGCTCCGCGGCTCAGCGGCCCGAGCCGCAGGAGGCGGAACCGGGCATCCGACATTGCCCGATGGAGGGCAAGTGTGACGCTTGCCTGGCGGAATGCACGGACTGCGACGAGGAAGCCAACGCTGCTGGAGGAGAGGCGACGGGCGACGTACTCGAGCACGCGCTGGGTCGGCGGGTCCAGCCACTGGGCGTCGTCGATCGCAATGACGACCGTGCGCTTCTGGGCGAGGGTGACGAGCGTCGTGAGCACCGCGGCCGACACCGCGCGTTGGTCTGGGGCGGCGCCGTCCGGGTCGGCCCGAAGCAGGGCGGCGTCCAGAGCCCGGTGCTGCGGCAGCGGGAGCTCGGAGGTGGCACCGTCCTCGACCCCGGCCAACAGGTCTGTCAGCGACGAGAACGACAAGTCCGCCTCGGATTGCGCTGGCCGGCAGGAAAGCACCGTCGAGCCGGAATCGAGAGCCAGCCGAACAGCTGCGTTCCAGACCGTCGTCTTGCCGATCCCGGCTTCGCCTTCGAATACGAGGGCGCTCGGCCCATCGCGAAGATCGACGAGGAACTCCTCCGCCGCCGAGAACTCGCGCTCGCGTCCGACTATCTCGTCGCGCATGCCCCTATCGCAGGCGTTGGATCAGGTGGGTTGTGGCTCAAGTATCGCGCCCAGTTATTGCCCCCAGTATCGCGATTGCGAGGTGTCGATTCCGGCGTATTCGTTCGTCATCGTGTCGACGGACCAGCGAGGCGTGGATGACCTCGGTCCGAGGCAGGAGAGCACGACCATGACGGAACCGCGAGTCATTCACTTCGAGATCCTGGGCAAGGACCAGAAGGCGACCCAGGACTTCTGGAGCAGCGTCTTCGGCTGGAAGCTCAACACGGACAGCCCCGGCGGATACGGCATGACCAACCCCGACCAGACCGGCATCGTCGTCGGCATCGGCGGGACGCAGGATGGTTCCGCCGGACACGTCACCGGCTACGTCCGGGTGGCGAGCGTCGATGCCACGCTCGCTCGCGCGGTCGAGCTCGGCGGCAAGGTGATCATGCCCAGGTTCAGCCCCGACGGGCAGGCGTGGCTCGGCCTGGTCGCCGATGCCGATGGTCACGTCGTGGGCCTGTCCGAATAGGCGCGTCCGCGGCGCGACCGCGCAGGGAAATCCAGAGCCGCCGGTCCTCCCGACCGGCGGCTCGTTCGATTCCCGGGCGGAAGACGCCGAAGCCCGTCGAAGCAGGCGGCCGCGGGTCATAGGCCCAAATGCAGGCGCAGGGCCTCGTCGATGTCGAGCATGATCGGGTGAGGGACGACGCCCAGCCGCTGACCCAGCCGCTCCACGGCGATCGATCGGACCTGCTCGGCCTGTGCCTTGGAGTCGCGATCGAGCCCCGTATCCGCGGCTGGAAGCAGAACCTGGAACGGGTAGACGCGTTCGATGTTCGACGTCACGGGTACCACCGTGATGACGCCGCGACCCAATCGCGCGGCCGTCGCGTTGGCTGCGTCGTTGCTGACGATGACCGCGGGCCGGCGCTTGTTCGCCTCGGACCCACGGGCTGGATCGAGATCGACGAAATGGATGTCGCCGCGCCGCATCACGACTTGAGCCCGTCGCTGGTCGTTGATTCCCAAACGGAAGCATCGCCTCCAGCCGCCCATTCCTCCCACGCGGCTTCGTAGGTCCCGCCCAGCTCAGCCGTGCGCAGCAGCCGAACAGCTCGATGGAGGGCGGCCGATCGAGATTCGAGCCCCTGCTCCTTGGCGTATTCGTCGAGAAATTGGACGTCTTCGCCCGGTAGGCTGACACTGACTTTCATACTTGGATGCTACCATCGGTAGGGCACAGGTAGCAAGATTGGTCCGCCCTTGCCAGCATTCGATTCGGCACAAGCCACACGCGTCTATCGATGCTCAGTGTCGCTGGTTCAGTCATCGCGCACCGGTGCTTCGGCAAGCGCCGCGTGGTCGGGTGATTCGTTCTGCATCACGCAGGTCGCAGCTCACCCGCCGGCCGATCGAGCCGGATCGCATGCACCCCGAGCGCGAACCAGCCGACCGCAACGGCGGCAAGACCAACGCCAGCGACGAGCTGAAGGCTTGCGTTGGGAATCGGTTTGCGGCTTCAAGCGGGTTTGAGTGCCGACCTTCGATCCAGACGAATCGCCGCCACGCCGAGCGTGAACTAACCGGCCAGGAAGCTGACCATCCCGACGAGGACGAGGGGTATGCCGAGCCCCCACAGATCCTGACCCACGGCGATCGCGCCAATGAACCCGACCGCCGGGCCGATCACGAGGGACGATGCCCCCTTGCGCGACAGAACGGATGCGCGGTACGTCG
>JBGPIH010000104.1:0-11358 GCA_041484785.1 Candidatus Limnocylindria bacterium
CCCCACCTCAAGGGCTTCGTGGACGACTCGGGCGAGGGCCGCTGGACGATCCAGGAGGCTATCGACCACAACGTTCCGGCCCCGATCATCACCCTCTCGCTGCTCACGCGATTCCGGTCGCGCCAGGACGATTCGTACGGTGCCAAGGTGCTCGCGGCGTTGCGCAACGAGTTCGGCGGCCACGCGGTCAAGACGGAGTAGCCGACCGTGGCATCTGGTCGCCGCAAGGGGGCGGTCGCGGCCCCGGCGGTCCCGGCGGCCGACCCCGCGACCCCCGATAGCCCGGCGGACCAGCCCACCCCGGCGCGTCCGTCGCCTCGGGCCAGGGAGGCTCCCCGGACGATGCGGGAGGTCCGGCTTGCCCGCCAGGGTCGCAAGCCGCCCAAGGCCAAACCCCTCGAGAACGTGCTGCGCGAAGGCCTCCGCCTCGAGCGGGTTCCCGATCCGTCCGTCCTGGTCCTGTTCGGCGGCACAGGCGACCTGGCCCACCGCAAGGTGGTCCCGGCGCTCTACCAGCTGTGGCGAACGAACCTCCTGCCCCACGAGTTCATGCTCCTGGCCATCGGTCGGCGCCCGTATGACGACGAGTCCTTCAGGCGCGACATCCGCGCCTCGCTCGACCTGTACTGCCGCGTCCTCCCGGTCGAGCCGGCTGACTGGCGCTCGTTCGCCGAACGGATCTGCTATCAGCAGCTCGACTTCACCGATCCGGCCGGCTTCGACAAGCTGGGCGCCCGCCTGGACGCCCTCGACGAAGAGCGCGGCACCCGCGGCAACCGGCTCTACTACCTCGCGACGCAGCCCTCCCAGTTCGCCGAGATCGCCGGCCAGTTGGGGCGGGTGGGGCTCGACCACGAGCTGCACGACGGCGGCTGGCGTCGGATCGTCATCGAGAAGCCCTTCGGCCGCGATTCGGACTCCGCCCGGCGGCTCAATCGCGAGGTCGGCAAGGTCTTTCGCGAGTCGCAGGTCTATCGCATCGATCACTACCTGGGCAAGGAGACGGTCCGCAACCTGCTGGTCTTTCGGTTCGGGAACGGCATCTTCGAGCCGCTCTGGAATCGCCGGTACGTCGACCACGTCCAGATCACCGTGGCCGAATCCATCGGGATCGAGAACCGTGGCGCGTTCTACGAGGAGACCGGGGCCTCGCGCGACGTCCTCCAGAACCACCTGCTCCAGCTGGTCAGCCTGATCGCCATGGAACCGCCGGCCACGTTCGAGGCGAACGCTCTGCGCGACGAGAAGGTGAAGGTGTTGCGGGCGATCTCGAGCACGCCCCGCGACGTGTCCGCGGAGGTCGTTCGCGGCCAGTACGGTCCGGGTTGGGTGGCGGCCACCAAGGTCGCCGGATACCGCCAGGAACCGGACGTGGATTCGGCGTCGGAGACCGAAACCTTCGTCGCAGCCCGCTTCATGATCGACGACTGGCGCTGGTCCGGGGTCCCGTTCTACGTCCGGACCGGCAAGCGCCTGCCCAAGCGGGCTACCGAGATCGCCATCCAGTACCGCGAGGTCCCCCACCGCCTGTTCATGGACGATGGCGTCGAGCCGGACGCGAACCTGCTGGCGATCCGGATCCAGCCGGACGAGGGGATCATGCTCAGGTTCGGGGCCAAGGTGCCCGGGCTCGGCCTCGACGTCCGCTCCGTGACGATGGACTTCACCTACGGCTCGGCGTTCAGCGTGGACTCGCCGGACGCCTACGAGACGCTGCTCCTCGACGCGCTACAGGGCGACGCCTCCCTGTTCACCCGCGCCGACGAGGTCGAGGAGGCGTGGACCATCGTGGATCCGATCGTCGACGCCTGGGCCGACGCGCCCGCCCCGGACTTCCCGAACTACGACGCCGGGTCGTGGGGTCCGGCCGCGGCCGACGAGCTGCTCGCCCGCGAGGGGCGACGCTGGCGCAGGATCTGAGCCTCCGCCGCGATGGCGATCGACACCCCGCTCAAGATCGGCGAACCGGCGCTTCGCTGGTCGGCGCGCGCGCACAGCATCGCCGAGATCGAGAGTGAGCTCGCACGCATCTGGTCGAGCCAGGACCTGACGACCAGCATCGAGGGCGAACCCGGGCGCCACATCGCGGCCCGGACCAGCGTGATGAACCTGGTCGTGGTCGCTCGCAGCCCCGAGCTCGCCCAGCGTTGCGCGGCCACGATCCAGGCGCTGACCGTGCGCCATCCGTCGCGGACGATCGTCATCCAGTCGGCCGATCCCGACGGCCCGTCGTGGCTGGACGCGCGGGTGGAGGCGCACTGCGTGCTGCCACGCGAGGACGCCCCGGAAACCTGTGCGGAGACGATCCACATCACGTGCGGCGGTGAATCGGGCCACCACCTCGCGGCCGTCGCGACGCCGCTGATCGTTCACGACCTGCCGGTCACGGTCTGGTGGCCGGGGGAGCCGCCGCTCGAGGGCCGTGCCGCGAAGGACCTGCTGGCGACCGCCGATCGCCTCGTCGTGGACGGATCCACCTGGAGCGGCAACGGCCTCGCCCGGCTGCGCGAGCTGGCAGCGCTCCAGGAGTCGTCGCGGCTGGCGATCAGCGACTTTGCCCTCGTCCGCCAGTCGCGCTGGCGGGAAGCCATCGCCTCGATCTTCGACGATCCTGACTTCCTTCCCTACCTGCGGTCGCTCCGCCGCATCGCCGTGACCTACGGAACCCACGACGAGACCGGCGCCCCTGGCTCCACCAACCTGGTCAAGCCCATCTACCACGTCGGCTGGATCGCCTCACGCCTGGGCCTCTCGGTGATCAAGCCGCTGGCTCCCGCTCCCGGCCTTGGAGCGGTGGGCGCGACGCGGCGGACGGCCCGGGCTGGCGCCGCGCGGCCGGCCGGCTCGAAGCCGGTCATGGGTCCGGGCTTCGCGGCGACCCTGTCCGACGGACGGGCGAACGTGGCGGTCGTGGCCCGACCGGTCGTTTCGGCGATGCCGGCCGGGACGACCCTGCGCGTCGAGTTGCTCGCCGAGCGCCGCGGATCGGAGCTCCGGGCGGACGTCACCGCCGAGGCCGAGACCGTCCACGTCCGGGTCTGGCAGGACGGCGTCGAGGCCTGGGATCGGCACTTCCGCGCCCCGCGCCGGACGGACGTCGATCTGCTGGCGGAGGCGATCGAGTCCGGCCGGCGCGATCCGGTGGCCGTGGGCGCGCTCCGCTCGGCGGCCGCCCTCGTCGTCGACGGGGTGCCATGACGCCCCGTCAAGTTCTGCCATGACGCCCCCTGCCCGCGGAGGCCCTTCCGAACCCGAGCTCATCATCGTGGCGGATCCGGCCGCGGCCGCGCTGGAGGCCGCCGGGCGGATTGCGGCCGCGCTCGCCGGATCGGTCGCCGAGCGGAGCCGGGCCGACTGGGCGACGACGGGCGGCTCCGCCCCGATCGGGATCTACCGCCGGCTCGTGGCCGCACCTCTTCGGGACGAGATTCCCTGGGAGGCGGTGCACGTCTGGTGGGGCGACGATCGCTTCGTTCCGCCCGATCATCCGTTGTCGAACATCAAGCCGCTCGACGACATCCTGCTGGCCATCGGGGCCAGCGATGAGGGTCACGCGGCCGGGGCGCCGGCCGGCGTCCCACTGCCGGCCGGGAACGTCCACCCGTTCCCGACGAGCGAGGCGATCGGCGGTTCGCACGGGGCAGCGTGGTGCGCGGCGACCCTCGCCGGCGAGCTCCGTGGGGCCGGCCTCCCCACCGAGGACGGCTGGCCGGTGTTCGATCTCATCCTCCTCGGCGTCGGCGGCGACGGGCACCTGCTGTCCGTCTTCCCGGGCTCCGACGCCTTCGAATCGACCGAGCTCGCCCTGGCGATCCCGGCGCCCAGCCACATCGAACCGCACGTCGCACGCGTCACGCTCAACCCGGCCGTCATCGACGTGGCCCGTCGCGTGCTGGTCGTTGTGGCCGGGGCCGCCAAGGCGGCCGTGCTGGCCGACATCTTCGGCGACGACCGTGACCCGAGGCGCTGGCCGGGGCAGCTCGCGCGGCGAGCCGGGGCCACCTGGATCGTCGACTCCGCGGCCGCGGCGCGGCTCGATCGCTGAGCGTGTCAGACGACCTACCGCCACGGATCGCGTCGGCCGATGGGACGCCGATCGCGGTCTTCACCAGCGGCAGCGGCCCGCCCCTGATCCTGGTCCATGGTGCGGCCTCGGACCACACGACGTTCCGGGTGATCGGCCCTCGCCTGGCGACCCGCTTCACGATCCACTCCCTGGACCGCCGCGGCCGGGGCGCCTCGGGCGACACCCTTCCCTACTCGATCGAGCGCGAATTCGAGGACATCGCGGCAATCGCCGAGAGCCTCGCGACGGAGGCCGGCCGGCCCGTTGCCGTCCTGGGTCACTCGTATGGCGGCCGATGCGCCCTCGGGGCGGCGCTGCTCACCGACCGGATCGCTCGAGTCGTCTGCTACGAAGGCGCGCCGGCTCCTCCGGGGCGCACCTACGAGCCCCGCGAGATCCGCGACCGGCTGCGAGCGCGCCTGCGGGACGGCGACCTCGACGGTCTGCTCGGGAGCTTCATGGGCGAGATCGTCGGCATGACCCAGGCGGAGCTGGCCGCGTACCGGGCCAATCCGATCTGGCCGGTCCGGGTAGCCGCCGCCGGCACGATTCCGCGCGAGCTCGACGCCGAGATCGACCCGGCGGCATCGCTCGTCCGGCTCGGTGCGGTGCGCCAGCCCGTCCTCCAGCTGCTCGGCTCGAAAAGCCGCGCCATCTTCCGCCATGCGACCCTGGCCCTCGACGAGCGCCTGGCAGACGGCCGCGTCGTGGAGATCGAAGGCGCGAAACATGCGGCCCATCACACGCACCCGGACGCCGTGGTCCAGGCGGTCCACGACTTCCTCGGCTGACGACCGGGCGGCGCCGGCCGTGGCGGGGCGTGCCAGACTGGCGCCATGCTCGAGATGGGACTCGTCGGCTGGATCGTCGTCGGCTTCATCGCCGGAGCGATCTCGGGCGCCCTGGTGGGCGGACGGAGCGCGCGAGGCTGCCTCCCCAACATCGTCGTGGGCATCCTCGGCGGGATCGTCGGCGGCTGGCTGGCGCGGCAGATGGGCTTCGACCAGGCCCAGGGCTTCATCGCCGCCGTGGTGGTCGCCGTGTTCGGAGCGCTGGTGATCCGGCTGGTGCTCAATTCGCTCAGCGAGACCTGAGCGACGGTTGAGGGAGCGGACTACCATCTGGCGATGACCACCTCACCGCCTCCAGACGCCCCCGGCACTGCCGCTCCGGCCGCCGACACTCGACCGTACTCCCCGGGATTGGAGGGGGTCGTCGCCGCGGAGAGCGCGATCGGGCTCGTGGACGGCGTCAACGGCCGCCTGCTCTATCGCGGCTACCCGATCGGCCAGCTCGTCAAGCACGGGGGGTACGCCGAGGTCGCGGACCTGCTCTGGACGGGCGAATGGCATCCGGGCGTCCGGATGGCCTGCGCCCCGGTGCCGCCCGCGGTGCTGAGGACGCTTCGGGAGCTGCCGGCGGACGCCGCACCGATGGATGCGCTTCGGACGGCCGTCTCGGTCTGGGGCGCGACGCAGAAGCTGATCTGGCCGCCGACCCCTGACCAGGCCCATGCCCTGACCTCGTTCTCCCCGTCAGCGCTGGCGGCGTTCGGGCGGTTGCGTCGCGGGCTGGAACCGATCGATCCGGACCCATCGCTCGACCTGGTCGAGGGGTTCCTCTACCAGCTCAACGGCCAGCGTCCCGATGCCGGGACCGCGCGGGCGCTCGACGCCTACTTCGTGGTGGGTGCCGAGCACGGCCTGAACGCCTCGACCTTCGCCGCGCGGGTGATCACGGCCACCCGCTCCGATATCGCGTCGGCCGTGTGCGGGGCGATCGGGGCGCTCAAGGGACCGCTCCACGGCGGGGCGCCGTCCGAGGTGGTCGATCAGCTCGCCCAGGTCGGCTCGCCCGAGCACGCCGAGCAGTGGATCAACGAGGCGCTCGACCGCGGCGAGCGCCTGATGGGCTTCGGGCACCGGGTCTACCGGGCCTACGACCCGCGGGCCGCCGCCCTGCGCACCGTCGCCGAATCGATGGCCATCAAGCCGCAGTGGCTGGACCTGGCGATCAAGGTGGAGGACGTCGCGCTGCGGATCCTGGCCGAGCGGCATCCCGATCGCCCGCTCAAGACCAATGTCGAGTATTACGCGGCGGCCGTCCTGCAGGGTGTCGGACTGACGCCGGACCTGTTCCCGTCGACCTTCGCCCTGGCCCGCCACGCGGGCTGGACCGCCCACGTCCTGGAGCAGGCCGGGGCCAACAAGCTGATCCGGCCGGACATGCGCTACACCGGCCCGCCCGAGCGCGACCTGCCCGACTGACGCCGGCCTGTCTCGGCGTCGCGCGGCCTGCCCCGGCCTCGGGCCGCCCGTCCCTACAGCCAGCCGCGCCGCCGGAAGTAGGCCACCAGCACGAGCAGCAGCACGGCCATGAGCACCATGATCGTGACGAACGAGAGCTCGTGGTTCTGGCCCGGGATCGGGACGTTCATGCCGAAGATGCTGGCGATCAGGGTCAGTGGCAGGAGCACGACGCTCGCCGCCGTCAGGATCCGGAACGAATCGTTCAACCGGTGCGAGAGGACGGATTCGTTCGTTGACTCGAGCGCCTCGACGACTTCCTTGTCGTTCTCGAGAGTGTCCCAGATCCGTTCGGCCGCGTCGGAGATGTCGTCGAAGTAGATATCGAGCTCTTCCTGCAGGTAGCGCTGCTTGGTCCGCTCGAGATCGCGCAGGACGGCGCGCTGCGGTCGCACGACGCGGCGGAAGTTGATGATCTCCTGCTTGGCTTCGGAGATGTCGCGAACGATCTCTGACGAACGGCCCTCGAAGATGTCGTCCTCGATCCGATCGAGCTTGACGGCCATCTTGCGGAGCATCGGGAAGGAGGCGTCCACGCACGTGTCGACGATCTTGTAGAGCAGGTAGCCCGAGCCCTTGGAGAACGTCGCCTCGCGCAGGTCCGCCTTCTCGCGATAGCGCTCGAACATTGCGGTCAGCGGGGGGAGCGGCAGGTCGGGAAGCGTGATCAGATAGTCCGGCCCCATGAACAGGTCGAGCTCGGCCGTGAGGAGCCGGCCGGTCGCCTTCTCGAACATCGGGAAGTGCAGGACGATGAACACGTAGTCGTCGTACTGGTCCAGCTTCGAGCGGTTGTTGCGCGAGTAGACGTCCTCATAGTCGAGCGGGTGGAAGTCGAAGTTGGCCTCGAGCCAGTCGCGATCGGCGGCCCGCGGCGACTCGATCTGGATCCAGCGAATGCCGGCAGCCTCGATGATCTCCGGCGCGGACAGCTCACTGGGAACGACGGGCACGGCAGCGCCGGGTCGCCGGAGCTGACGGATCTGGCGGATGGGGCGCGGGCGGGGCAGGGCGATGTTCGGCACCCGACCATCGTACGTCACGGTCCGGGCGTGCCGCCCCGGCTCCCTAGCTGTACAGTCTTGGCTGGCCTCTTCGTTGGCGGCCGCCGCCGCGTGTTGCCGGGGCCAGGCGCGCGGCCGGTCGCCGGGTGCACAGGGGGGAGACCAGTGGATACGGCGGGCCCTTCGAGCACGGAATCATGACCAACCTGTCCGCCCAGCTTGACATCGCCCGCGACCGCTCGCCCTGGCCGGCGTTCGAGCGGGCCGGCCGGGACCTGCCGGAGTTCGGCGCGATCCTCGCCGGCGGGCTCTGGTTTGCGATCATCGTGCTGGCTGTCCCGTTCGGACGAAGCTGGCAGACCGGGCAGGAGGCGTTCTGCTACTGGATCGCCAACCTCAACTCGCCCTACAGCCTGTCCGACTGGACGTCGCCGATCGCCTACGTCTACTCGCCCGCCTTCATCCAGGCGATGGCACCACTGACCCGGCTCCCCTGGCAGCTGTTCATCGGCATTTGGACGGCGCTGCTGATCCTCGCGGTCCGGTTCCTGACCGGGCCGCGCCTCTTCGCGGTCGGCATCCTGCTGGCGAGCGTGGAACTGATCGGCGGCAACATCTCGCTGCTGCTGGCAAGCGCGATCGTGGTCGGCTTCCGATGGCCGGCGGCCTGGGCGTTCGTGCTCCTGACCAAGGTCACGCCCGGCATCGGACTTCTCTGGTTCGTGGTCCGGCGAGAGTGGCACCAGCTGGGGATCGCACTCGGGGCGACGGCCGCGCTGGTGGCCGTTTCCGCGGTGATCATGCCAGGGGCGTGGCTCGAGTGGCTGAACCTCCTGGTGGGCCTGCCCGGGCGTAACGGGACGTGGGCGGCGGTCCCGATCCCTCTGCTGCTTCGCCTCCCGGTGGCGATCGCGGTCGTCGTCTGGGGCGCCCGGACGGACCGTCGCTGGGCGGTTCCGGTCGCGGGCATGCTGGCGCTCCCGGCACTCTGGTACGGCGGCCTGACCATGCTCCTGGCGGTCATCGTGCTGCGCGACCCGGACCGGGACTTCGGCACCGTCACGGCGCCGGCGAGAGTGGCGACCGCCTAACGCTCGGTCCCCGCCCGCGGACCCTCGTTCGAGCGCGAGCGGAGCAGCACGATCGAGAGCGCGCCGACGAGGAAGACCGCGCCGCCGACGAGGAACGGGCCGTGCACCCCGCTCGACGCGGCAACGCCGGCGCCGATCGCCGGCCCGACGATCCCGGCGGCGTAGAGGGGCAGGTAGACCAGGTTGAGGGTCGCCGAGCGACGCTCGGGCGGAACCTCGGTGGCGAGCAAGCCGAAGACCATCGCGCTGGTCGTGGCCGTGGAGGCTCCCAGGACGACGGCGAGGAGCGCAAGCGAGGCAACCGACGGGACGAACGGCATCAGGAGCATGACCACGCCTGCGCCGCCAAGGGCGGCGACCAGCACGGGCCGGAAGCCGATCCTGTCACCGAGCACGCCGCCCAGCGGCGAGGCGACCGCGCCAATGAGGGCTGCCGTGCCCACCACCAGGGCGATCGCCGAGGCCAGGCCCGGACCCGTCCCCGCCAGGCCTTCGACGAGGACTGGAATGTATGGTCGGCTCATCTGGGTCGCCAGGTACGAGACCCCGAAGATCAGGAAGATCCGCCGGACCGCCCGGTCCGCGAGGACGGCCCGGAGGGCGCCGAAGGCCAGGCTGACGACCCGGCCGGTCGGCACGACCTCCGGGCGAATCTCCCGCGAGCCGAGCGCGACCAGCAGCGCGGTCGCGACCGAGAGCAGGGCCGAGACCGTGAAGACGCCCGGCAACGAGAAGCCCAGGCCGTCGATCAGGATGCCCGCCAGGATGGGGCCGGCCGCGAAGCCGATGGGGCCCGAGGCACCGAACAGGGCGATGGTGGTCCCGAGGCGAGCCTTCGGCGTGACATCGCGGATGCCGGCCAGCATCACACCCGTGTTCCCGAGCTGGAGCCCGATCAGGAGCATCGAGACCGCGAGCTGCCACGGTTCTCGCGACAGGGCGACCCCGGCGAAGACCACCGCCTCCACCAGGGCGCTTCGAACGATCACGACCTTGCGGCTGTACTTGTCGGCCCAGGCTCCCCAGAGCGGGACGAGGGGAGCGCCCACCACGAAGATCAGGGAGCTGAACAGACCCACGAAGGCCAGCCGGTCGGTCTGCTGGACTCCCATCTGGCGGAGGTACGTGGGCACCTCGGCGAAGATCTGGTTGACACCCATCCCCTCGACCATCGAGGTGATCCAGAAGATGGCCACGACCACCCGCCAATCCTGGACGGGGCGGGTCCCGATCGGGGAGGTGGGGCCACCGGCGAACGGGCGCGAGTCGGACATCCGCGGAAGCCTAGCCGATGGGGCGGCGCATCGTTCCCGTGCGCCGGACACGAAAGCGCCCGAAGGAACTGGTGAGTGTCCGACCGTTCGACGGGTCCAAGGGCTGAGACAAGTCGCAGTCCCTGGTCGCCGCCGGGTCCCTCGCTCGGAGGCCTTGCGACCCTCGAACCTGGTTCCCGGGACCGTCCCGAGGATTACTCCTCGAACCGGTCTGGCGGTTCACACCTGCCCCTTCGGGCAGGACGAAATGTACGGCCGGGGCGCTGACCCCCACAAGCCGCTTGTCCACGAACTTCAGTGGAAGCGCTCACCACTTATCCCCGAACTTCGGACCGGTGTGGACGAGCTGTGGATACACTCCCTGCGGAGGTAGCGGGATGGCACGCTGGCTGGCAACGCTCATGGCTGACGTGATCGACCTGATCCTGCCCGACCCGAGTCTCGTCGTCCTGATCGGCGCGGCCGGCGCGGGCAAGACGACCTTTGCGGCACGCCATTTCATGCGTGCCGAGATCCTGTCGTCCGACGCCCACCGGGCGCTGATCGCCGGCGACGAGTCCGATCAGGGCGCGACCCGGGCCGCTTTCGCCCGGCTGCATCGAACCCTCGAGCGGCGCATGGCCGACCGGTTGCTGACGGTCGTGGACGCGACGAACGTCGAGCGATCCGCGCGCCGGGCGCTGCTCGTCCGTGCGCGGGCCGCCGGCCTGCCTTCGATCGCGGTCGTGCTCGACCTGCCGCCGACCACGGTCCTCGAGCGCAATGCCGGTCGGGCCGGACGGGTCGTGGACGAGCGCGTGGTCCGCCGGCACCTGGGCCGGCTTCGTGCCTCACTCGACGGCTCTGGTCCGGGGCTTCGAGCCGAGGGCTTCAGCCAGGTCGTCGTCCTGCGCGACCCAGCCGCGATCGACCGGGTCACGATCGTCCGGCGGAACGCCTGACGATCGGCTCGCGCGCGAGCTATGTCGACCCGCTCGCGATGCAGGCGATCGCGGCGACGGCGAGGGCGATCCCGGCCGCATGCGTGCGGGTGACTCGCTCACGCAGGAAGACGCTGGCCAGGATGACCGTCGTGACCGGGTAGAGCGAGGACAGGACCGCGGCCACGGCCAGCGAGCCCGCCTGGACTGCCAGGATGAAGGTCCCGTTGCCGGCCATGTCCAGGATCCCGACGCCGGCCAGGGCGGGCCACAGCCTACGGTCCGGGCGCCACGCCCGGTGGCCGACCAGCACGATCGCCGCGATCAGGAGCGCCTCCGTGGCGCGCAACACCGCCAGCGGCCCAAAGACACGTCCATCGCTCAGCTGGGCGATGGCCACGCCCAGGGCGCCGATGGCGATCCCGGCGACCAGCGCGAGGCCCACCCCAGACGGACCGGCCCGCTCGTCGCTGACGCGGGAGACGAGGACGACGGCGATGAACGCCAGGCCGATCCCGACGATGACCAGCGGCGACGGCAACCCTTCGAACACGACCCCGACGATGACCGGGATAAGCGCCGCGATGACCCCGGTGATCGGCGCGACGATCCCCATCCGGCCAACGGCCAGGCCCTGGTAGAGCGCGCTGATCCCGATCCCGCCGGCCAGCCCGCCAACCACGCTCCAGCCGACGTC
>JBGPIH010000105.1:0-11328 GCA_041484785.1 Candidatus Limnocylindria bacterium
AGCAGCTGACCGCCGCCAGCCGGCTGGTCAGCTACCTGACCGGCTTCGCGGTCCAGCCGAACAAGGCGATCGTGGGTGGCAACGCCTTTGCCCACGAATCCGGCATCCACCAGGACGGGGTGATCAAGAACCCGCTGACCTACGAGATCATGACCCCGCAGTCGGTCGGGCTGACCGGCAGCCATCTGACGATCGGCAAGCTGTCCGGCCGGCGCGGGCTGCAGGGCAAGCTCAAGGAACTCGGGCACCTGCTCGAAGGCGAAGCCCTCGACGAGATCTACCGCCAGGCGGTGGCCCTCGCCGACGCCAAGAAGGAAGTCACCGACTCGGACCTGCTGGCGCTCGTCGAGCAGCGCTCGTCGGAGGTTCCGGCCTCGGTGACCATGGTCGGATGGAGCGTCACCTCGTCCCGCGGCGGCAAGGCGACCGGCACGGTCAGCCTCACCGTGGACGGCCAGGAGCGGACCGCCGAGACGACCGGGAACGGCCCGGTCAACGCGCTCTTCGGTGCCGTTGATGCCGCCCTTCAGCCGGTCCTCGGCTGGCACCCGACCCTCGCCGAATACGAGATCAAGGCGGTCAGCGCCGGCGAGGATGCCCAGGGACAGGCCCTCGTTCGCTGCCGGCGCTCGTCCGACGAGGGGCCGGGCGCCCTCATCGTGACCGGCCACGGCTTGTCCACGAACATCATCGAGGCGTCGCTCGACGCCTACATCGTGGCTGTCAACAAGCTCCACGGTGCGGAGATCAACGGGGTCAGCGTGGCGTTCGTCTCGCCGCGCGAGGGTGAGCGCCTCCCATGACCGAACGCCCGCTGTACCGCATCGCGACGATCCCCGGCGACGGGGTCGGGCCGGAGGTCGTGGCGGCCGGGCGACGCGTGCTCGACGCCGCCGCCGATCGATTCGGCTTCGACATCGACTGGTCGGAGCACGCCGCCGGCGGGAACGCAATTGACGCGTTCGGCGTCGCGATCCGGGACGAGGACGTGGCCGCCTGCGGCACCGCCGACGCGATCCTGCTCGGTGCCGTGGGCGGTCCGCGCTGGGACGACCCGAAGTCTGCGGTTCGCCCGGAGCAGGCCCTGTTCAAGCTGCGCGGCACGCTCGGCCTCTTCGCCAACCTGCGGCCGGTGACGGTCCACCCGACGATCGCGGCGTCCGCGGCCCCGGTCCGGGCCGAGCTGCTCGAAGGCGTGGACCTGCTGATCGTCCGCGAGCTGACCGGTGGGCTCTACTACGGCGAGCGGACCGAAGCGACCGGGGTCCCGGGTGAGCGCTGGGCGTCGGACACGCTGCCCTACTCCGAGGCCGAGATCCGGCGCGTGGTCCGCCTCGCCTTCGAGCTTGCGCAGGGCCGGCGCCACCGCCTGACCAGCGTCGACAAGGCGAATGTCCTCGCGACCTCGCGCCTGTGGCGAACGGTCGTCGAGGAGATGCGCCCGGCGTTCCCGGACGTCGAGGTGAGCCACCAGCTGGTCGACTCGTGCGCGATGTTGCTGATCAGGCAACCCGCCCGGTTCGATGTGCTCGTGACCGAGAACCTGTTCGGCGACATCCTCTCGGACGAGGCCGGCGTGCTGGCCGGCTCGCTCGGAATGCTGCCGTCCGCCTCGCTCGGGGAACGGCGCACGGCCCACGGCACGTTCGGCCTGTACGAGCCGATCCACGGCTCCGCCCCCGACATCGCCGGCCAGGATCGGGCCAACCCGATCGGCACCATCCTCTCGGCGGCGATGCTGCTGCGGCTCTCGCTCGGACGAGTGGACGCCGCGGACGCGGTCGAGGCCGCGGTGACCTCGGTCCTCGATGCCGGCTACCGAACGGGCGACCTGGCCGGAGCCGGGCAGCCAGGCGAGCTCAGCGTGGTCGGCACGACCGCCTTCGCCGCCGCCGTCGTGGAGGCGCTCGCCGCGGGCGCCCGGGCAGGTGTCCCGGCATGACCGCCACGACCCAGGGCGATGCCCCCGTCGTCCTCTACGACACGACCCTGCGCGACGGCACCCAGGGCGAGAACATCACTCTCTCGCTCGCCGACAAGCTGCGGATCGCCCGGATGCTGGACGAGTTCGGGATGCCGTTCATCGAGGGCGGCTGGCCGGGCTCCAACCCCAAGGACATCGAGTTCTTCGCGACGGCCCGGACGATGCGCTGGGAACGGGCCAGGCTGGCGGCCTTCGGCTCGACCCGTCACCGCTCCAACAAGCCCGGTGACGACCCGAACCTTCGCGAGCTGGTCGCGGCCGAGACGCCGGTGGTGACGATCTTCGGCAAGAGCTGGCTGCTCCACGTCATCGAGGTCCTGGGCGCCACGCCAGGCGAGAACCTCGACATGATCGCCGACTCGATCGGGTTCATCGTCGAGCACGGTCGCGAGGCGATCTACGATGCCGAGCACTTCTTCGACGGCTACAAGGCCGACCGCGACTACGCGTTCGAGACCCTGCGGGCCGCACGTGGCGCCGGCGCCCGGACGATCGTCCTGTGCGACACCAACGGCGGGACGATGACCGACGAGCTGGTCCGGATCGTCACCGACGTCCGAGTGACCCTCGAGGCCGACCCGGGCGCGCCCGCGGTGACCTGGGGGATCCACACCCACAACGATGCCGAGCTCGCGGTCGCGAACTCGATGGCCGCCGTGGCGGCCGGGATCCGCCACGTCCAGGCGACGATCAACGGCTACGGCGAGCGTGCCGGCAACGCCAACATGGTCAGCATCCTGGCCAATCTCGCGCTCAAGACCCGCAATCTGCTGGTGCCTGCCGGCGGCGGCGATCTGCCCGGCCTGACCGAGCTGTCTCGCTCCGTCGCGGAGATCGCGAACGTCACGCCGAACGACTACCAGCCGTACGTGGGCCGGTCGGCCTTCGCCCACAAGGGGGGCGTCCACGGCGCGGCCGTGGCCAAGGTCGAGCGGAGCTACCAGCACATCGACCCGGCCACGGTCGGCAATGCCGGGCGGCTGGTCGTCTCGGAGCTGGGCGGTCGGGCCAACATCTCGATCCGGGCGGAGCAGCTGGGTCACGAGCTCAAGGGTGTCGTGGACCCGCGCGAGCTCTCGAAGCTGATCAAGCAGCTGGAGGCCGACGGCCTGGCCTTCGAAGGTGCCGAGGCCAGCTTCGAGCTGCTCATCCGGCGCCACTCGGCCGACTACGTCGCACCGTTCCGGCTCGTCGACTACACCTGCCTCGTCGAGCAGCGCGATGGCCGCGAGCTGCTGGCCGAGGCGACCGTGAAGGTCGAGGTGGACGGCGAGGTCCTGCACACCGCGGGCGACGGCAATGGGCCGGTGAACGCCCTCGACGTGGCGCTGCGCAAGGCCCTGCGCGCCTTCTACCCGGGCCTCGACGAGGTCCGCCTGGTGGACTACAAGGTCCGGATCCTGGACGGTGTCGCCGCCACGGCGGCGCGCACCCGGGTGGTGATCGATTCGATGGACGGCTCGCGGACCTGGTCGACCATGGGCAGCGACACGAACATCATCGCCGCCTCGGCATCGGCGCTGGCCGACTCGTTCGAGTTCGCGATCTGGAAGTCGGGGTCCGAGCTGCGCCGGCGGGACGAGCGCCACTTCACCACGGCCCGCGCGTCGGCGGCGTCCCGGGCGGTGCCGCCGGCCCACGGCGCGACCGCGACTCCACGGAGGTGACCGGATGACCGCGAATGCCACGCCCACGGCTCCCGATGCCACCCTGCAGCTCGCTCGCTGGACCGTGACCTCCGGCAGCAACGTGCGCAGCCGGGGCGCGGTGGTGATCACCTCCGGCGACCACGAGTGGCGCGCGTCGGCCGACGGCAACGGCGCGATCGATGCGCTCTACGGGGCCGTGGACGAGGCATTGCATGGCGTCCTGAACGGGCGCCCGCGGTTGCTTGGGTTCGACATCCATGCCCTCGGCGAGGGAACCGACACGATCGGTGTCGTCACCGTCAAGGTCGCCCCGCCGGAGGCCGGCGGGCGGCGCGGCCGGGGCGAGTACGCCGGCGAGGCGCGTGGCCCGAACATGATCGCCGCCTCGATCGAGGCCTACATCCTGGCGCTCAACGCCATGCTCGCCGAGGCCCACTGGTCGGGCGCCACGGATGCCGCCGGCAGTCGCCGCCGGGTGGCCGTCTCAGCGGGGAAGGCGCGCGCCGAGCGCGCCGACATCGACGAGGACGAAGGTCAGCCCGACACGGTCGCCTGGTTCGACCGGTAGGGATGCGGCGCCGGCGGTGAGGCTCAGGCCGGCGCCGGACGCAGATCTGCCGGCCGTTCGGGGTTGAGGATCCAGCCCAGCGTCAGCAGCAGCAGGCCGACGGCGACGACCAGGACCATGCCGCTCAGGCTCGACGTGAGGGCGAGCAGGTAGCCGGCGTATGGGATCGACACCTCGACCCGGCCCAGGACGTCCGAGGCCGGGAGGATCGACGGGTCGGGCGACGGATTGGCGTCGCCTTTCGTTTCCAGCCAGAGGCTGCCTTCGCGCTGCACCAGGCGGACGATCCGGTGGGTGAAGATGGCCTTGGCCGGTCCGCTCCTTACGCTGACCACGTCGCCAACCGCCAGCTCGGCGGGATCGACCGGCTCGACGATGATCGCGGTGCCGACCTGCAATGCCGGACCCATCGATGTTCCGGCGACGACGAGGGTCGTCCGCCCCGTCAGGGGAACGATCCGCCCGAGCACGACGACACCCGCGGCCGCGATCGCCAGGGCCAGGACGAGCCCATGGACGACCAATCGGAGCGAGGGTCGCGCGCGTCGGGCGGCGATCATCGACGAGCTCGATCGGTGGCGCCGGACGCCGGCCTAGTTATTGGCGGTCTGCTCCGCGTCGAACGTGAAGGTGACGGACGAGCTGATGCCCTGCAGGCCATTGCCGGTTGCCAGCGGAAGGCTGACCCGGAAACAGAGGACCTCGCTGGTCGCCGCGGCGAGCACCCGATCGCCACTGTCGGCACCCTGCGCGGGGTTGCCGATCGCGGCACCGTTGAGAGCCGTGGCGGCGAGCACGGTCGTCCCATCGAACGTCGTGCAATTCGTCCCCAGCGTCTTGACCGTGAGCGTGAGCGCGGTCCCCAGCGTGTTCGTGGCTACCGTCGTCAGGCTGTAGCGCAACGCACCCGTTCCGCCGTTGGCGATCGTGAGCGCCTGGGTGTTGGCATCGCCCGGCATCATGGCACCGACCGTGAACGCGACGGTGGGGCTCGACGTGATGTCGATGGTCCCGCTCGTGAACGTTCCGGTGGACGCCGCGGTATCGGTGAAGATGGCCAGGGACATCACGCCCGCGCCAATGCTGACGACGCTCAGGCCCAGCACCGCCGCGAGGGCCAGCCGCCGATGTCGAGATACCAGGCGTGGCGCTTGCGCGACTCGTGCAAGAGCTGTCATCCGTCGTGCTCTCTTTCAAATGTGACAATGGCCGGGTGGAGCATCAGGTGCACCAAACCCCAACCAATCGCATTGAACACCGGTACGCTTGCACGGCCAGCGGCCCGATCGGACCAGTCCGCTCTCGCCGGTGGTCTGTGACCGTCGTCACCCGTCCCGTGACGATTGCTACACCCGGGGGCGGAATACGGGTAGCTCTGGAGCGCGCGACGATGCATGACCACGCCCTCGTCAGGGCCGTCGAAGCCCAGGAAGGGACCTTCCTTGCGGCACTGCCCGTCGACGCCCGCGAGCGGCTGCTCGCCGACGCCGTGCTCGTCGAGGTTCAGCCGGGAGCCCCGATCTTCTCGGCGAGCGAGGCCACGGATCGGACCGGGATCATCCTCCGGGGGTTGGCTCGAACGCACCTGAGCTCGGGGGACGGGCGACGACTGAGCGTTCGCTTCGCGCGACCCGGGACGATGATCGGGAGCATGACCGACAGCCGAGGGGCCGTCAGCGTCCAGGCGGTCCTCGCCTGCACGGTCCTGGAGCTGAACGCCGTGACCCTGCGCCAACTGATCACGGAGGACGGTCGTGTGGGCCTGGCGCTGGTCGCCGAGGTGGTGCGGCGGCTGCAGGACACCTATGCGACCCTGGCAGGCAACACGTTCGGGTCGATGCGAGAGCGGGTCGCTCGACAGCTGCTCGACCTCGCCACAGAGACGCCGCATGCCGGCTGGCTCGTCGCCCCGATCACGCAGCAGGGGCTCGCCGATGGCGTCGGGACGGTGCGCGAGGTCGTGGCACGCGTGCTCCGCGAGTTCCGCAGCGAAGGCCTGATCTCGACGACCGACGGCTCCATCGAGATCCGAGACCCGGCCGCCATGGCCGCCATCGTCGGACGCTCGCTACCGAACGTGCGGGTGGCCGTCCCCGCCAGCCGGTGAGCCGGTGAACATCGCCTACGCCGGGGAGCCCGGCGCGTTCGCCGAGGACGCCGTGCTGGCGGTCTTCGGCGACGTCGAGCGCGCGCCGCTGGGCAGCTTCCGCGAGGTCTTCAGCGCGGTCAGTTCGGGGGCTGCCGCGGCCGGTGTCGTGCCGATCGAGAACGTCATCAACGGCACGGTCCGCGAGAACTACGACCTGCTCCTCGAGCACGACCTGGAGATCGTCGGCGAGGTGGTCGTGCCGGTCCGGCTGTGCCTGGCCGCAATGCCCGGCCAGGCAATCGACGAGATCGAGCGCGTCTATTCGCACATCCAGGCGCTCGGCCAGGCCGAGGCCTTCCTGCGCGCTCGCTCGTGGCAGCTGCTGACGACCTACAACACCGCCGGCGCCGGCAAGTCGATCGCGGAACGGGGCGAGCGGGGCGCCGCCGCCGTCCTCTCGCCTCGCGCCGCCGGCCTGTTCGGCCTCGAGATCCTGGCCGACGAGATCGGGGACCTGCCGGGCAACCGGACTCGGTTCGTCGTCATGGCTCGGCCCGGCGAGCCGGTCTCCCCGGTCGCCGCCAAACCGACCGGCGACCGCCGGACGACGCTCGTGCTTGCCGTCCGAAACGAGCCCGGGACTCTCCTGGCGGTCCTCCGCGTCTTCGCCGAGCGCGGCTTGAACATGAGCAAGCTGGAATCGAGGCCCAGCCGGGAGCGCGCCTGGGAGTACGTCTTCTGGGTCGATCTCGACGCGGATACCGCCGAGCCGGCGACCCAGGCCGCACTCGAGGCGCTCGGCGCGGTCACGACGATGGTCCGCGTGCTGGGCTGCTACCCGAAGGCCGGCGAGACCTGACGTCGCCCCGACCGACCCTGCTCGTGGCTCAGATGGCGCTCGCGCAGGCCCGGCATTTCGACGCGTCCGGTGCGTTCGCCTCCTTGCAGAAGGGACAGGTCTTGGCCGCGGCCGGCGGAGGCTCCTTGATGAACATCCGCGAGACCTGCCAGACGACGAAGGCGATCACCACGAAGGCGATGATCGCATTGAGGAACGTGCCGTAGCGGATTGCCACCTCGGTCGCCGGATCGCCGCCGACGGCGTCCTTGAGGACGACCTTCAGCTGGCTGAAGTCCACGCCGCCCAGGGCCATCCCGACCGGCGGCATGATGATGTCGTTGACCAGCGAGGTGACCACGGTGCCGAGCGCACCGCCGATGATCACGCCGATGGCGAGGGCCAGCGCGTTCGTCTTGAGCAGGAACGCCTTGAACTCGGCAAGCATCGGGATCGCCTCAGTGCTCGACGACCTTGGGCAGCGTCATCGCCTCGGCGATCCAGCCCGCGACTTCGCTCTCGCTCGGGACCCGACGGACGATCCCGGGCCGGGCGGCGACCACCTCGGCGAGTGTCGTGGCGAGGCTCGCGGCGTTGCGGCGAGCGAGCTCGGGCGGCGAGTCCACGCCGGCGGCCTCGAGCAGGTCCGAGTACTCGGATCCGACGCCCTTGAGGCGCATCAGGTCGACATGATTGACCCATTCGAGGATCAGCTTCCCGCTGATACCCGTCGTGGCCTCGAGGGCCTGGCGCCCTGATGACTTGGCACCGCGCTCCAGAAGCGCATCGGTGGTCGTGACGCCGGCCGCGGCCAGCTTGGCGGCGTAGGTCGCGCCGATTCCTTCGACCTCGCTGATGTTCATGGCAGATCGCTCCCTCGGTACGCAATGAACCTGGTGTAGTCCGATGATACGCTGCGCTACTCCCGATCAACGCACGCTGCTGATGCCCGGAGGGGTCGATGGACCAGGCGTTCCGCGATGCCATGGCCACCGGCTACGCGCTGTCCGAACCGGGCCTGGTCATCGGCAGCCCGATGCGCGACGGCGAGCTCGACAACGACGCACGCGTCCAGGTCGCGCTCAGCATGCTGAGCCGTCACGGCCTCATCGCGGGCGCGACCGGAACCGGCAAGACGAAGACGCTCCAGCTCCTGGCCGGCCAGCTGTCGAAGGCGGGCGTGCCGGTCTTCGTCGCGGACATCAAGGGCGACCTGACCGGTCTCGCCGGACCCGGCGACGCCACGAACCCGAAGGTCCAGGAACGGGTCAGGTCCCTCGGCTGGACCTTCCAGCCCTCGGGCCATCCGGTCGAATACCTGTCGCTGTCGGGCAAGCTGGGCGCCCAGGTGCGGGCCACGGTCCACTCGTTCGGCCCGCTGCTGCTCGGCAAGGTCCTCGACCTGAACGAGACCCAGACGTCGATCCTGGCGCTCATCTTCAAGTACTGCGACGACAACGACCTGCCACTGCTCGACCTGAAGGACCTGACCGCCACGCTCAAGTTCCTGTCGTCGGATGAGGGCAAGCCGATCCTGGCCGACTACGGCGGGATGTCGGCGGCGTCGGTCGGGGTGCTCCTTCGAAGCATCGTCGTCCTCGAGCAGGAGGGTGCCGACGTCTTCTTCGGCGAGCCGGAGTTCGATGTCGAGGATCTCCTCCGCACGAGCGCCCAGGGCGAGGGGATCCTGAGCATCCTCGAGCTGTCGGACGTCATGGACCAGCCCCGCCTGTTCAGCACCTTCATGCTCTGGATGCTGGCCGAGCTCTACGAGCAGCTGCCGGAGGCCGGCGACCTGCCGAAGCCGAAGCTGTGCTTCTTCTTCGACGAGGCGCACCTGCTCTTCGCGGACGCCTCGCGGGCCCTGCTCGACGAGATCGAGCGGACGGCTCGACTCATCCGGTCGAAGGGGGTCGGCGTGTACTTCGTCACCCAGGCTCCCACGGACGTGCCGGCGCCGGTCCTCGCCCAGCTCGGCAACCGGATCCAGCACGCGCTTCGAGCCTTCACGCCGGACGACGCGGACGCCCTGCGCAAGACCGCACGGACGTTCCCGACGACCGCGTTCTACGACGTGGAGATCACGATCACCTCGCTCGGCATCGGCGAGGCACTCGTCACCGTCCTGTCGCCGCGCGGCGTGCCCACCCCGCTGGCCGCGACGCGCCTGCTGCCGCCTGATTCGCTGATGGCGCCGCTCGACGAGGTCCAGTTCAAGGGCCGGATCGCGACCAGCCCGTACCTGGCCAAGTACGGCGCGACGGTCGATCGCGATTCTGCCTATGAGCGGATCACGGCACGCCTGGCCGCCGCTCGCGCCGCCGCATCCGCGGCGGCGACGCCCGTCGGCGTCGGGCCACGGCCCGGCGGCGGCATGACCACGATGACCGCCGCCCAGCAGCAACGCGAGATCGCCCGCCAGGCCCGCGAGATCGCCGCCCAGCAGCGGGCGGCTGAGCGCCAGCGGGCGGCTGAGGTGAGAGCCCAGCGCGCCGCGGCTCGAGCCCACCAGCGGGCGATTGACTCGGCGCTCCGGACCGGCGGCCGATTGGCGACCTCGCGCCTCGGCCAGGACGTGATCCGCGGGGTCTTCGGAACGTTGTTCGGCGGCGGGAAGTCCCGCTAGTCTCCGCAGCAACGATGGGGCCGCAGCGCCGCCGCCGGCTCCCGCTAGTCGATGACCACGTCCTTCGGCAGCTCCGGCTCGGGTGGGTAGGCCGGCTTCAGGTCGGCCAGGGTGTCGGCCAGGATCGACGAAACCGCCAGGTCGCGGAACCACTTGTGATTGGCCGGGACGACGTACCACGGCGCCCAGTCGGTGGACGTCTTGGTGAGCGCGTCCTCGAAGGCTCGCTGGTAGTCGTCCCACAGCTTGCGCTCGTCGAGGTCGCCCATCGAGAACTTCCAGCGCCTGTTCGGGTCGTCGTAGCGTGCCTGGAATCGTTGCCGCTGCTCGTCCCGATCGATCTGCAGGAAGAACTTGACGATCGTCGTCCCGCTCTCGGTCAGCATCCGCTCGAAGTCGTTGATCTGGGCGTAGCGGGCGGACCAGACCCGCTTCTTCGCCAGACCGTGGACCCGGACGATCAGGACGTCCTCGTAATGCGATCGATTGAAGATGCCGATCTCGCCCTTCCTCGGGACGTGCTGGTGGACGCGCCACAGGAAGTCGTGGGCGAGCTCCTCGGTCGAGGGAACCTTGAACGAGGTCACCGGGCAGCCCTGCGGGTTGAACGCTTCCATGACCTTGTGAATCGTGCCGTCCTTGCCCGCGGCGTCGATCCCCTGCAGGACGACCAGGACCGCGCGCGACGCCTGGGCCCAGAAGCGGTCCTGGAGATCGCGAAGGCGGACGAGCTGCCGCTGCGTCGCGAGCTCGGCCGAGGCGCGGTCGTGACCGAGCGTCTCGCCCGGATCGAGGTGCCCGAGTCTCGCGGAGCGTCCCGGCTTGATCCGCAGGGTGTCGCGCAGGTCGGTCCGCTGCTTCATGGCCGGGCTCCTCTCGCCGGATCCTTGGCCGGGCGGTTGTACGATGCACCGTACCCCAAAGGAGACCCAGACAGATGACCGTCGTCGCCACCAGGCCGCACCCCATCTTCCTGGCCGGTCGCTGGGTCGACTCGCCCGACCTCCTCGTCGTGGACAATCCGGCGGCCCCGGCGATCCCGGCCGGCGCGACCTATAGCGCGACCGAGGCGCAGTACGAGGAAGCCGTCCAGGCGGCCGTCGCGGCATTCGAGGTCACTCGCAAGCTGCCGGCCTACGAGCGGGGACGGATCCTGCGCGAGATCAGCGCCGGCATCCGCGAGCGACGCGAGGAGCTGGGGCGGTTGCTCGCCACGGAGGCCGGCAAGCCGATTCGCGATGCCCTGGTCGAGGTGGACCGGGCGAGCCTGACTTTCCGCCTGGGGGCGGAGGAAGCCGAGCGGATCACCGGCGAGGTCATCCCGCTCGACCTGATGCCGAGCTCCAAGGACCGGGTCGGCATCACCCGGCGCTTCCCGATCGGCCCGATCGCGGGGATCAGCCCGTTCAACTTCCCGCTCAACCTGGCGGCCCACAAGATCGCGCCGGCCATCGCGGCGGGCAATCCGATCGTCCTCAAGCCGCCGTCCAAGGACCCCCTGACCATGCTCACCGTGGGCGAGATCATCGAGGCCGCCGGCGCGCCGGCCGGCTCGGTCTCGATCCTGCCGATGA
>JBGPIH010000106.1:0-10988 GCA_041484785.1 Candidatus Limnocylindria bacterium
CGGCCGCCCAGGTCGCCCAGCCCTTCCGGTCGTCGAAGGCGCGCCGAGCCGCCTCCACGGCTCGGTCGACGTCGGCGGGGCCGCCCAGCGGGGCCGTGGCGATCACCTTGCCGGTGGCCGGGTTGACCACGTCGAAGGTCTGCCCGTCGGCGGCCTCGACGGGCTCGCCGCCGATGATCATGCGGGTGGCGCTGGCTGCGGAACTCGCAGTCGGGGTGGTCATGGCGGAACCTCTCGGGTGCGTGGCTCAGGGTCGTGGACCAGTCGGCCGATGATACGTCGGCTGGTAGGATCGACCCATGCGGATCGGCGCCCTCGTCCATTTCGGGGGGTCGCACGTTCGGTTGTGGATCGCAGTCGTCGTGCTGGCCGCAGCGATCGGAAGCATCGGCTACGTGGCCCTCGGGTGGCCGGTCGGCGATGCGATCTACATGACCGGGATCACGCTGACGACCGTCGGGTACCGGGAGGTCCGCGATCTCGACGGGTTTGGGCGGGCGTGGACCATGCTGGTCGCGGTGGCCGGCGTCGGCATCATCTTCGGTTCGGTCGGGGTTGTCGCTGAGGCGGTCCTATCCGACGTGGTCAGTGGACGAGGGGAGGTGAGACGGATGGCCCGGGCCGTGGCCGACTTGCGCGGGCACCTGATCCTGTGCGGCTACGGCCGCGTCGGGTCGACGGTGGCGCGTGAGCTCGCCCATGCAGGGGAGCGGTTTGTCGTCGTCGATATCAACCCGGCCTCGCTCACGACAGCCGAGCGGGACGGCTACCTCGTCGTCGTTGGGGACGCAACCAGCGATGCGGTCCTGCTTGAAGCCGGCGCCGCGCACGCTCGAGGGTTGATCACGGCGATCGACTCGGACGCCAACAACGTCTACGTCACCCTTTCGGCACGGGCGCTCAACCCGAGTCTGTTCATCGTGGCTCGAGCCAACGAGACCGGCTCGGACGCAAAGCTGATCCAGGCTGGTGCCGACCGCGTCGTTTCGCCCTACTCGCGCGCCGGCCGGCAGATCGCCGAGCTCGCAGTGCGCCCACGGGTGGCCGACTTCATCGACTTTGCGCTGTCACATGGCGAGCTGGCGTTTTCGATCGAGGAGGTCGAGATCGCGCCCGACGGGCCGCTCGTTGGGCAAACCATCGCAACCCTCCGCGATGACGGGATCTTCGCCCTGGCGATCGTTCGCGGCGATCACGACTACGAGCCGAACCCGGCCACCGAACGGGTCCTGGTCGCGGGTGAGAGCCTGATCGTGTCAGGCTCGGCGGCCACCCTGCGAGACCTGCGCGACCGCGCCTGATTGGGCGGCGCGGTGCGACATCAGGACGTCGGGCTCTTGCCGCACGTCCCGAACCTCAGGCGGACCCTGCCGCAGGGTCGCCAACCTCGGTCGCCCCCGCGCGACCGATCCCTTCGGCCGCCACGATCGCGGCCCCGATGATCCCGGCATCGTTGCGTAGTTGGGCCGCAACCACCGGGCAGCGGACGGTCAGGCGCGGGATGAACCGATCGCCCTGTTTGCTGACGCCGCCGCCCAGGATCATCAGGGTCGGCCACATCAACTTGTCGATCCGGTCGAGGTGCTCGTCGAGGTCCTGCGTCCAGGCCTTCCACGACAACCCACGGCGGATGCGAGCGGCAGCCGCGGATCGTCGCTCGGCGGCGCGGCCACGAATTTCCATCTGGCCGAATTCGGTGTTCGGGACGAGCGTGCCATCCACGAAGACCGCGGAGCCGACGCCGGTCCCCAGGGTCAGGAAGATCACCACGCCGGGTCGGTCCCGGCCGACCCCGAAGCGCATCTCGGCGATCCCCGCCGCATCCGCGTCGTTGACGATCGACACGGGCCGGCCGGTCGTCTTCAGGAGGCGATCGACAACGGGAAACCCGACCCAGCTCGGATCGATGTTGCCGGCGAACTTGATCGTTCCGTCGATGGTCACCCCGGGCAGGCCGACGCCGACCGGAGTGGTCGGGCCCAGCCCACCGGCCTTGGCCAGGCGCTTGACGATCCGGCCGATCGCGCCGATGACGGCCTCGGGCGTGGACGGGCTGGGGGTCGCGACACGCAGCCGCTCCGAGCGGAACCGGCCGGCTTCAACGTCCACGATGGCGGCCTTGATCCCGCTGCCGCCGACGTCGATGCCGATGGCGATCCGGCCGCTCGCCACCTCGAGGGGTGCCTCGGTCATGCCGTCCGCTCCGTCGATCAGAAGTAGTTGACGGTGATGCCGCCGTCGACGACGAGCGAGGCGCCGTTCGTCCAGCGCGACTCGTCTGACGCGAGGTAGATCGCCATATTGACGATCTCCTCGGGCTTGCCGAAGCGTCCGGTCGGGTTGCGCGCGAGACGGAGCTGCTTGGCCGCCTCGTCCTTGAGCAGCCAGTCCATCAGCAGCGGAGTCTCCACCGGTCCCGGGCAGATCGCGTTCGTGCGGATGCCATGCGGGCCGAACTGGACGGCCAGGCTCCGGGTCAGCGACAGCACGGCGCCTTTCGAGGCGGTGTAGGCGTCCTGGGGGACGCTGCAGCCGAGGATCGCCACGAAGCTCGCGATGTTGATGATCGAGCCGCCACCGGCCGCGATCATCGCCGGGATCGCGTACTTGCAGCCGAGGAAGACGCCGCGGACGTTGACGGCCATCACCGCGTCCCAGGTCGCGACGTCCGTGTCGGTCACCGAATGATCGGCCTCGGGCATGACACCGGCGTTGTTGTAGAGGCAGTCAAGCCGGCCATAGGTCCCGACAGCGTGGTCGACCATCGCCTTCGCGTCGGCTTCGCTCGAGACGTCGGTCCGGATGAAGGTCGCCTCCCCGCCCGCCGCCCGGACGATGCCCACGGTCTCGGCGCCCGCCGTTTCGCTGTACTCGGCAACCACGACTCGCGCGCCCTGGGCGGCGAACAGCTGGGCCGCCACGCGACCCATCCCGCTTCCCCCGCCGGTGATGATCGTGACCTTGTCCTCGAGCCGCATGGCACTCCTCTCACGTTCGCGTCGGCGTCAGAGTAGCGCCCGGCCGAAACGGCCGCCGGGCCATGCCGGGGCGAATTACGATGCGCACATGCCGACCGATGCCGAGCTCATCGCCGCCGTCAAGGATGGCGACTCGACGCGGGTGGCCGAGCTGGTCCTCGCCGAGCCCGCGCTGGCGAGCTCGCGCGACACCGACGGGGTGTCGGCGCTGATGCTGGCGCGCTACCGCGCGGATCGTGCCGTGACCGACGCGCTGCTCCTCGGCGATCCTGAGCTGGACGTCTACGAATCGGCCGCGCTCGGCTATGTCGACCGGCTCCGGCAGCGGCTCGACGACGACCCCGAGCTGGCGACCGCCCGCTCGACGGACGGCTTCACGGCGCTCCATTTCGCGGCGTTCTTCGGAAAGCTCGAGGCGGCCCGGATCCTGCTCGAGGCCGGCGGCCACGTGGATGCCTACGCGGAGAACGAGATCCACGTCCAGCCCCTCCACAGCGCGGCCGCCAACCGCCACCTCGAGGTCTGCCGGTTGCTGCTGGCGTCCGGCGCCGACGTCAATGCCAGGCAAGGGGGCGGATTCACGGCACTCCACGCGGCCGCGCAGAACGGCGATCCGGAGATGGTCGAGCTGTTCCTGTCCGCCCGGGCCGACCCCGCCGCGGCGACCGATGCCGGCGAGACCCCGGCGGCAACTGCCGACGTGGCCGGCCACCTCGACGTGGCCAGACGCCTGCGCGAGGTGTCCGCGGCCGGCTGATTGGCGTCCGCGGAGCGGCTGGCGCCGGACGCGCTCCGCTCAGCCCGTCGCGCGCGCGGTCCGATCGGCGAGAAGCGCCTGGCGCACCCGGTCGAATCCGGTGACGATCGCGGCCACGCGGGCGGCGGCGTCCTCGAGCTCGCCCGTTCGACCTCGTTCCTCGAGATCCCGGCACAGGGCGCCCAGCTCCATCGCGCCCACGTTGAAGCTGTTGGTCTTGAGCGAATGGGCCGGACGCACGACCGCCGGCACGTCCGCCGCCGCGACGGCGGCCAGCAGCGCGGCGATCTGCTCGCGGGCGTCGTCGAAGTACGTGTCGACGAGCTCATCGACGAAGGCGACGTCGCCGCCGGTCATCTCGACAAGGGCGGCGAAGACGGCCGGATCGATCGGGGGATCGATCACGAGGCTGCCCTGCCAGCCGGTCCCGCGGGGCGATCTGCCACTGCGGCGTCCGTGGGTTCTGGGCGACCGATCGCGTAGGCGGTCATCGGCCGGCTGAAGCCCTTGAGCTGCCGATCGCCCGCGGGCTCTGCCGGAATGGCCCCATCCATGGCGGCGAAGGTCCGCTGGGCGATGAGGATCTCGCCGGCGGCCGCTTCGCTGCTCAGGCGCGAGGCGAGGATGATCGCATTGCCGACGCCGCCGTAGTCGTAGCGACCCTCGAACCCGATGCGGCCCATCGTCGCATAGCCAGTCGCGATGCCAATACCGACCTGGAGGATGTGGCCACGTCGCCGCCAATCCTCGGCGAGCCCGACGAACCGCTCCCGGATCGCGACGGCCATCCGGACGGCTCTCGCGGCGTGATCGTCCTGGGGGACCGGGTCGTTGAAGAAGACCATGATTCCATCGCCGGCGAAGTGCTCGAGGGTGCCCTCATGCTCGACCACGAGCGCTCCGATGGTCGCGTGGTAGAGGCGCAGGAACCCGAGCACCTCCTCGGGCTCGGCCGTCTCTGAGAACGTCGTGAAGTTGCGCAGGTCGCAGAACATCGCGGTGATCTCACGGCGATGTCCGGCGAGCATGGCCTCGCCCTGCGGGCTCGAAACGAGGGCCGCGACCTGCGGCGACAGGAACCGGGCAAGCTGGCCGCGCTGCCGCTCGATCGTCGCGAGGAGGCGGGCGTTGGCGATCCCGATGGCTGCCTGCTCGGCGAAGCCGACGGCGAGACCGAGCTCGGCCTCGCTGAACCGGCGTACCTCGTTCCGGGTGAGGCCGAGGACTCCCTCGACCGCGCCGTCGCGAACGATCGGCACCCCGAGCAGGGTCCGGTAGCCGGCGGCGAGCTGGCTCGCCCGAGCCGCGTAATCCGTGTCGAGCAGGACGTCCTCGACCTGGATCGGCTCGGCCATCAGGGCGACTCGTCCGACCAGCGATTCACGTCCCGGGCGGAGCGACTGCGCCCGCTCGATCGCGTCCAGCTCGGGCGTCCCACCGGCCGACGCGACGGCACGATACGCCTCGCCCTCGGCGACGTAGGCAACGCCGTAGTCCGCTCGGCAGAGCCGCAGGGCGGCACCGACGACTGCGTCGAGGACGGTCTGGAGCTCGAACGCAGAGCGGCTCATGATCGCCAGGACCTCGTTCGTGGCGGCCTGGCGGTCGAGTGCTTCGCGCTCGTTGTCGTGCAGCCGCTTCTGCGCGAGAGACGCCGCGATCCGGGCTCGCAGGATGGCTGGGTCGACGGTCTTCGGGAGGTAGTCGGCGGCGCCCATCTCGATGCACCTGACGACGCTGTCCAGCTCGTCGACGCCGGAGATGACGATGACCGGCAGGTCTCGGAGAGCTGGGTCCGCCTTGAGCGCCTCGAGCGTCTGGTAGCCGTCCATCCCGGGCATCACGATGTCGAGCAGGATCACGTCGATCGGTGGCGCGTCGGGATCGGTCAGCAGGTCGAGCGCCGCCCGGCCGTCCGACGCTTCGAACGGTTCATGCCCGATCGTGCGCAGGAGTCGGGCGAGCAGGCGCCGATTGAACGCGGTGTCGTCGACGATGAGGACCCGTCCGCCGATGCCCGGATCGATCATCGGGGCACCGACGCCCGAGGCGTCGCCGCGATCGCCGCGCCGAGCGTCTCCGGTCGCACCGGCTTGCTGACGTAGTCGTCCATGCCGGCGGCGAGGCAGGCCTCCCGATCGCCGGCCATCGCATTGGCGGTCAGTCCCACGACGCGGATCCGGCGGCCCGGCCAGCGAGCACGCAAACGGCGAGTTGCCTCGAGCCCGTCGAGCTCCGGCATCTGGACATCCATGAGGACGAGGTCGTAGTCCGCCGCCTCGAGAGCGTCCAGCACCGCCTGCCCATCGCCCACCACGTCCGCCCGATGACCCATTCGCTCGAGCAGGCGGAGGGCAAGCTTCTGGTTCACGGCGTTGTCCTCGGCCAGGAGGATCCGCAGACGATCGCCCGGTTCCGCGGGACCGGCAGCCGTCGGGGCTGCCCGGGTCGCTGCGGGCGCGCCGTCGTCGGAGCGCGCCTGGGCCCGCGCCGTGCCGGCCGGCGCCTCGCCCGCGATCGCGTCAGCCAGCGCATCGTGGAGGGCTGATGGCTTCACCGGTTTCACCAGCATCGCGGTGACATTCGGCGCCGTCCGCCCGTGCAGCCCGATCGATGACAGGATCACGATCGGCATCGGACGGTCAGGCTGCAGGGCAAGCAGGTCCTCGGCGAGTTCCACGCCGTCGCGCTCCGGCATCAGGAAGTCGAGGATGGCGACGTCGAACCGCTGGCCGGCGCGAACCCAGCCGATGGCTTCGAGCGGCGACGCCGTCGCCGCCGACGCCACGCCCCATCGCTCGAGGAAGCTGGTCAGGATCCGCCGGTTCGTGGCGTTGTCGTCGACCACGAGGGCCTGACAGCCGTCGATGCTCCGTTGCGGTGGCGGCGGAGCGGCATCCGGAAGGGTCGTGGCCTGGACCGGCAGGACCAGCCGGAAGATGCTGCCCTCACCCGGGACCCCGCTGCTCACGGCCGTCAGGCTGCCACCCATGGACTCGGCAAGCCGGCGACTGATCGCCAGGCCCAGGCCTGTTCCGCCATAGCGCCGCGAGATGGACGCGTCGACCTGGCTGAACGACTGGAACAGGATGTCCATCCGGCTCGGGGGAATGCCGATGCCGGTGTCGCGTACCTCGACCGCGATGGTCCAGGGCTCGGTCTCAACCGCCGGCGGAGTGGCTTCGAGCGACAGGACGACCTCGCCCTGCTCGGTGAACTTGACCGCGTTCGACAGCAGGTTGAGGACGATCTGGCGGAGCCGGCCGGCGTCACCCACGATCGCCTCGGGCAGTCCGTCGCCCATCGCATAGACCAGCTCCACGCTCTTCTTCGCGGCCGTCGGGGCGATGACGTCGAGGGCGCTTTCGACCGACACGCGCAGCGAGAACGGCTCTGCGGCGAGGTCGACCTTGCCGGCTTCGATCTTCGAGAAATCGAGGATGTCGTTGATGATCGTCAGCAGTGCGTCGCCGGAGGTCCAGATGGTCTCGGCGTAGTCGCGCTGCTCGGCATCGAGGTCGGTCTCCAGGAGCAGCCCGCTCATGCCGATGACGGCGTTCATCGGGGTCCGGATCTCGTGGCTCATCGCGGCCAGGAAGGCGCTCTTGGCCTGGTTCGCGTCCTCGGCAGCGGCGCGCGCGTCCCGCGCCTCGGAGAACAGGCGGGCGTTCTCGAGCGCGATGGACGCCTGGCGCGCCAACCCGACGAGGAAGTCCAGGTCGGCCTGGCCAAACGGTTCGCCGGCGTTGCGCCAGACCGCCAACACGCCCATGACCCGGTCGCGCGCCGTCAGCGGAGCGACCATCAGGCGCTCCTCGGGCAGGTCCTCCGCACCCGGGATCGGGACCGTGCGCGGATCCGAGGCGGTGTCGTTGACGAACTCGGGCGACCGACGCCGGACGACGTCGCCGATGATCCCCTCGCCTTCGTGGATCGTGTCGGCCAGGATCGCGTCCGCGATCCGGCCAAGGGCCAGGATGGCCCGCATCGTATGGCCGTCAGGTTCGGCCAGGAACAGGGCGCTCGAATCGGCCTCGAGGAGCGACTGGACGCGCTCGCCGATCCGCTCGAGGACCGACTGGACGTCCAGGGTCGCCGAGATCTCCTGGCCAACCTCGGCCAACGCGGCCATCTCGTTGCCGCGGCGATGCGCCTCGCGATACAGGCGGGCGTTCTGGATCGCGACGCCGACGTTCGCGGCGATCGTCGAGAGCAGACGAGCGTCCGATCCCCCGAAGCGGCCTTCCTGGGTCGTGCTCTGCACGCTGATCGCGCCGATGGCGCGATCCCCGGCGAGGATCGGCACGCCGAGATAGGACTTCGCCACCGTGCCGACGCCGCGGGTCCCGATCGCCTCCCAGTCGGCGGCACGGTTCAGCAGGAGGGTTTCGCGGCGCTCGATGATCCGCGACGTCAGCCCCTGCCCATACAGGATCGGCTCCTGGCCGCTGGGTTGACCGAACTCGTCGAAATAGGGGAACTCGATCCGCCCGCCCTCGACATCGTGGAGCGCGACGTAGACGATGTCGGCCTCGAACGTTCGACGCATCTGGTCGCCGACAAGCTTGATGAGGGGATCGAGATCGAGCTGGCTGGCGAGGGCCTGACCGACCTCGTTGACGATCGCCAGCTCGGCCAGCCGCTGGCGCGTCTCCTCGATCAGCCGGACGTTCTCGAGGGCGACACTCAGGCTCGAGGCGAGGGTCGTGAGGAGCTCGACGTCGGAGACGCTGAAGGCGTCTTCCCGATCGAGGTTCTGAAGCGAGAGGACTCCGCGCGTCTCGTCGCCGAGGACGAGGGGCACCCAGAGCGCCGAACGAGCTTCTTCGCCGGCAAGGACCAGCTCCTGCCCGAGCTCGACCATCCGCGCGTCCATGTCTCGGTTGATGACGATTGGCAGACGAGTCTCGAATACTCGTCGCCGCGGACCGACCAGGGGCATCGGCTCGTCCGGGAACCGGACGCCGCGCTCGATCCAGTACGGGAAGTGGACGAGACCCTCCTCGAGATCGATCACGCCGATGTCGACGACCTGGGCATCGAAGATCGCCTGGATCCGATCACCGACGAGGTCGTACATCGCCTGCATGTCCAGCTTCTCGGCCAGGCCGTGCTGGACGTCGTTGATCAGCGCCAGCTCCGCGGCGCGCTCATTGGTCTCGCCGAGCAGGCGTTTCGTCTCGTCGAACAGCCGAACGTTCTCGAGGGCGACGCTCAGGCTGGACGCGAGCGTCGTCAGGAGCTCGACGTCCGAGTCGCTGAAGGCGTCCTCGCGGTCGAGGTTCTGGAGGCTGATGACGCCGCTGACGCCGGTACCCGTGGTCAACGGCGCGAAGAGCAGCGACTTCGCGGCCTCGCCCTGGATCACGGGGGCCTGGCCCAGCCTCGTCGCCTCGCGCAGCGCATCCCGGTTGACGCGCATCGGGCTTCCGCTCTCGATCACCTGTTTGCGGAACCCGATGATCGGGATCGGTTCGTCCGGGAATCGGACGCCGCGTTCGATCGTGTACGGGAAGTGGATCAGTGCGCCATCCCCGTCGATCACCCCGATGTCGACGACCTGGGCGTCGAAGATGGCCTGGATCCGGTCTCCGACGAGGTCATACATCGCCTGCATGTCCAGCTTCTCGGCCAGGCCGCGCTGGACGTCGTTGATCAGCCCGAGCTCGGCCGCCCGCTCGTTCGTCTCGGCCAGGAGGCGCTTGGTCTCGTCGAACAGGCGAGCGTTCTCGAGGGCGACCCCCATGCTCGCCGCCAGCGTGCCCAGGAGCCGCGAGTCGGCCTCTCCGTAGGCGTATGGCTCGAGGCTCTCGAGGGCGATGACGCCGAGGACGCGATCACGCGCCAGGATCGGGACGCCGAGCCAGGATTCGTTGTTCAGGGCATCGTGGACAGCTCCATGCGCGTCCGATTCCTCGGCCGTCCGCATGAGCAGAGGCTGCCCGGACTCGACGACGATCGAGGTGAGGCCCGAGCCAAGTTCCATCGGCTCCGAGTGGACCGGGCGCCCCTCGTGGAGCTCGAACGGGAAGGTGATGAGTCGGCTGACCGGGTCCACCAGGGCGATGTACATCGAGTGCGCGGTGAACATCGAGGAGATCCGCTCGCCGACGAGCTTGATGATCGCACCGAACTCGAGCTGCTCGGCGAGCGCCCGACCGATCTCGTTGACGAGGGCCAGCTCCGCGTTACGCTGGCGAGTCTCATCGATCGCCCGGACGCGAGCCAGGGCTGATCCGATGTGCTGCCCGACGTACGCGAGCATGTCCCGGTCCGCCTCGGTATAGCGCTGATCGACGCTGTAGGTCTGGCAGACGACGACACCGATCACCTGACCGTCCGCGGTCAGCGGGGCGCCGAGCCAATCCCCGCCGGCGACGAGGCCGAGGGTCTCGATCTCCCCGGCGGCGACCATGGCGGCATGCTTCTCGGGCGAGATGATGATCGGCCTGCCGGTCCTCAGGACGTAGGCGGTCATCCCGCGGGCCTCGCCGACGCCGAACGGGTCCCAGACCGCCGGATCGGGGACGTCGGCGTCGACCGTGTCGACGTAGTACGGGAAGTTGATCGCCTTGCGCTCGTCGTCGTAGAGCGCGATGTAGAAGTTGTCGGCGTACATCAGTCCGGCGACGGTCGAATGCACGGCGCGGTAGAACGCCTGCAGGTCGCTCGCCTGGCTGGCCGACTCGGCGATCCGGTACAACGCCTGTTGGACGCGCTCCGATCGTTCGTGCTCGGACTCGCGGGCCTCGAGCGCGGCGATGCGGGCACGGAGTGCATCGATGTCGTCGGTCATGGACGGCTCGTCGACCTGCTTGCGGCGGTTCGAGATCACATCGCAATCGCTACGAACGCTCCAGGTAGCGCTCCCGGTCCCACGAGTGGACGACCGAGTCGTAGACCTGCTGCTCGTAGCGGGCGGCGTTGAGGTAGTGATCCACGACGTCCTGGCCGAAGATCTCCACGGCCGCCTCGCTGCGCTCGAGCTCCGAGATGGCCTCGTACAGGGCCCGCGGCATCCGCGGGTGGCCCTTGGCGACGTAGCCGTTGCCCTTGAACTCAGGCTCCAGCGTCAGTCCGTGCTCGATGCCGTAGAGCCCGGCGCCCAGCATCGCGGCGTAGGTCAGGTAGGCGTTCATGTCGCCGCCGGGGAAGCGATCCTCGACGTGGAGCGCGGACCCGTGGCCAACCAGCCGGAAGCCGGTCGTTCGGTTGTCCCGGCCCCAGACCACGTTCACCGGCGCCCACGACAG
>JBGPIH010000107.1:0-10718 GCA_041484785.1 Candidatus Limnocylindria bacterium
GAGGGCCTTGACCTCGTCGAGCGAGACGTCCTGGTGATAGCGCAGGCCGCCCTTGGCCGGCCCGCGGCCGAGATTGTGCTGGACCCGGTACCCGGTGAAGACCTGGACGCTGCCATCGTCCATGGTCACGGGGAAATGGACGGTCAATTCGCGTCGCGGCTCGCGCAGGACGCGGCGCATCCCGACATCCATGCCCAGCCGTTCGGCCGCCAGGTCGAACTGGCGTTGGGCGACTTCCCAGGCGTTGATGGACGCCGCCATATGCTCGGTGGTCATCAGTAGGAGATCCTCTCTGCCGGGCGGAATCCGACCGCCTCGTCGTTGCGAGTCGTCTCCCGGACGACCCCACGGGGCGCCCCGCCAGGCTTCGAGCAACCGAAGGTGACGGAGGACGCACGACTCATCTGTCGTCCGAGTATAGCCTCGAACGCCTTGCTGACACCTGCCGAATGGTACCGGTCGGCAATCCGAACGCAACCTTGGCGCAACCCTTTTCGGGGGCCGGATGGCCTGCCGCCGGCGGGATTCAGGCCCGATAGAGAGCCACGGCGCCGACGCAGCCCGGGCCGAGGTGCGGGCCGACCGAGGGTCCGACCAGCGCGATCGGAACGTCCTCGCGATCGAGCCGGGCTGGAACCCGGGCGAGGAGCTGCTCCCGGAACTCCTCGACGTCCGGGCTGACGGTGTGCAGGATCGCGAGGCGCTCGACCGGGCGCTCACAGACCATCTCGATGAGTCGCTCGCGGGCCTTGGCCCGGGTTCGCACGCGATCGCCGGTTCCGATCACGCCGTGGCGGACGACGATGATCGGCTTGACCGACAGCAGGGTGCCGATGGCCGCCTGCGCGCCGCTGATCCGGCCGCCCTTGCGGAGGTACTCGAGGGTCTCGAGGGCCACGTACATCACCATGTCGGGTGCGCGCGCCTCGAGCACCTCGGCGATCTGCGCCGCCGACCGACCCTCAGCCGCCAGCTCCACGCCCATCGTCGCCAGGATTCCCTGGGCCATCGAGGCACCGAGCGAATCGATCACGTGGATCTCGCGATCGGGCAGCATGTCGCGCGCGATCTGGGCGCTCTTGATCGCGCCCGACAGCGTGCCGGCCACGTGGATCGAGACGATGGCGTCGGCGCCACCCTCGAAGGCCGACTCGTAAGCGTCCCTGAACTCGCCCGGCGAGGAGGCTGCGGTCGTGGGAAACGGCGCGTCCGGCGCGACCATCCGGTCCCAGAACGCCTCGGCGGTGAGGTCCACTCCGGCCTTGAAGCTCTCGCGACCGAAGTTCACCACCAGCGGGATGATCCCGATCCCGTGCTCGGCGGCCGCGGCAGGGTCCAGGTCGGACGCGGAATCGGTAAAGATCGCGACGCGGGTCAAGGCTCCTCCTCACGACTGGACCGCGGACGTTGCGGGCATGATACGGGCCGGGTCCAGCCCGGTGGTCGAGCCGTTACGCTTCGCGGCGATGGAACGCTCCCTGCGCGCCGTCCTGGCGGGCACCTTCACCCTGCGCTTCAGCACGGGCCTGACCGGGGCCATGTACGGCCTGTATCTGGCCGACCTCGCCAACCACGGCGGGACCAGGGTCGGGCCGGAAGTCGTAGGCGCCTTCGGGGCGCTCTTCTTCGTCTCCGAGCTGACGCTGTCGCCCATCTTCGGGGTCCTGTCCGATCGCCTGGGCCACCACCGGGTCATGCTCTACGGACCGATCTTCGGGGCGGTGGCCGCGATCCTGACCGGGCTGACCGCGAGCCTTCCGATCCTGGGCGCGACGCGCCTGCTCGAAGGCGCGTCATCCGCCGCGAGCGTCCCGTCCATCCTCGGGTTCATCGCCCTGGCCACGGCCGGGAGCGAGGCCCTGCGGGGCAAGGCCGCGGCCCGGTTCGAGGGCGCCACGCTGGCCGGCCTGGGGGTGGGATTCATCGTGGCCCCCAAGCTGTTCGAGGCGATCGGCCCGCCGGCCTTCTTCCTCAATGCCGCCGTCTACGGAGTCTCATTCCTGATCTACCGGCTGGGTATCAGCGATCCCGCAGGTGAGAGCGAGGCGGTTGCCTCCCCCCACGTCGGTTTTGGGCGGTACCTCCAGCTCGTCCGGTCGGCCCACGTGCTGCTCCTGGCGCCAACCTGGATCGCGGTCAATGCCTCGATCGGCCTGTGGTTCAGCCAGTCGCTCTTCCAGTTCTCGCAGTCCAACCCCAAGTTCCCCGAGCAGACGCTCATGCGCGGCTACAACGCCAACCAGATCACCATCGCCGCGATCCTCGTCGCGATCGTGTTCGGCGTCGGGCTGCTCTACTGGGGCAACCGGTTCAAGAGCATGCGGCGAACCACGATCATCCTGTACGGCATCCTGGGCGGCGCCGTCCTGGTCGCCGCGGGCCTTGCGGTCAATCACGCCGACGGGTTGCCGGCGGCCATCCCGATCGCGGCGGCCATCGTGGCCGGCGGTGGCCTGTTCGTGCTGGCTGGGGCGACGCCGGCCGCGCTGGGACTGCTGGCCGACATCTCCGAGCGGTTCCCGGCCGATCGCGGGGCGATCATGGGGCTCTACTCGGTGTTCCTGGGAATCGGCCAGATCAGCGGCAGCCTGATCGGCGGGTTCGCCGCGGCCTCGCACGGGATCGACGGCATGCTCCTCGCGACGCTGTGCCTGCTCGGGGTCGCCCTCCTGCCGCTGGCCCGGCTGCGGGCCCAGGAGCACGAGATCGGCGGGCCCGGGTCCGTCGCGCTGATCGGCGACATCGGATGACGAGCGACGCGCGGTCATGGGCGCCGATCCCGCTCGCGCGGGGAGCGCGTGGTGCGGTCGTCGCGCCGCATCACCTGGCGACGGCCGCTGGATCGGCCATCCTGCGCGCCGGCGGCACCGCCGTGGACGCGGCCATCGCCACGAACGCCGTGCTCGGCGTGGTGATGCCCAACGGCTGCGGCATCGGCGGGGATGCGTTCTGGCTGATCTGGGACCAGGCCTCTGGCCGGGAGCTGGCACTCAACGGATCCGGACGGGTGCCGGCCGCTGCGACGGCCGAGGCGTTGCGACGGGCGGGCCACCGCACCATGCCACTCCGCGGGCCGCAATCGATCACCGTCCCGGGTGCGGTCGGATCGTGGGGCGAGGCGCATCGGCGCTTCGGCCGGCTCTCGCGCGACGCGATCCTGGCCCCGGCGATCGAGCTCGCGCGCGATGGCTTCCCGGCCTGGGACGGCTTCATCGAGGCAGTCGAAGCGACGGCCCCGATCGTCGCCGCCGAGCTCGGGCCGCGGGCCGGTTTCTTCGCCGTCTATCGACCCGAAGGCCGCGCCTGGCGGCCCGGCGAGCGCGTCCGGCTGCCGGCCCTCGCCGCGACTCTCGAGGCGCTCGCCGCCGACGGGTTCGATGCGTTCTACTCGGGCGATCTCGGCGAGCGCCAGGCACGCGGCCTCGCCGCCGCCGGCTCGCCGATCGGCGTCTCGGACCTGGCCGGTCATACGGCGACGTGGGGGGAGCCGCTGGCGCTCGACTATCGGGGCGTCCGGGTGACCACCCACCCGCCGAACAGCTCCGGCATGGTCGCCCTGGAGCTACTGGCGATCCTGGCCCGGTTCGAGCCGCCGCCGCCGGCGACGTTCGGACCAGGGGGCGTCACGGACCCGGCATGGATCCACCTTGGCATCGAGGCCGCCAAGCTGGCCATGGCCGACCGCGACCGCTACCTGACCGACCCGGCGTTTCGCGAGATCCCGGTGGACCACCTGCTCGATCCCGGGTATGCGGCGACGCTGGCCGCCCGGATCGATCCGCGGCGTGCGGCCCGGCCGGTGGCCGCGACCAATCCTCCGGGCGGCGGGACGGTCTACCTCGCGACCGTCGACGACCGGGGGAATGCCGTCAGCCTGATCGAGTCCAACTACCTGGGCTTCGGCTCCGGCGTGGTCGACCGCGACACCGGGATCCACTACCAGAACCGAGGCAGCTACTGCAGCCTGGATCCTGCCCATCCCAATGTCCTCGAGCCCGGCAAGCGGACCCTCCACACGCTGCTCCCCGGGATGCTCTTCCGGGACGGCCAGCCCGGCCCGTGGGTCGTGGCGGGCTCGATGGGTGGCGATGCCCAGCCGCAGATCCATGCGCAGCTCGTGTCGGCCATGGTGGACGGCGGGGTGGACGTCCAGACTGCTGTCACGGCACCTCGCTGGTACGTCGAGCCGGCCGAGCACTTCGCTCCCCCCGTCGAGGTCCGCCTCGAGCCGCGCCACGGCGCAGGGGTGGCCCAGGCGCTCGTGGCATTCGGGCATCCGGTGACCCTGATGGAGCCATTCGACTCGGAGCTCGGTCACGAGCACGCGATCGAGCTGGTCGAGGGCGGGCCGGCCGCTCCGGGCGGATCGCTCGTGGCAGCCACGGATCCACGCAGCGCCGGGTTGCCCTCCGTCCTCTGAGGGCGATCGCCCAATCGCCATGCGATACTCCCGGGACCGGTCGCCGTCCAACGCGCCAGGGAGGGGCACGTGACCTCGAACGTCAGCCAGAACTACCCGTACACCAGCGAGTCCGAGGCCGACCGAGCCAACCGGATCGCGGCGCTCGTCGCCGCCCGCGCGGATCTCGCCGGCACGCTCGCCGCGGAGACGACCCCGCTCGACGCCAGCGAGCGGTGGTGGGTCTGGAAGTGTCCCACCAGGGGCTGCCCGGGCCTGCTCCACGCGGCCGGCTACGCGGCCGAGAAGCATGCCGTCTTCGTGGTCTGCGACGGGACGTGCGGCAAGACCTTCCTGCGCTGACCCGGAGAGCGTCCGGATCGCCGGCGACGGCAGCCGTCGCGCCACAGGCTGCCGCACCATCGGCGATCATCGGGCGATGGATGGCACTCCCTCGATGACCGGCGACGAGGCGCTGCGGGCGAGTCGGCGCCGGTTGCTCGCGGACGCCTTCGGAATCGCGGTCTCGAATGGCGGGTTCGGGTTCGTCTACGGCCTGTCCGCGCGAGACGCCGGCTTCTCGCCGATCGAGGCGATGGCGATGAGCACGATCGTCTTCGCGGGAGCGGCGCAGTTCGCCGCCGTCGGCTACGTGGCGAGCGGGCTGGCCTGGCCGGGGATCGTCCTGCTGACCGCGCTGCTCAATGCCCGCCACCTGCTGTATTCCGCGGCCCTGTCGCCGTGGCTCCGGGACGTCCCCCTGGCCCGCCGGGCCGGCATGGCCCACCTCCTGACGGACGAGGCGTTCGCGCTCTCGATCAGTCACTTCCGGCGACTGGGACGGGCGGACGAGCGCGGCTTCTGGATCGGTGCGATCGCGTCGACGTTCATTCCGTGGAACCTGGCGACGCTGGCGGGCGTGCTCCTCGGGGCGCAGATACCGGACCCCGCCCGGCTCGGCATCGACGTGATCTTCCCGGCCGCGATGGTCGGGCTGGCCGCCGGCCTCATCACCGGCCGGCGCGAGCTCGTCGCGGCGATCGTCGGCGCCGGCGTCGCGGTCGGGGGTGCGCTCGCGCTCAGCCCGGCGATCGGAATCGTCGCCGGGGGAATCGCCGGCCCGGCTGTCGGGCTCCTGATCCCCGCCTCGGTCGCCGGCGAGACGGCGCCGCTCGGGACGCCGGCCTCCGTCGAGCACTACGCGATGCCCGGCACGCACGCGGACCGCGCCTCACCGGCGCCCGACTCGCCGGCCGTACCGCCGGGCACCGGAGCCCCCGAGCCATGAGCACGAACCTGGTCCTGCTCGCGGTGCTGATGTTCGCGGCGACCTACCCGTCGCGGGCGCTGGGGCTCCTGACGCCGGGCCTCGACCGCCTGCCGCGGGTCGCGCTCGAGTACCTCCAGCTCGTCGGGCCGGCCGTCCTCGCTGCGCTCGGGGCGGTCAACGTGATGGTCGTGGTGGGCGACGATGACCTGACCTCATTCCACGTCGGCATCGAGTGGGTCGCGGTCCTGCTCTGCCTGGTGATCGTGGCCCGGCGCCGGAACCTCTTCCTCGGCCTGGTCGCGGCGGTCGCGGTCGTCGTCGCCGCACGGGCGCTTGGATTCGCCGCGCTTCCGGGCTGAGGCCTACTCGACCCGCGCGTGCCGGTCGTCAGCCTCGGCACGCCTCGGCCTCGATCTCGATCAGCAGGCTGGGGTCGATCAGCGCGCTGACCTCGACGAGCGTGGCCGCCGGCCGGATCGCCGCGAACACCTCGCCGTGGACGGCGGTGACCTCGCCGGCCCCCGAGATGTCGGTCACGAACATCCGGGTCCGGACGACGTCGGCGAGGCTGAAGCCGGCCTCGGCAAGGGCGTCCCCGATGATCCCCAGCGCGGCCCGGGTCTGCGCCGCGATGTCGCCCGGATGGCGCGACCGGCCGTCGGCGCCGGCGTCGGTGGTTCCGGCGACCCAGCAGGCGTCACCGACCACGATCGCCCGGCTGTAGCCGGCGACGCTCTCCCATGGACCGCCGGACGAGATGCGCCGGCGGGTCACGGGCGCGCGTCGCGCCAGGCGAGGACCACCGGGTCGGCCGCAATCGCCAGCAGCAGGCCGGCCAGCATCGTCGTCCGGGGCACGATCGAGTCGACGACCAGGTATTCCGCGGGCGAGTGATCGCTGCCGCCGATCGGTCCGAGACCGTCGAGGCTCGGGATGCCCATACCGGAGGTGGTGTTGGCGTCCGATGCGCCTCCGGTGGCCGTGTCGTGAACCTCGAATCCGAGCGCGCGCGCGACCCCTTGTGCGTGGGCCACCAGCCGGCCACTGCGAGCCAGCTTCTCCATCGGCCACCAGCGGGCCATCGGTTCGAACGCGATCGACGTGCCCTCGACCTCGGTGGCCTCGGCGATCCGGCGGATCTCGGCCTCCGCGGCTTCGAGCGCCTCCCGGGTGACCCCGCGGACGTCCACCTCGAGCGAGCAGTCCTCCGGGACGACGTTGGGCCGCGTCCCCCCGCCGATCACGCCGACGTTGACCGAGACGCCGGGCCAGCGGCCGTTGAGCGCGTGGAGCTCGCGGACGATCCTGGCGGCCTCGAGGATCGCGCTGCGGCCCTTCTCCGGCTCCACCCCGGCGTGCGCGGCGCGACCATGGATCCCGATCCGCAGGTCCAGGATCCCCTTCCGGGCCGACACGATGTCGCCGTTCGCCCGGGCGCACTCCAGGACGAGGGTCGCATCCATCCCGGCCGCGAGCTCCGAGATGTGCGGGGTCGAGGTTGGCGACCCGATCTCCTCGTCCGGGTTGGCGATGAAGACGAGCTGCTCGAACGGGAGGCCGGCCCCTCCGGCGGCGAGGGCCTTGAGCGCGTGGAGGCCGGCGAGCAGGCCGGACTTCATGTCCGTGACACCCGGCCCGTAGGCGATTCCGTCCTCGATCCGGAACGGGCGAGCGGCGGCCGTTCCCGGGTCGAACACGGTGTCGAGATGCCCGACGAGCAGGACCCGTGGGGCGCCCGCCGGGCCGTTGAACGTGGCGATCACCGTGTCGCCGAGGCGCCCGGCGGGGTCGGGCCGCGCCTCGACGGAGGCTCCAAGGCCCGCCAGGAAGGCGGCGGTCCAGCGCCCCACCTCGTTGACACCGGCTGGCGTGTAGCTGCCGCAATCGGTGTTGACGAGGCGCTCCAGGTTGGCCAGGTAGTCGGGCAGATCGGCCGCGATGGCGGACCGCAGGCCCTCGAGGTCCGACGCAGCCGGGGTGGCGGGCGGGGCATCCATGACGGTGCAGTCTAGCCCGCGGCCACTTGCTATCCTGCCCGGACCGTGCGACTCGTCGAGACCCGCCTCCTCGAAGGGCCCAACACCTACCGGCTGGAGCCGGTGGTCAAGCTCGAGTTCGCCGTCGGCAGGCGACGGACGTTCTACGGCCAGCGCGACCCGGGTCGACACGCGCTGGTGCAGCTGGGGGCCAACGTCCAGGCACGCGACTGGCCGGACGGCGTGGCGTCCGTGGTTGGCTGGATCCAACGCCTGCGCGCCGAGCACGGCGAAGGACGTCGCGGCCTGGGCGTGCATCGATCGTCGGATCCGGGCCACTGGATCGTGACCTTCCCGTGGCTCGGCGCGGAGCGCGCCCTGACCCTCACCGAGGCGGCGCTGGCGCTGGCGACCCGCGACGTCTCCGCGTCCCGGACGGCCCGCCTGACGGGGGGCCAGGAGCGGCTGCTCGCTCGATGGACGGCCCGGCTGGCCGAATCGAGGGCGACGCCGCCCACCTGGCTCCGCGACGCGGACCGCCGGATTCCGATCGTCTCGATCTCGGGGACGAACGGCAAGAGCACCGTCACGCGCCTGATCACGCACATCCTGCTGCAGGGCGGTCGACACGTCGGGACGACGACCTCCGACGGGATCCTCGTCGACGAGCGGATGGTCGACCGCGGCGACTGGACCGGCCCCGGGGGCGCCCACCAGGTCCTCGCTCGCCACGACGTGGAGGTGGCGGTCCTGGAGACAGCCCGCGGCGGGATCGTGATGCGCGGCGTGGGCTACCAGTCGAACGAAGCCAGCGTCCTGACCAACGTCTCGTCCGATCACCTCGACCTCCAGGGGATCCACACGCTGCCCGAGCTGGCCGAGGTGAAGTCGACGATCTGCCGGATCACCCGTCCCGGCGGCTGGGTGGTCCTCAATGCCGACGACCCGTTGGTCGCGGCGGTCGCCAGACGGGTCCGCGCCAGGGTGGCACTGTTCAGCCTGCGCGGGAGCGGCGCACCGGCCATCCGGCGCCACCTGGCCCGCGGCGGCCGCGCCTACCTCGTGCGCGATGGCGTCATCGTCGAGGCCAACGGTCCCGCGGAGTCGCCGATCGTCGAGGTGCTCCGGATCCCGATCGCGGTCGGCGGCCTGGCCCGTCACAACGTGGCCAACGCCCTGGCGGCCGCCGGCGGCGCGCGCGGCGTGGGAGCGTCCCTCGGCGAGGTTCGCGACGGCCTGCTGGGTTTCGCCCCGGACCCGCTCCGGTCACCCGGGCGGCTCAACCTGTTCCGCCTGGGCGCGAAGGTCGTCATCGTCGATTTCGCCCACAACGAGGCGGGCATCGCGGCCATCCTGGACGTGGCGGAGGGGATCGCGGCGGGTGCCTCGGGCCGAGCGGCTCCGATCACCGCCATCATCGGAACGGCGGGTGATCGGCCGGACGACGCGCTCCGGGGAATCGGCCGCATTGCCGCCAGTCGGGCCCAGCGAGTCGTGATCAAGCAGACGCTCCACTACCTGCGCGGGCGGACCGCCGAATCGGTCGTTGGCGAGCTGCTGGCGGGGATCGTGGCCGGCGGCATGGCCGCGTCCGGGGTGCCGGTCTATGACGGCGAGACGCAGGCGCTGCAGGCCGAACTGAACGGAGCGGCCGGCGCCGGCGCGCACGGCGGCCGATCCGATGCCCCGGGGGTCATCGTGCTGATGTGCCACCAGGAACGCGACCAGGTCTTCGAGATGCTCGCGAGCGTGGGCGCCCACCCGGTCGACATCGTCGCCGAGCTCCCCACGCTCGTGCCCCGCCTGGAGGGCCGGCCGCGCCGGGGCTGAGCTCAGCCCTCGGGCGCCTCGAGCTCTCCGGGATCGGTGAACGCCGTTCCGCCACGCGACGCACCCGACGCGGACATCGCCTCCCGATAGACCGCGATGGCGTCATCGACGCAGCAGACCACGAGGTCGCCCGGGACGGCGCGGCGCAACGCGTTGCGGACCGCGGTCATCTCGTCGAGGACCTTGTCGGCTCGAGTGGTCCGGGCGCCGGCGGCCTGCGCCGAGCGGATCCCCTCGACCACGTTGGAGGCCGAATCCCCGGGGGCCCGACCGCGCAGGTTCTTGTCCTCGCGCACGATGATCTCGTCGAAGGCGCCCGCGGCCAGCGCGCCGTATTCGCGCTGATCCTCGTCGCGCCGATCGCCCGGAATGCCCAAGACGCCGATCGCCCGCCCGGACCTCGTCCCACTGCGGGCGGCGCCGAGCCGCCCGGCCTTGGTCTGGGGGTCGACCATCATTCGGCCCACGAAATCGGCTAGCTGGCGCATGCCGTCGACGTTGTGGCAGTAATCGATCACGACCCGGACCCCGGCCACCTCGAGCAGGTTGAGGCGCCCGGGGGCCTGGAAGAACGAGGTCGAGAACGTCCGCAGGCCCTGCCGGATGTCGTGCAGGTGGGCGCCTGCGGCCCAGGCGGCGGCGGCGGCGCCGAGGGCGTTCGCGACGTTCATCCGGGCACGGCCGCCGAAGGTCGCCGGGATGAGATGGGTGTACAGGACCGGCATCGTCCGCGACCCGAGACGAAGCACGATCAGCTCGCCCTCACTCGAGGGCTCCAGGCAGAACGCGGCGCCGCCTCGCCCGGTGTGACCGTCGATCCGGTCGAAGCCGTCTTCGCCCTTGGCGGTGGCCATGCTGAACAGGACGACGCGCCCGGAACAGTGGCGACCGAGCCGGTAGACCAGGTGGTCGTCGGCGTTGAGGACGGCCGAGCCGGAGCGCGGCACGGCCTCGACCACGACCCCCTTGACGTTGGCCAGCTGGCCGATCGAGGTGATCCCGCCGAGGCCCAGGTGGTCGCCGGTCACGTTGGTCACGACCGCGACGTCGTTGCGGTCATAGCCAAGGCCCTCGCGCAGGATGCCGCCACGGGCCACCTCGAAGACGGCCGTATCCACGGTCGGGTTCTGGAGGACCATCTGGGCCGACTTCGGCCCGCTCATGTCGCCCTTCTTGATGACCCGACCGTCGATGACGATGCCGTCGGTGGTGGTCATGCCCACCCGCCGGCCCATCAGCTTGA
>JBGPIH010000108.1:0-10689 GCA_041484785.1 Candidatus Limnocylindria bacterium
CACGTGGTGCGCCTCGAGACCCGCCCGGCGAACGTGGAGGGGCGGGGGGAGATCGTGGCCCGCGATCTCGTCCGCAACAGCCTGCGCATGCGGCCCGACCGGATCATCGTGGGAGAGTGCCGCTCGGGCGAGGCACTGGACATGCTCCAGGCCATGAACACCGGCCACGATGGATCGATGTCCACGGGCCATGCGAACAGCCCGCGAGACATGCTCTCGCGGCTCGAGACGATGGTCCTGATGGCCGGTGTGGACCTGCCGCTGCGGGCGATCCGCGAGCAGGTCGCCTCGGCGGTGGACCTCATCGTCCACCAGTCCCGCCTCAAGGATGGGACCCGGCGGATCGTCAACATCACCGAGGTCCAGGGGATGGAAGGTGACGTCATCGTCATGCAGGACGTCTTCATCTTCGAGCAGACCGGCGTGGTCGAAGGCAAGATCGAGGGCCGCCTCAAGGCGACCGGGATCCGGCCGAAGTTCGTCGAAAAGTTCGAGGTGCAGGGGATCAACCTCCCACCCGGACTGTTCGGATTCTCCTACTAGGCCCCGGAGGAGACCCGCACGTGAATCCGAACATCATTGCGGTCGCCGGAGTCGCCGCGCTGGCGATCCTGGTCATCGCGGTCGGCATCGCGATGTCCGGGAGATCGGGCATCTCCGACCGGCTCGAGCGGTACGCCGCGAGCAAGCCCCAGCAGGCGGCGAAAGGCGCCGGTACGGGCCAGGGAGGCGTCGCCGAGCTCCTTGCCCAGAGCCAGGCGCTGGCGGCCATCAACAAGGCCGTTGAAGGCCGGGACTTCTGGGCGAACATCGCCCGGGACATCGCCCGAGCGGACCTCCATCTCAAGCCCACCGAGTACCTGGCCATCTGGGCCGGCTCGACGGTCGGCGTGCCGATCCTCATGGTCCTCCTCTCGGCCTTCCTGCCGGCCCTCCGCAACCCGTTGTTCCTGCTCATCGGGATCTTGATCGGGTTCCTCCTGCCGCGCCTCTGGCTTGCCCGGCGCCGGAATGGCCGCCTGGGTGCCTTCAACAAGCAGCTTCCGGACACGATCACGCTGATCGCCAACGCGCTTCGCGCCGGCTCCTCGTTCCTCCAGGCGATCGAGCTGGTCGTCCGCGAGGCGCGGCCGCCGATCTCGATCGAGTTCGCGCGGGTCATCCGTGAGGTCAACCTGGGGCTGCCGTTCGAGCAGGCACTGGAGAACATGGTCCGCCGCGTCCGCTCCGACGACCTCGAGCTGATGGCCACGGCCATCTCGATCCAGCACCAGGTTGGCGGAAACCTGGCCGAGATCCTCGATTCGATTGCGTACACCATCCGCGAGCGAATCCGGATCAAGGGCGAGATCCGGACGCTGACAGCGCAGCAGCGACTCTCGGGCTACGTCGTGGCCGGGTTGCCGATCGGCCTTGCCGCATTCCTGTTCGTCGCCGCGCCCGGCTTCATGAGCCCGATGTTCGACGATCGCGCCAGCCTCATCGGCCTGCCTGCCGGGGTCATCATCCTGACCGTGGGCGGCGTGATGATGTTCATGGGCTTCATGTTCATCCGCCGCATCGTCGACATCGAGGTCTAGTTCCGATGCCCATCCCGGTCATCCTCATCGCGGCCCTCGCAGCGGGCTCGATCCTGTTCATCGTCTTCGCCCTGAGCAGCAGCGCGCCGGTGGATCCGGTGCAGGCCCGCCTGACCCAGCTCGGCTCCATGCAGGCGAAGAATCTCGAGGAGCTGGAGCTCCAGGCACCGTTCGTGGAGCGAACGCTGCGACCGCTGGCGAAGCGCCTCTCGGGAGGCCTGGCCCGCGTCACGAGCAGCAATTTCAGCGAGCGAACCGAGAAACGCCTCGCGCTGGCCGGGAACCCCGGAGACATGCGCGTCGCCGACTGGCTGGGAATCAAGGCGGTCGGTGCGATCGGCGGCGGCATCGTCTTCTTCTTCCTGTTCGGGGTCGTCGGCGTCCTCGGCTTCCCGTTCGCGATCGGCGCACTGCTCGGACTCGTTGGCGCCCTGTTCGGCTACACGATCCCGGAGTTCTGGCTCGGGGGACGAGTGCGGAAGCGCCAGCACGCGATCCTGCTGAACATCCCGGACGCGCTCGATCTGCTCACGATTTCGGTCCGGGCCGGCCTCGGCTTCGACGCCGCCCTCGGAAAGGTCGTCGAGAAGCTTCCCGGGCCACTCTCCGATGAGTTCCGACGAGCGCTCGCCGAGGTCCGCGTTGGCAAGCAGCGACGCGAGGCGCTTCGCGACATCGTGGCCCGAACGGAGGTCACACCGCTCACCAACTTCATCAGCGCGATCATCCAGGCCGAACAGCTGGGCGTCTCCATCTCGAAGGTCCTGCAGGTTCAGTCCGAGCAGCTTCGCATCGAGCGCCGCCAGCGAGCGGAGGAGCAGGCCGCCAAGGCGCCGATCAAGATGCTCTTCCCGCTGGTGGGCTGCATCTTCCCGTCGCTGTTCATCGTCATCCTCGGGCCCGCGCTCATCCTGATCATCATCAACCTGAAGGTCTAGGTGGCCCTGCGGGCTCGCAACGTCAGTCGCGACACGGAGCTCGCCAGGAACCTGGAGTCGGCCAACGGCCTGTGGGGCCGCTTCAAGGGACTCATGGGTCGGGCGTCCCTGGAGCCCGACGCCGGACTCTGGCTCCCGGGCACGAACGGGATCCACATGATGTTCATGCGCTTCCCGATCGATGCCGTCTTCCTCGCCCGGCCCGACGCCGCGCACGGCGGCGCCCAGACCGTCCTGTCGGCCCACCGGGGCCTGAGGGCGTGGATCGGGCTGGTACCGCTCGTCCGGGGCGCCCACGGCGTTCTTGAGCTGCCTGTGGGCGCGATCGAGCGCAGTGGGACGATGGTCGGGGACCTGGTGGCGCTGGAGGCCGCGTCCGAGGCGTAGTTCCTCGGATACGTCGGGGTGAAGGGCTCGGCATCACCATCTGGCGGTGGCGATCATCCGTGGTCTGGCTCGGGCCGCCTCGACGGCGCTCGACGTCGCGTTCCCGGCCGCCTGCTCGGGCTGCGGCCGCGAGGGCGAGCCACTCTGCGCGTCGTGCCGGCCGGCGCTCGACGCGCGTCTCGGTCTGCCCGGCGGCACCCCGATCGGATTGCCCGCCGACTTGCCGCCGCCGCTCCTGCAGCTCGAATGGTGCGCACCGTTCGCCGGGCCGGTCCGCGCCGCGCTGCACGACCTGAAATACGCAGGGGAGCGCCGTCTTGCCAGTCCCCTCGGCGAGGCCGTCGCCAGGCGCTGGCGGCGAGTCGGAGAGGGTGCGACGGTGGTCGTGCCGGTTCCCGTCCACGCCGAGCGTGAGCGGCGGCGCGGCTACGACCAGGCGGCGCTGATCGGGGCGGTGGCGGCGGCGGAACTCGGACTCGCGTACGTCCGCGCGCTCGAGCGGGCGCGCGCCACGATCGCCCAGTTCGAGCTCGGTCGCGAGGACCGCGCGGCGAATGTCGCTGGCGCGTTCCGCCTCCGGGGGCCGGAGCGCGAGGCGGTCGGCGCCGTCTCGGGACGCTGGATCCTCCTGGTCGACGATGTGGTCACGACAGGGGCGACCCTCGCCGCGTGCGGCTTCGCCCTGGAGGCCGCCGGCGCGCTCGCCGTGTCGGCGATCGCCGTCGCGCGAGAGCGCTAGGCACGCCCGTCCACGGCCGGGACCCTCTGCCGCGCGCGACTATACTGGTTGAGCGAGGGCCGGCGATCGAGAGGTGACGCGTGAAAACGATCGTCAAGGGCAAGAACGTCGAAGTCCCCGAGCGGGTTCGAGCGTACGTGGAGCGCAAGCTCCAGCGGATCGAGCGGATACTGGATGACCGGTCGGAGGCTGTGGTGGAGCTCTCCAACGAGCAACACCGCAGCGCGGCGGACGCCCATATCGCCGAGATCACCCTGAGCATCGATGGCCAGATGCTCCACACGCGCGCTGCCGGCTCGAGCTACCAGGCGGCCATCGACGAGGTGGTCGACAAGGTCGAGCGGCGTGCCGTCGACCATCGCGAGAAGCCTCGTCTGCGAGCTCGACCCGAGGAGGAGAAGCAGATCCTCCGGCGGATCGCCGACGGCACGCCCGGTCCGGTCCGCGAACGCCGGATCGTCAAGACGAAGCGTTTTGCGATCGAGCCGATGTTCGAGGAGGACGCGGTCAGCCGGATGGAGGAGCTCGGCCATGAGTTCTTCGTGTTCGTCAGTGCCGAGACGGAGCAGGTCGCCATCCTGTACAAGCGCGACGACGGCGACTACGGGCTGATCGAACCGGTCATCGGCGGGGACTACACGAAGGGTCGAAACCACCCGAACGGTCGCCGCTAGCGGCGCCCGCGGTGGGGCGCCCCGCCGCCGCGCCATCGTACGATGCAGCCGATGCCACCCGACGATCGCCGGCTCGGTGCCCACCTGCCGCTGGGTCTCGGGATGGTCAAGGCCGTCGAACGGGCGCACCAGATCGGCGCGGACGCGATCCAGGTCTTCGCCGACAACCCGACCGCCTGGCGGCGCCGCTCCAGGCCGCCGAAGGAGCTGCCGGCCTTTCAGGGTCGCCTCGCGGCGTTGGGGATCGGGCCGGTGGCGATCCATGCGCCGTATCTGGTCAACCTGGCCGGCCCCGAAGAGGGCTTCTACACGAGGTCCGTCGAGCTGCTGATCGGCGAGCTTCGAGCGGCACCGGGCTTTCGTGCCAGGTTCGTCAACGTCCACGTCGGGTCGCATCGCGGATCGGGCGTCAAGGACGGCACCGCACGCCTGTCTGACGGCCTGCGGCTCGTGCTGGCCGAGGCGGAGGACGGGCCGGACGCGGCGATGGTCGTGCTGGAGAACTCGGCCGGTGGAGGGTTTGGGCTCGGCGTCGACGTCGAGGAGCTGGCCGGCATCGCCGAGGCCGCTGCGACCATGGGAATCCCGGACGCGCGGCTCGGCTTCTGCATCGACACGGCGCACGCCTGGGGTGCCGGCGTGGACCTGGCCGATCCGGACGGCATCGATGCCTTCCTCGGTGAGTTCGACAGACTGATCGGGCTGCGGCGGCTGGTCATGATCCACCTCAACGATTCCAGGTCCGAACGCGGATCGCACCTGGACCGTCACGAGCACCTCGGGGCGGGCCGGATCGGAGCGACCGGGCTCGGCCACCTGCTGCGCCATCCCGCGCTTGCCCACGTCGCCTACTACCTCGAGACTCCCGGGATGGACGAGGGCTACGACGCCATCAACGTCGCCCGGGCACGCGATCTCATGGCCGGTCGGCCGCTCGCCGACCTGCCGCCCGAGGCGATGGAGCTGCGCGGTTCGCGCGCCAGAACCGGACCGTCCGAGGACCCGGAGTCGTGACGGTGGGGTGGCGACGGCTGGAGGCGCTCGTCCTGCCTGCGCTCATCCTGCTGGCCGCCGCGCTTCGCCTCCCGAACCTCACGACGCGCGGGACCTGGGACGCCGACCAGGGTCACGACATGCTGATGCTGCGGACCCTCGTGCGCGACGGGGTGGTCCCGCTCCTTGGCCCGCCGACGTCGATCGGCGACGTACATCACGGGGCCCTCTACTACTACCTCCTGTCGCCGGCCGCCGCGCTGACCGGCGGCGACTCGCCGCTCGCCGTTGTCGCGCTCATCGCGCTCGCCGGCATCGCCGCGGTCGGGGTGACGTGGTGGCTGGCGCGCTCGATCGGGGGGCCGGTCGCGGGACTGGTCGCGGGCCTGGCGATCGCCATCTCGCCGGCCGCGATCGACGAATCCACGTTCATCTGGAACCCGAACCTGATCGCTCTCTCGAGCGCGGTCGCGCTGGCCGGTGCCTGGCGCGCATGGACGACACGGCGCGCGCGCTGGTGGATCCTCGCCGCGGTCGGGACGGCGGTGACGATGCAATGTCACGTCCTCGGGGTCACGCTCCTGCCGGTGGTGGGTGCGCTGCTCGCGGCGGACGCGCGGCGACGAACGGCTGCCCACGAGCGACGTGCGCTGATCCGTGTGGGCGCGGCCGGGCTGGCGATCGTCGCCTTGAGCTTCGTGCCGCTGGTCATCCACGAGCTGACGACCAACTTCTCGGAGATCGAGGCGGCCCTCGCCTACCTCCGGGCCGGTGGCGACCCGGCGAGGCTGGACTTCGCACCACGGTTGCTGGTGATCGCGAGCCGGATCATCTCGTGGCCCCTGGTCGGGCTGATCACGACCGGGTTGAGCGCGGTGGTCGTGGCGGTCGTCGGGGTGCTCGGGCTCACGGCCTGGCGGTTCGTGGAGGCGACGGGCGAGGAACGGGTCGCCGTGCGCTGGCTGGCGCTCGGGCTGGGCTGGACGGCCCTGGCGCTGTCCTTCATCTCGCCGAGTCTCGCGACCGTCACCGAGGGCCTGCCCAACGATCACTACCATGCCTTCGCCGACCCGATGGTGTTCGTGCTGGTCGGGATCGGCGGCGCCGCACTCTGGCGGGCGGGCGACCGCGTGCTCGCGGGCGCGGGCGGGCTCTCCCGGGCCAAGCCGGGCCGGGTCCTGCTCGGAGTCGGGATCGCGGCCCTGCTGGTCTGGGCGGTGACCCACCAGCCGCCGGCGGTCGCGCCGGATGGCGGCTTCCCGGCCGCCGAGGCGGCAGCCGCCAGGATCGAGGCGGACGCCCCCAGTGGACCGATCCAGCTGCAATCCCTGCCCGACTTCAAGACGGCGGAGGCCTACCAATACCCCCTGGTTCGCGCCGGTCGGGTGGTTGAACTCGTCGCGCCAGGTGGCGGCGGCGCGGATGGCACGTTGGTCGTCATCTGCGACTCGCTGTTCGACACCGCCATCGGCGCCCCGTGCGGCGGGCCCGCCGAAGCGCTCGTGGCGCCGCCGGAGCGATATGGCGCGCCGGCCGACCGGTTCAGGGCTGCGCCTCGCCAGATCGTCTCCGTCTATCGAGCGTCGCCGGCTCCATAGCGCACCGGCCGGAATCGCGAACGCCGGCGCCCCAAACGCCGGCGTTCGCAGTGCCCGATGATCCGGGCCGGGAGGGCGGACCCGGATCGCGATGTGAGCTCAGTAGCGCCCAGGCTCGCGGGTCGCCGATCGCGACACCGGCCGAACGCCTTGGATGGTGGCGGTTCCGGTCCGTCCCAGGGCGGCATGGCCGTCCGGGCTGAGCGGCCGGGTGAAGGTGGCTTCCGAGGGACGCTCGGTTCCGTTGCCTGAATCGGTCGGCTTGATGGCACGACCGTAGCGGCGCATCCGCACCGCCAGGTAGTACTCCATGATCTGGCGGACCTGCGCCTCGCTGAGCAGCTCATCTGCGCGCAGCGAATACTCGACTCGCGCCGTGGGGTTCATGCTGCCAGAGCCGACCACGCCTAGGTACTGAGTCGTGTCGGCATCATCGCGCAGCTCGCGAAGGCCTCGGGCGAGCTTGGTCGCGGTACCCAACGACGGCATCCGATCGCCGCGAATCAGCCTCGAGATCGTCGAGTGGTCCACGCCCGACTGCTGGGCGAGTTGCCGCTGCGACATCTTCTTGGCCTTGAGCTGCGTCCTGAGCCATTCATTGAACGCTCGGCCGTTCTGGGTCGTCATAAGTGCCTGGGCGCTCCCTGGGATCGAGCCTCGGTGGGTCATCCGCTGGCCTCACTATCCACGGGTCGTCTCGGGACCTGTATCACCCGTTCGTACCGGCCCCGCGTCCATCCGGGGGGTCCCGGCCGGTGGCGGTCTGGTGGAGTCGGGTGCGGTTGGGTCGGAGCGCGCAAATCCCGGCACCCCTGCTCAAGGGTACGACCGTTCGACAATCCTGGATCAGTTCGCCCGGCGGGCGCGCTCAGGCGGTCGTCGTCTCGGTGGTTCGAGCGACCGTGTCCAGCCCGCGCGGCTTGGCCGAGATCACGTAGGCGATGCTGCCCAGGACGATGATCGAGAAGACGCTGATGACCCGATCGAGCAGGGCGATCGCGGTCGCCTCGGCCAGGGGCACGCCGTAGGCGACTGTCAGGACGCCGACCACGCCGGCCTCCACGATGCCGAGACCGGCCGGGCTGAGTGGGACGGCGGTCAGCAGCGAACCGATCAAGGCCACGAAGACCGCACCGGACAGCCCCAGCTCGACGTCGGCGAATCCGAGCGCCTGGACGACGAAGAAGAGGCGAAGCGCCTCGGTCATCCAGATGGACGCGGTGAGCCCGCCCAGGAAGGGCAGCTGGCGAAGGGCAATCGCACCGAAGACGCCCTCCTCGAACCGGTCGTACAGCTCCAGCACGCGCGGCGGAAAGGGCAGCGCGTTGAGGATCTGACGACCGAAGTTGCGCATCGTGAACAGCCCGACGGAGAGAACCGTCACGACGACGAGCCCGATCCCGAAGACGACCTGGATGGGCGGCGGCAGGCCGTTGCGGAAGCTCCACAGGCCGGCGGCGATCCCGAGCAGGGCAATCGCGATGAGGTCAAGGACGCGCTCGATGAAGACGGTCCCGAAAGTCCGGCTGAGCGACGCCTTGCTGTTGATCTTGAGCAGGTACGCCCGGTACACGTCGCCGAGCTTGGCCGGGACCACGCAGTTGACCAGCCAGGAGAGGAAGATGATCTCGGTCGAATCCCTGATGCCGACCCGGATCCCCGTGCCCCGGAGCAGCATCGTCCAGCGCAGACCGCGCATCGGGAACCCGGCGTAGAAGACCACGAATGCGACGGCGACCAGACGGAGGTCCGCGCCGCCGATCAGACCGGGAACCTTGCCCAGCTGGGATCCGTTGACCAGGGCGAAGATGGCAATGATCGCCAGCGGAACCAGGATCGAGATGATCGTCCGCGGCTGGCGAAGGCGGTCGGACAGGGACAGCTGACCGGCGCCCGCGCTCCGATCCAGTCCTCCGGCGGCGGCTTCCATGGGATCTGACGGTACGGCTGGGTCCGGGGGCTCGACAACGGCCCGATGGTCCTGCTGGCCGCCCCGCTCGCTCACGGGTGCTCCCGCGATCTCGAGGGCGCGGGAATCCCCGCGGGGCCGATCCGTCCGTTGCCGCGGCTCCGCTGGACGAGCTTGGCGACCGGCGTCCAGGCCCGGATGACGAGGCTGGCCCGGCCGGGGACCAGCTCCGCGCTGCGCAGGCCGGTCAGCAGGCCGGCCTGCGTCGATGGGTCGCCGTCGAGGGCGACGTACGCCACGGCCACTTCCAGGATCGAGTGAGCGTCCGAGACCGCCACCCCGGGAAGACCGTGATCACGCGCGAATTCGACGGCACGATCGTTACCCCCGCCGATGACCCGGGCGTTGTGGGTCTCGACCCAGTCGACTGTCGACGCCAGCGCGTCCATCGCCGGGTGGCGCAGCAGGGAGCCGCGCAGCCGGTCGAACGGGTGCGGGATGCCGACGAGGCCGCCCTGCTCGCGGGCGGACGCGATCGTTTCGGCCGCCGAGAGCCCGGGTGGGATGGCCGCGTCGAGGAAGAGGCAGATGAGATCCCCGTCACGGGTCTTCACCTCTTCGCCAACGATCACGGTCAACCCGGCTGGAGCCAGCCGCCGGGCCTCGAGGGCCCCGTCGATCCGGTCGTGGTCGGTGATCGCGAGATGGGTCAAGCCGCGCTCGGCCGCTGCCCGCACCACGGCGCCTGGCGCGGACAGGCAGTCAAAGCTTGCCCGGGTGTGACAGTGCAGATCGACGAAGGCCCTGCCGGTCACCGGGACGGCGTCAGATCTGCTGGACCAGTGACTTCTTGAAGAAGTCGAAGTGCTCCAGCGCAAGGCCCGTCCCGAGGGCGACGCAGCTCAAAGGGTTCTCCGCCACGTGGCACGGAACGCCGGTCACCTGGGTCAGCAGCTTGTCGATGTTCCGCAGGAGCGCCCCACCCCCGGACATGACCATTCCCTTGTCGATGATGTCCGAGGACAGCTCGGGCGGCGTCTGCTCGAGGACGGATCGGACGGCGGCCACGAGCTGCTGCAGCGGCGCCTCGATCGCCTCCATCACCTCGCTGCTGGTGATCGGGATCGTGCGCGGCAGGCCGGCGATCAGGTCGCGACCGCGGACCTCCATGGTCAGCTCGCGCTCGAGCGGCAAGGCCGTCCCGATCTGGATCTTGACCTCCTCCGCCGTCCGCTCCCCGACCATCAGGTTGTACTTCTTGCGGATGTAGGTCGCGATCGCGTCGTCGAACCGATTGCCGCCAACGCGCAGGCTGCGCGAGACGACGATCCCGCCGAGCGCGATCACCGCGATCTCGCTGGTCCCGCCACCGATGTCGATGATCATGTTCCCGGACGGCCCGCTGATCGGCACGTTCGCCCCGATCGCCGCGGCCAGCGGCTCCTCGATGAGGTAGGCGTCCTTGGCTCCGGCCTTGAGCGCGGCATCGCGGACGGCCCGCTTCTCGACGCTCGTGACGCCGGCCGGCACCGAGATCATGACGTCCGGCTTGCTGAACCCGAAGGTGCCCTTGCGGACCTTGCCGATGAAGTGGCTGAGCATCGCCTCGGTGATGACGTAGTCCGCGATGACCCCGTCCTTCATCGGTCGGATGGCGTGGATGTTGCCGGGCGTACGCCCGATCATCTCGCGAGCCTCCTCGCCAACCGCGACGATCCGGTTGTCGTCCGAGACCGCGACCACGCTGGGCTCGGTGATGACGATGCCCTTGCCCTTGACGTAGACGAGGACGTTGGCGGTGCCGAGGTCGATGCCGATCTTCATGAGCTGGTGACTGCCGCCCCTTCCGCCGTGCGCGAGATGCTGGCCCC
>JBGPIH010000109.1:0-10437 GCA_041484785.1 Candidatus Limnocylindria bacterium
AGGTACATGACCGCGATCCGATCGCTCATGTGATGCACCACGGAAAGGTCGTGCGCCACGAAGAGGAAGGTCAGGTGGAAGCGGTCTTGCAGATCCTCCATCAGGTTGACGATCTGGGCCTGGATCGAGACGTCGAGGGCTGAGACCGGCTCGTCGCACACGACCAGGTCCGGCTCGAGGACGAGCGCTCGGGCGATCCCGATCCGCTGACGCTGGCCGCCCGAGAACTCGTGCGGATAGCGGCGTGCGTGGTACGGCTGGAGGCCGACCAGGTCCATCATCCGGCTCACCTTCTGGCGTCGCTCGGCCGGACTCCCCAGGCCGTGGATTCGCAGCCCTTCGCCGATGCTGTCCGAGATCGGGGCACGTGGATCGAGGCTGGCGTACGGATCCTGGAAGATGATCTGCATCCGTCGCCGGTAGGGCTTGAGCGCGGCGCCCCTGACCGCGGTGACATCGGCGCCATCGAAGCGGATCGTCCCCGAGGTCGGCTCGATCAGGCGGAGCAGGAGTCGTCCCACGGTCGTCTTGCCGCAGCCCGACTCACCGACCAGGCCGAGGGTCTCTCCGCGACGGATGTCAAAGCTGACCCCATCGACCGCCTGGACCATTCCGACCGTTCGCTGGAGGATGCCGCCACGCACCGGGAAGTGCTTGACCAGGTCCCGCACCTCCACCAGCGCCGGCTGGCCGACGCCGGGTGCCGGTGAGCCGCTGGGCGCGACGAACGCGGTCATGCGCCGGGAGCGGCTGCCGCCGCGCGCGGGATCGGCCGGCCGTCGATGTCGTGGTAGAGCCAGCAGCGGACCTCGTGATCCGGCCCGATCGAGCGCAGCTCCGGGTGCACGTCGAGCGCCAGGGTGACGTTCTCGCGCAGTCGCGTCGTGCAGCGCGGGGCGAACCGGCAACCGGCTGGCAGGTCGATCAGGTTCGGGACATTGCCCGGGATGACGGCAAGCTCGTCGCGGATCACGCCGACGACCGGGATCGAGCCAATCAAGCCCTGCGTGTACGGATGGCGGGGATCGCGGAAGAGGGTGGCGACGTCGGTCTGTTCCACGATCTCGCCGGCGTACATGACGGCTACTCGATCGCACATCTCGGCGACGACGCCCAGGTCGTGGGTGATCAGGATGATCGCGGTCCCGGTCTCGTCACGCAGGTTGCGAATGAGATCGAGGATCTGGGCCTGGATCGTGACGTCGAGGGCGGTCGTCGGCTCGTCTGCGATGAGCAGCTCCGGTTCGCAGGCGAGCGCCATCGCGATCATCACGCGCTGGGCCATCCCACCGGACATCTCGTGGGGGAAGGCCTTGAGTCGCCGCTCCGGGTCCGGGATGCCGACCAGCCGAAGGAGCTCCAGCGCCCGGCCCTCGGCGGCACTGCCTTTCATGCCCCGATGGATCTGCAGGACCTCCTCGATCTGGCGCCCAACGTCCCAGACCGGGTTCAATGACGAGGTCGGCTGCTGGAAGATCATGCTGATCCGGTTGCCGCGGACCTTGCGCATGGCCTCGCCGCTCAAGGTCAGCAGGTTCTGTCCATCGAACATGATCTCGCCGCCATCGATTCGCCCGGGCTTCGCCACGAGGCGCATGATCGACAGGGCCGTGACGCTCTTGCCGCAGCCCGACTCGCCGACCAGGCCCATGATCTCGCCGCGGTCGACGTGGAAGTCGATCCCGTCGACTGCCTTCACCGAGCCGTCACGGGTCGCGAAGCTGGTGTGCAGGTCCCGGATCTCGAGCAGGGGTCGCTCGCCGCGCGGGCGGCGAACGCGTCGCGCGCCGGGCGGAACCAGCTCGGCAACGACCGTCTGATCCAGGCTCGTGCCGAGGGTCAGGTCCGAGACGGGAACCGTGATCGGTTCGGTCAAGTCGGTGTCCTGCGGGCTCATCGATTGAGCCGCGGGTCGAGGGCGTCGCGGATCCCGTCTCCGAGCAGGTTGAAACCGAGGACCGACAGGGTGATGGCGAAGCCCGGGAAGAAGATCAGGTGCGGCGCCGAGAAGAACAGGTTGCGATCGCCGGCGATCATCGATCCCCACTCCGCGGTCGGCGGCTGGTTGCCGAGCCCGACGAACGAGAGGGCCGCCACCTCGAGGATCGCCCCGCCGATCCCCAGGGTGCCCTGGACGATCAACGGGGTCAGGGCGTTGGGCAGGACGCGCCGCGAGAGCAGGCCACCCGACGATTCGCCCAGCGCCCGCGACGCCGTGACGAAGTCCGCCTCGCGGACCGACAGGACCGAGGCGCGCATGACCCGGGCGTAGACCGGGATCGACACGATCCCGATCGCCAGCAGGGCGTTGAACAGCCCGGCGCCGAGCACCGTGACGATCGCGATCGCCAGGATCAGGCTCGGGAACGACAGGACGATGTCCATGATCCGCATCAGGACGTTGTCCAGCCAGCCGCCGGCAAAGCCCGCGATCGCCCCGATGATCGTTCCGATCACGATGGCAAAACCGACCGTCAGGAAGCCCATCGGAAGCGAGACGCGGGCGCCGAAGATCACCCGGCTGAACTCGTCACGCAGGTTCGAGTCGAGGCCCATGACGTGCTGGGGCAGGTTGGCCGCGCAGCCGAACAGGTGAATGCACGGTGCCGCGCCGCGCTTGCCCGGTTCGCCAAGGTCGAGCATGGAGAGCGTCGGATCGGTGGGGGCAATGAATGGTGCGAAGATCGCTATGAGGAATAGGGTGATCAGGATCGTCAGCCCGATCAGCGCCGATCGCTGCCGGACGACGTTGCGCAGCGTGTCGCGAGACAGCGAGCTCGGGCGGTGGGCCGCAATCGTCTCCGGCGTACTCGACGTCAGTGCTTCGGCGGTGCCGGGATTGAGGCTCATGACAGGCGAATCCGGGGATCGAGGAAGGCGTACGAGACATCCACGATCAAGTTGACCACGAGGTAGATGAACGCGACCACGACCGTCACGCCCTGGATCACGATGTAGTCACGTCCCTGGATTGACTCGAACAGGGTCTTGCCCATGCCTGTCAGGTTGAAGATGGTCTCGGTCAGGACGGCGCCCGACAGGAAGCCACCGAGCGACAGGCCGATCACGGTCACCACGGGGAGCAGGGCATTCCGCATCCCATGCCGAATCACGACCGAGCGCTCCTTGAGCCCCTTGGCTCGGGCGGTCCGGACGTAGTCGAGACCGAGCACCTCGAGCAGGCTCGAGCGGGTCATCCGGGCGATGATTGCCAGCGGGATCGTTCCCACCGCTACCGCCGGCAGGATGAGATGGCGGAGGGCGTCGGTGAGCAGGCCGAAGTTGAGCGTCAGAAGACCATTGATGACGTACATGTTGGAAACGAAGTCGATCAATGACCGCAATGGGCCGGTCAGCCCGGTCAAGCCCCAGACTTGTGCCAGTGGCACCACGCTCAAGCCGGGAGACAGCCGGCCTGACGGTGGCAGGGACAAGGGCGTGCCTTTGAGCAGGACCGCGAAGACGAAGGCCAGGAAGAGGCCCAGAACGAAGACCGGGGTCGAGACTCCCAGGTTGGCGATGACCATGGTGCCGGCGTCGACCGGCGAGTTGCGGCGAGTCGCCGAGATGAGCCCAAGGGTGATTCCGACCGTGCTGGCGAAGAGCAGGGCGAGAATCGTCAGCTCGACGGTCACGGGCAGGCGCTCGAGCAGGATGTCGGCCACCGGCCGCCCATACCGGATGGAGCTTCCGAAGTCACCCTGGACGAGCGACCCGGCGTAGATCACGAACTGTTCAGGGAGCGGTTTGTCCAGGCCGTACCGGGTGGAGAACGCGGCACACACCGTCGGGGTGGCTTTCTCGCCAAAGGCGGCAGTACACGGTTCGCCTGGGATGACCCGGACGAGAATGAACACCAGGATCACGATCCCAATGAGGACCGGGATGCTGGAGAGCAGGCGGCGGACGATGAAGCGGATCATGCGTACGGGGCCTTCGGTGATGGAGGGCGGCGGACCCCGGGTCCACCATGGATTCGAGAAGGGCGCCGCCGGTGGCGGCGCCCTTCGAATTCACTGGGTACCTTGGGACCTACTGAGTCGCAACCGGAGGGTTCAGGAACCCACCGAAGAGCGATGCGAAGTACGTCAGTGCGCCCGTTCGTCCCTTGTGGAGCGGGTTGTCTGCATCCCACTGGATGGCGAACGAGAGGACGACGTCGTTGGCATCGAGCGTCGAGCCGTCATGGAAGGTGACGCCATCACGCAGCGTGCACGTCCACTGGTTTAGCTCGGCATTGGACTTGCACTCCGTGGCAAGAGCCGGCACCGCAGCGGTACCACCGATCTCGTAGCCGTAGAGCGCCTCGGTCATCTGCTCGCAGACGCGGAGCGACTCGCCGTCGGTCTCGTCGGCGCAGTACAGGCCTGGCGGCTCGGCATTCTGCATGAACACGAGCTGCGTCCGGTCGGCCGGCGTCATGACCGAGAATTGCTCGTTCCCGAGCGGGGACGAGTGCGCGTTCTGCACGTCGGCTCGATAGGCGACGGCGGACCCGGCGTGCGCGACCGGGATCATCGGGACGTGCTGCTTGATCGCGTTGTTGGCCGCCTCGTACGCCGGCTTGCGCGCCTCGTCACTGGCGCCCTGTGCACCCGTGGTCAGCGCCGAGGTGATGTCGTCCCACTTGTCGCCGAACTGCTTCGACGCGCCCGCGCCGAAGTGGTAATCGAGGAAGTCGGTGATGTCGGGGTAGTCGACGCCCCAGCCGAGGAGGTGGATCCCGGTGAGCTTCCCAGCCGACGCATTGTCGAGGAACGTGCCCGACTCCTGGACCTCGATCTTGGCGGTGATGTTCAGGTTCTTCTTGAGCTGGGCCTGGATGTCCGTGGCGATCACGTTCTGGTCCGCCACGTACGAGCGGGAGACGTCACGGTAGTTGATAACGGTGTCGAAGCCGTTGGGGAACCCAGCGTCGGCCAGCAGTTGCTTGGCCTTGACCGGGTCAAACGCGTACCAGTCGTCGCCGGCGCAGCCATTCGGGATCGCGCACGGCGTGAAGTGCGTGGCGACCTCGGAGCCCGGGGCGTAGAAGTTGTCGACGATCCGCTGCCGATCGATGCCCATGGCGATGGCCTGGCGGACTTTCTCGTTGTCGAACGGCGCGTACGTGTTGTTGAAGCCGATGTAGAACGTGTTCAGGCCCGGTCTGGTCTTCAGCTGGAGATCGGGGTTGTTCGAGACGGTGTCGAAATCGGTCGGCCCGACGTTGTCGATGCCGTCCACGGTCGGCGACAACAGCTCGACCAGGCGCTGAGCCGCTTCCGAGCTCCAGCGGATGATCAGCTTGTCGGTCTTGGCCTTGTCGCCCCAATAATTGTCGAAGCGCGACATCGTGATGTCAGAGCCGCGGTTCCATGCGTCGAGCTTGTACGCTCCGGTCCCGTTGACCTGATCCACGATGGCCTGGTTCTCGGACTTGGACGGATCGATGTGCGATTGCAGCCAGGCGGTGTCGTTGATCGCGAACGAGCTGAAGGCGATCTTCGACAGGAAGGCGACGTCCGAGTTGCACAGGTCGAACACGACGGTCTTGGCATCGACCGCGGTGATCTTCTTGAAGTTGCCGGTGTACTTGTCGTGGGTGGCGTCCGGTCCGGCGGCCTGGCCGCAGGGGGCCTCGCCGGTCTCCGGATAGACCATCGGGGTGAACGCCTCGACCGATGCCGGGGCTTGACTGGCGGGGGCTACGCTGGCCGGCGCGGCGCTGCTGGGCGCCGTCGTCGCGGTGCTTCCGCCACAGGCCGCGAACAGGAGCGCGGCGGTCGTGACGAGCACCGCGATCCGTGGCGACCACTTCGGTGATCGGGTCATACTCCCAACTCCTCCTCTTGTGCCCCTCGCCCGGTCCGTGATGCCTCCCATTCCGGGCCTTCGGGGGCGGAGCGCGACCGCGCCAACCCAGAGGCGGCGCAGGTGCCCGGAAGACTAGCACCCAGAAGCCCCAATCGCCACCCGTGGACGAGGGCTTCGCGTATGCTCCGGCGCGTGAGACCGCTCCGGATCGCGCTCGCCCAGATCGCCCCGCGACTGGGGGAGCTCGACGCCAACGTTGCGCGCCATCGCGAGCTTCTCGAGGATGCCCGCGCGAAGGCCGCCGACCTGGTGGTCTTTCCCGAGCTCGGCCTCACCGGCTACCAGCTACAGGACCTCGCGGCCGAGGTCGCCATGCGCCTGGACGATCCGCGGCTGGCCGACCTCGCGGCCTCGACCGCCGGCCTGTCCGCCGTGATCTCGTTCGTGGAGGAGTCTGCCGACCACCGACTGTTCATCGCAGCCGCGCTGTTCGAGGACGGGGAGCTCCGGCACGTCCATCGCAAACTCTTCCTGCCGACCTACGGCCTCTTCGACGAGCGCCGGTTCTTCGCCCAGGGCGATGGCCTGAGGGCGGTGGCGTCCCGGTTGGGGGTCGGGATCGGGATCGGCATCTGCGAGGACTTCTGGCACCTGACCGTACCCCAGCTCCTGGCCCTCGACGGGGCCCAGGTCCTGATCAACGTCTCGTCCTCGCCCGGCAGCGACGTTGCCGCGATCAACGAGGTTGGTCTCGGGACGGCGACGTCGTGGCGGACCCTGATGCGGACGTACGCCCAGCTCACGACCTCGTACGTCGTCTTCTGCAATCGGGTCGGGGTGGACGAGTCGATCTCGTTCTGGGGCGGCTCCGAGGTCATCGCGCCGTCCGGCCGGGCCGTCTTCAGCGCGCCGTTGTATGACGAAGGCCTGTTCCTGGTCGACGTCGCGCTCGGGGATGTTCGACGCGAGCGGATCGCCCTGCCGCTCCTGCGCGACGAGCGGCCGGAGCTGCAGGTCCGGGAGCTCGGCCGGATCATCGCCGAGCGGGCGGGCCTCGCCGCCGACGCGGCGTCAGAGCGCCATCCGGATGCTGCGGTCGAGCGCCCAGCCCTCGATCGGCCGGTGCCAGTCCCGGATCGAGACGAGGGGCGGCGGTGACCGACGAACCGTTCGAGCTGCCGGCGGAGCTGGCGATCGACGCGGACGTGGCTCGCCGGGTCATCGGGGAGTTCATCCGCGGTCAGCTCCGGCAGGCCGGCTTCGACCAGGCGGTGGTCGGGCTGTCCGGTGGAATCGATTCCGCGCTGGTTGCCTACCTGGTCGCCGAGGCGATCGGACCGGAGCGCCTCCACGCCGTTCTGATGCCGTACCGGGCATCGGCTCCGGCGTCGCGCGCCGACGCCGAAACGGTGGTCACGGCCCTCGGCTGTTCGAGCGAGCTCATCGAGATCACGGCCATGGTCGACGGGTACTTCGGGACCGACCCGGCGCCCGGGGCGGTCGGGCACGAGGTGGCGCCGGCGACCGCGCTGCGCCGCGGTAACTTCGCGGCCCGGATGCGGATGGCCGTCCTGTACGACCGGTCCGTGGTCAGGTCCGGGCTCGTTGTCGGAACCGGCAACAAGACGGAAGCGCTCATCGGGTACACCACGCTGTTCGGCGATTCGGCCTGTGCCTTCAACCCGATCGGCGACCTGTACAAGAGCCAGGTCCGCCAGCTGGCGGTCGCGATCGGCGTGCCGGACGCGATCGTGCGCAAGGCACCGTCGGCGGACCTGTGGCCCGGCCAGACCGACGAGATCGAAGGCGGCTTCAGCTATCCGGCGCTCGATCGACTGCTCTTCTGGAGGATCGACAGGCGCCGAACAGTCGACGAGATGGTCACGCTCGGCTTCGACCCGGCCATGATCGATCGGGTCGACCGGATGGTCGCCGGGGCGGAATTCAAGCGCCAGGTCCCACCGATCGCCAAGCTCGGGCCGCGGACCACCGGCGTGGACTACCTGTACCCGCGCCGGCGGCCGGGCTCGACCCGAGCGTGAGCCGGTCCGCGGTGGCCGACTCGACCGAGGGCGGGTCTCGCGGCGGCACGCTTTTCGTGGTCTCTACCCCGATTGGCAACCTCTCTGACGTCACGCTCCGGGCGCTCGAGGTTCTGCGGACCGTCCCACTGATCGCGGCCGAGGACACCCGCCACACCCACCGATTGCTGCTGCGGCACGGGATCGCGACGCGTACCACGAGCTATCACGCCCGGAGCGACCCGGGGCGGGCGGCCGCCTTGCTCGAGCACCTGCGCGGTGGAGCGGACCTGGCCCTCGTGACCGACGCCGGAACCCCGGCAGTCAGCGATCCGGGCGGCGAGCTGATCGCGGCGTGGGCGGCGGAGGGTGGGACCGTCGTCCCGTTGCCGGGGGCGTCGGCCGTCCTGGCCGCGATCGTCGGGTCCGGCGTCGCGGGGCCGCGCTGGGCGTTCGAGGGCTTTCTGCCGAGGTCAGGTCGGGAGCGCCGAGAGCGACTCGCCCGGATCGCCGGTGACGATCGCGGGACCGTGCTGTTCGAAGCGCCGAGTCGCGTCGCCGCGACCCTGGCCGACCTGGCGGGCGCCTGCGGCCCAGGACGACCGGCCGCTGTCTGCCGCGAGCTGACCAAGCTGCACGAAACCATCGAGCGAGGGACGCTTGGCGATCTGGCCGCGGCGGCCGCCGACGGCCGGATCCGGGCGCGCGGGGAGTTCGCCCTGGTGGTCGGCGACTGGGCCGGCGCACGGCCTCCACGATCGGCCGAGGCGGTCGTCGACTCGTTGAGTCAGGCTCGCGCAGAGGTCGAGCGGCTCGTGGCCGACGGGATCGGGCGCAGCGAGGCCGCCCGCCGGGTGGCGGCGAGCACCGGCCTGTCGAGGCGACAGCTGTATGGGGCGGCCGGGTCGAGATGACGGAGTCGGCGGCGGCGCAGGAGGGGGCCGCGCCGCCGCCATGGGAGAATCCCGTGCTCAGGCGGCCGCGACTGCCGGTTCCACCGCGTCGTCCGGCTCGTCTTCCTGCTCGCCCGGATCGAACGCCGCAGCCTCGATCGGGTCGGCGGCGGATCCTTCGCCGAGGGACGTCGCCTGTGACACGAGCGAGTCCGCCGCCTGCTGGGCCTCGTAGTCCTTCTTGCGGCGGCCGGACAGCATCTCGACGTGGGAGGCGACGATCTCCGTCTTCCAATGCCGTGCGCCCCGCTCGTCGTCCCACGAGCGGGTCTGGAGGCGCCCCTCGATGGCCACCTGCTGGCCCTTCCCGAGGTATCGTCCGGCGATCTCCGCCAGCCGGTCCCACGTGACCACGGCGTGATACTCGGCTTTCTCCTTGCCGCCGCCGATGAACTCGTTGCTGGCCACGGTGAACGTGGTGACGTTCTTGCCGCTGGCGAGGCCGCGCATCTCCGGGTCGCGCGTGAGGCGCCCCGTGAGGAGGACCTTGTTCACGGTCCGTTCTCCTTCCCGGTCGGCCGGCTGCGCCGATCTCGACCCTGCGTCTCCGGCGGGATGACGAGGTCACGCTAGCAAGCGGCCCTGCACCGGCACATATCGGAGGCTTACCGCGGAGTCACCGTCACGACCAGGGGCACCGGTTGGATCGAGACGTAGCGGCCGTCCCAGACCATGGACATCGGGGTGTATCGCCAGGGCGTGAAGTAGTGCCGGAGTTGGGCCGGGGTGAGCCTCGTGTCCGGCGGCATGTCGTAGCCATTGAGACTCTGGCGGGCGTAGAGCGGGCCCACCACGCGAACGCTGGTCACCACGAAGGATGCCGCCGTCAACGGGTCCGCGGTGGCGGTGAAGCCGGTCAGGATCCAACCGTGATTCCCGTGCGAGACCGCAAGCGCAACCGGCAGGTTCGTCTGTCGCAGGCGTCGCACCGCCGAGCGCAGCGCAGCGTCGAAGGTCGTGCTGGCAACGAGCCGGTAGCGGTCGTCGACGAACTGACGAAGACCGGCCGTCCAGCCCTGCGGGTCGACCCCGGCGGAACGTGGCAGGTGGTAGCGGTTGCGCAGCCGCATCCAGGCGAAGTAACGGCGTTGGGCGCTGGAGGTGTGGTCCGTCTCCCGGTCGACGATGTTGCGGGCGATCTGCACGTCGGCAGCGGTGCACCACAGCAAGCTCGCCTGGACCGTGTACGTGCCACTCCGATACAGATCGATGCCGCCGTTCCAGGCGGGCAACCCGGCTGCGGCCATGCGTGGCAGGGGCCCGAGCGACGCGACGGTGAGAATGCCTGCCGCGATCGGCCCGAGGAACCATCGACTGTGGCCACGTGGTTTCGCCATCTGCGCATCCTGCCCCGGCGGGCCGATTCATGCCCGTACCGGCCGGATTGGCGACCCGCTTCGATCAGCCGGCCGCTCGACCGCGTCCCTGCGGGCGCGACGGCCGTTTCCCGCCGGCGAGGCCGCCCTGCGAGGATGCTCGCTTCAGCTCCGTTCTGGCCTCACCCTCGGGCGCCACCGTCTCGGAACGGGTCGACGCCGCGTGTCTCCGGTGAGGACGCCGATCGGCTGCCGATCCGGTTCGCTCGGCGACACGTCGCTCGACGAGCATCGTCGGCGCGGTCGGCGCGAGGATCGCCGGATCCGGGGTCGGAGCCGTCGTCGCGAACA
>JBGPIH010000110.1:0-10424 GCA_041484785.1 Candidatus Limnocylindria bacterium
ACCCGGAACCGGTCGCCGGCGGCGCCCCAGCCCGGCGGCTCGATGGTCACCTGGCCGCCCTGCCGACCGAGCGTCCGGCCATCGAACTCGATCCGACCGGCACCGCCCTGGACGGTGAGGCCGAGCGGCACGCCCGCGGGTCGCTCGAGCCTGATGGTCCTCGCACCACCGACGATCCGGACCGGCACCTCGCCCCTCGGCCGGCCTGATCCTGAAGAGCGAGGACGCCCTGGCGCCGTTGCTCCAGGCCGTGGTCCTGCCGCTGCTCCTCCTGTCGGGGATCCTGCTGCCGATGTCGGTGGCGCCCGACTGGCTCAAGTTCCTGAGCTCGCTCAACCCACTCACCCACGCGGCCGACGCCTCGCGCGCCCTGTTCAACGGCCAGTGGGGCGATCCGGAGATCCTGATCGGGGTCGGCTTGACGGGCATCCTTGCCGTCGTCGCGCTCTGGCTAGCGTCGCGGGCGTTCAGCCGGGCGAACGCCTAGCCGTCAGCGGAACGTCTGGCGCGGCTCGCCGGGCTTGTAGGGACGAAGGCCGAAGGCCGACCAGGTGTCGTCGATCGAGACCAGGGAGAGCCACATGAGGTCGCTCCCGTCGAGGGACTCCCAGCCCCTGTCCCTGGTCAGGTCGGACTGCCGCTTGGACGAAGCCTTCGGGTAGGCGATCCAGACGATCGCGTTCGGGTCGAGCGCCGCGACCAGGCTCGGAATGGCGGCGGCAAGCTCGGCCGAACGCTCGACGAAGACCTGGACCCAGTCGAGCGGGCCGGTCAGGCTGCTGGTCACCCGCACGCCCGGCGGTGGTGCGAGCCGCCCCAGGTAGTCGGGCGGCGCGCCGATGACGGCGGCGCGGGCGCCAGCCTTGAGCTTCAGCTTCCTGGCCAGCGGTGAGCTCGCGACGCCTTCCATTGCCGGTCATCATCGGCCGGCCGGTCAACCCCCGGCAGTCACGACGCTCACCGGCGGGCCTACAATCGCCGCCATGAGCGACCGCCCGATCAAGGTCCTGATCGCGAAGCCGGGGCTGGACGGCCACGACCGAGGCGCCAAGGTGCTCGCGCGCGGCCTGCGGGACGAGGGCTTCGAGGTCGTCTACACCGGCCTGCGGCAGACACCCGAGATGATCGCCACGGCCGCGCTCCAGGAGGACGTCGACGTGGTCGGCCTGTCCATCCTGTCGGGCGCGCACATGACCCTCGTCCCGCGGGTGACGAAGCTCCTGACCGAGCGCGGCATGGGCGACGTGCTGGTGACGGTCGGCGGGATCATCCCCGACGACGACGTGCCGGCCCTGCGGGCCGCCGGCGTGGCCGAGATCTTCGGACCTGGCACGACGATCGGCCAGGTCGCCACGTACCTGCGGGCGAACGCGCGCCCTCGCGACTAGATGGCCGACGCCGCGACGCAGGCAGTCGAGCTGGCGACGGCCCGGGCGGCCGAGCTGGTCGAGGCGGCCGTTGACGGTGACCGCCTTGCCCTTGCCCGCCTGCTCACCGCCGTCGAGAACCGGACGGCCATCGCCGAGATCGCCCTTCGGCGCCTCTATCCAACCGCCGGCCGGGCCCATCTCGTCGGGATCACCGGCCCGCCGGGCTCCGGCAAGTCCACGCTCGTCGCGGCGTTGATCGCCGAGGTCCGCCGGGCCGGCCGGACGGTGGCCGTCATCGCGGTGGATCCGTCCAGCCCGATCACCGGTGGAGCGCTGCTCGGCGATCGGGTCAGGATGCAGGCGCACGCCGCGGACGGCGACGTGTTCATCCGCTCCATGGCGTCGCGCGGCCATGCCGGTGGGCTGGCATCGACCTCGACCGCCTCGGCCGCGGTGCTCGATGCCGCGGGCTTCGACCTGATCCTGATCGAGACCGTCGGCACGGGCCAGAGCGAGGTCGAGGTGGCAGCCGCCGCCGACACCACGGTGGTCGTCGAGGCGCCCGAGATGGGCGACGAGATCCAGGCGATCAAGGCCGGTCTGCTCGAGGTGGCCGACCTGGTGGTGGTCAACAAGGGCGACAAGCCGGGCGCCCAGCGAACGGCGGCGCAACTCCGGGCGATGCTCGTGGCGACGGCGGGCCAGGAGACGGACGCCTCCCGCCCGCGCCCGAAGCGTCCTGAGGTGATGATCACGACCGCGGCCACCGGCGGCGGTGTGCCCGAGCTGCTGGCCGCTCTGGATCGCCATCGCGCCACGGGACGGGAGAGCGGGGCCGGCCCGGCCCTGGTTCGCGCCGAGGCCCAGGTCTGGGCGGTCGTGGCCGATCGTCTCCGGGACCGGCTCCACGACGCCGCCCACGGACCGGCGACCGCCGAGACCCTGGCGGCGGTGGCCGATCACCGCCTGGATCCCTACGAGGCCGCGGATCGGCTGCTGGCAACCGCTGCGACGGAGGTGAATCGGTGACGATCGAGCGGGTCTTCGTGGCCGGCGCCGGCCTGATGGGCCACGGGATCGCCCAGGTGCATGCGGCGGTCGGGCTCTCGGTCGTGCTCTTCGAGCCGGAGCTGGCTCGCGCCGAGGCGGGCCGCGACCGGATCGTCGGGAACCTCGACCGGGCGGTGGCCAAGGGCCGCCTCACGACCGAGGAGCGCGACGCGACGCTGTCCCGGATCTCGCCGACCGACGATCGGCGATCGGCCGGCGACGCCGACCTGGTGGTCGAGGCGGTCTTCGAGGACCTCGACGTCAAGAGGTCGCTCTGGCGCGAGCTCGATCGAATCGCGCCAGCGGACGCCGTCTTCGCGTCCAACACCAGCTCGATCTCGATCGGCCGGCTGGCCGAGGCGGTCAAGCCGAGGCGCCGTAAACGCTTCGTCGGCATGCATTTCTTCAGTCCCGTGCCGGTCATGCCGCTCGTCGAGCTGATCCGCGGGCCGGACACCACGAGTGCGACCGAGGCCGCGATCCGGGAGCTGTCGGCCAGGCTCGGGAAGCAGGTGATCGTCTCGGCCGATCGCCCCGGGTTCATCGTGAACCGGATCCTGATGCCCTTCCTGGGCGAGGCGATGCGGGCCTTCCAGCAGGGCCTCGGCACGGCCGACGACATCGATACCGGCGCCCGGGTCGGGCTCAATCACCCGATGGGTCCGCTCGAGCTGGCCGATTTCATCGGGCTCGACGTCTGCCTCGGGGTGATGCGCGTGCTCGATGACGGCCTCGAGGGCACGCAGTTCGAGCCACCGCAGGTCCTCGTCGATCTCGTCAAGGCGGGCCACCTCGGCCAGAAGACCGGTCGCGGCTTCCACACCTATCCACGCCCGGAGCGGGCGGGACGGTGACCGCCGAACTGAACCGGGAGGAGCTGCTGCTCCAGGCGACGGCGCGGGAGTTCGCGGCGCGCGAGCTGGCGCCGACGGCGATCGAGCGCGACGAGGCGGAGCGCTACGACCGGCAGCTGTTCTCGAAGATGGGCGAGTTGGGCCTGACCGGGGCGCCGCTCCCCGAGTCCGTCGGCGGCTCGGGGTTCAGCTACCTCGGCTGGACACTGGTGATGGAGGAGCTCGGCGCCGTCGACATGTCGATGGCGGTCTCGCTCTCCGTCCACCTCCTGTCGCAGTACCCGGTCGTCACCTGGGGGACGCCCGAGCAGCGCGAACGGTGGCTGCCGGCCATGGTGGCCGGCGAGGCGCTGGGGGCGTTCGCATTGACCGAGCCGCAGGCCGGCAGCGACGCGGCGGCGATCCGGACGCTGGCGGAACGGATCGGGCCGGGCGATGCCCCGGAGGGCTACCGGCTGACGGGCACGAAGATCTGGATCTCCAACGCCCCCGAGGCGGAGCGCTACCTGGTCTTTGCGACCCTCGACCCCGCGCAGGGCGCGAAGGGAATCACCGCCTTCCTGATCGAGAAGGGAGCACCGGGATTCCGGTTCGGTGCGCACGAGCGGAAGATGGGGATCCGCGCCTGCCCTGCGTCCGAGCTGATCTTCGACGGTGCCGAAGTGCCCGTCGCCAACCGGCTGGGCGGGGAAGGGGAGGGCTACCGGATCGCGCTCTCGGCCCTGGGCGAAGGACGGATCTCGATCGCCGCGGCATGCGTGGGGATCGCCCGTGCCGGGTTGGAGGCGTCGGCCCGCTTCCTGGCCGACCGCCGCGCGTTCGGTGGGCCGCTGGTGGAGCAGCAGGGGCTCCGGTTCATGCTCGCCGAGATGGCTCGCGACGTTGCCGCCGCCCGGGCGGTCACACGGGCGGCGGCCCGGGCCAAAGATCGGGGCGAGCCGCTCGCGGAGGTCTCGTCGATCGCCAAGTGGACGGCCTCGGACACCGCGATGCGGGTGACCACCGACGCCGTGCAGCTCTTGGGCGCGAGCGGGTACTCGCGCGAAACCGGGATCGAGCGCTTGATGCGTGACGCAAAGGGCGCCCAGATCTACGAGGGGACGAACCAGATCCATCGCCTGATCGTGGCCGACGAGCTGCTGCGCCGCCTCGTGTAGATTCGGGCCCATGACCCAGCCATCGTCCGGCCCCAACGGCCACGTCTACCTCGTCAGCGCCGCGCGGACGCCGATCGGCAAGTTCGGAGGCGCGCTCGCGGGCGTGCCGGCGGTCGAGCTGGGGGGCGTCGCGATCCGAGCGGCCGTGGAGCGGGCCGGCCTCCCGTCAGGGACGCCGATCGACGAGGTCCTGATGGGCCAGGTGCTGCAGGCCGGCGTCGGTCAGGCCCCTGCGCGGCAGGCCGCCCTGCGGGCGGGCCTCCCCGACACGACGAGCGCCACCACGATCAATCGCGTGTGCGGCTCGGGCCTCAAGGCGATCATGCTGGCGGCGGCCGAGATCCGTGCCGGCGATGCCGAGGTGGCGGTCGCCGGCGGCATGGAATCGATGAACGGTGCGCCCTACCTCCTGCCGGGCGCCCGGTTCGGTTACCGGCTGGGCAATGCCGAGCTGGTCGACGCGACCGTCCACGACGGACTGTGGTGCGCCGTCGAGGGTTGCCACATGGGCACCCACGCCGAACGCGTGGCGATCAAGGACGAGGTCAGCCGCGCCGACCAGGACGCGTTCGCGCTGGCCAGCCACCAGAAAGCCGTGGCGGCCATCGATGCCGGACGGTTCGACGCCGAGTTGGCGCCCGTGACGCTGCGCGACGCCAAGGGTCGCGAGACGATCGTGACGACCGACGAGGGCCCTCGGCGCGACACGAGTCTCGAAGCGCTGGCGCGGCTCCGGCCGGTGTTCGACCTGCCCGACGGCGAGGACCGCGGCGGCGCCACCGCCGGGACCGTGACCGCCGGCAACGCGCCCGGGATCACCGACGGCGCCGCGGCGACGGTGGTGGCCTCGGAGCGGGCCGTGGAGCGGTTCGGCCTCACGCCGCTCGCCAGGATCGTCGGCTATGCCCAGGCCGAGGTTGCACCGAAGTGGCTGTTCCTCGCGCCGGTCCAGGGCGTGCGCCGGCTGCTCGACCGGATCGAGCTGCCGATCGAGGCCTTTGACCTGATCGAGATCAACGAGGCGTTCGCGGCGCAGACGCTGGCCGATGGGCGCGAGCTGGGCTTCGATTGGGACAAGGTCAACGTCAACGGCGGCGCGATCGCGCTCGGCCACCCGATCGGGGCGTCCGGTGCCCGGATCGTCGCCACGCTGCTCCACGAGCTCGATCGACGCGGTGGTCGATACGGCCTCGTGACGCTGTGCCTGGGAGGCGGTGGCTCGGTCGCCGCCGCGTTCGAGCGGGCCTGATCTCGATGGCCGGGGCGTTCGCGACCGCCCCTTCCCGCTGAACGTCCGAGGGGGCGGCCATTGCCGGCGACCGTTGGAGCCCGAGACGGCTGATGCCATTGTCACCCTACCGATGACATGCCCGCGGGTGGCGGCGGGCTGCACGCCCACACGGGGCGCCGGCCAGGGCCGGCTCAGCGGGCCGTAGGTGTCCCGGAGATTGCCGGTGCCCCGGAGGTGGCTGACCCCGCCGCGACCGCGATCGTAGACGTCCACGCGGCGATCTCCGCCCGACGCGCGACGCCGAGCTTGGCGAGGATGTGCTCGACGTGGGCGCTCGCGGTCTTCGGTGAGACGAACAGCCGCTCGCCGATCTCGGCGTTCGTGAGCCCGTGGGCCACGAGCCGGGCGACCTCGAACTCACGGGCCGTGAGCGGGTGCCATGGATCGGTCTCCTCACCGCGTCCCCGCGCGACCCGGCTCAGCTGCGTCGCGCGCGCGAGGAGCGGCTCGCTGCCCATGGCCGTCGCGGCGTTCTGGACCTCGTGGGTCAGCGCCATCGCGTCGGCGAAGCGGTTCGAGCGCAGGAGGGTCCCGGCCAGATCCAGCTGGGCCCAGAGCGCCTCCCAGCGCAGACCACGCTCCTCCCACCTACGGACCGCAGCTTCGAGATGCTCCCGAGCGGCACCAATCGCGCCCTCGGCCAGCCTGACGAGGCCGGTCGCGTGCTCGATCGCCGGCCGCGCGATCTCCGCACCCGGGCCGATCGCCCGCTTGAATTGTTCAAGGTACCGGATCGCCGCGTCGGGTCGGCCGGCTGCCAGGTGGGCGCGCACGCCCACGACGGCGAACGGTGCGATCAGGGTCCATTCGCCGGCCTCGCGGGCGACTCGAAGAGCATCGTCCGCGAGCGTGGCGGCGCGCTCCGGATCGCCACCGTGGAGCGCCGCTTCGGCCAACCCCCATTGGGCTGGCAGGAGCATGTCGAGTCGCTCCGCAGCGCGGGCCCAGGCTACGGCCGGGAGCAGATTCTCCTCTGCCTCGCGGCGCCGTCCGCGCCCCGCCTGGACATACCCGATGGCCCACTGTGCCATGGCTCGCGACCCCGCGGACCCGGGATCGCTCAGCGCCTGGCCGCCCTGGCGCAGGGCGTCGTCCCATCTGCCGTCGGCCCAGGAGACCATTGCCTCCGACGACTGCAGCCAATGACCGCAATACGACTGCTCGACGGACTCGGCGTAGCGCAGCCCCTCCGCCAGCCCGACGTTCGCTTCGCGGAAGTCCATGGCCCGGATGGCCATGACCGTGGCCGCGTTGTAGCAGCCAACACCGACGTCCTCCATCCCGCGCGCGCGGGTCTCGTCGCCGATCGATCGGATCCGCGCGAGCCCTTCCGCCACACGGCCGTCGATCACGTCGAGCTGCGCGAGGTAGTTGTCCATCCAGAGCGTGTCGCCCGGGACTGCGGAGGTGCTGGCAATCTCGCGAGCCTCGGACAGCAGGGCTCTCGCCTCCACGAACCGGCAGGCGTCCTGCTCAGCCAGGGCCAGCAGCCATAGGCCCATGACACGGAACGTCTCGCGCTCGGCGCTCGGCGGCGCCGATTCGAGCTCATTGAGGAGCCGCCGGGCGCCGTCACGTCGGCTGGTGACACTCTCCCCTTCGCGGCGAGCGAAGCTGGCGAGGTTCACGAGCGCCTCGACGGCGAGGATAGGCTCGCCGACGCGCAGCGCCATCTCTCGCGCTCGCGTCGACAGATCTGCGGAGAGCGCATTCCGGTCGACGTTCGCGGCCGCGTCCGAGTAGAGCAGGAGGATGCGGACCCGCTCCGCCTCGGGCAGGTTTGCGGGCATGTTGTCGACCGCGCGCTTGAACAGGTCGAAGGCCTCCCGGTGCGAGGACAGCTTCATCGCCTGCTTCGCGGCAGCCAGGGCGGTCTGGAAGGCCTCCTCCGTCATCCCGGCCCGCTCGTAATGGACGGAGGCGTGGATCTCCGAGGCGCCCTCGAGCATCGCCCCGAACTCGGCGGCGCGGGCGTGGAACCGTCGCCGATCCCCGGCGGGCACGGACCGGTAGAGTGCGTCGCGGAGCAGCTGATGCCGGAAGTCGTAGTGCCGGGCCTCGCTGCCGGGATCGAGCACGTCGTGATCGACGAGCTCCTGGATCGGGTCGTCGAGGGCCTCGACCGGCCTGTTCATGATCCCGGCAAGGACCGCCGGGTTGAATGACCGGCCCAAGACCGCGCCTGCGCGCGCAACCGCCTGCGCCGCCACCGACAACCGTCCGATCCGGACGAGCGTCGCGTCCTCGAGGGTCTCCGGGACCGCGGCATCGAGAACGGCTCGACTGTCGGCGAGACGCTCTCGTCCGAGTGCGTTGCACAGCTCCTCGACGTGGAGCGGCACGCCGTCGGTTCGGGCATGGACCGCATCCACGACATCGCGCGGTGCCGGCAGACCGGTGCCAAGGATCAGCGTCGTCATGAGCGCGGTCTCGTCCCGTGTCAGCCGTCGGAGTCGGACCTCCTCGGCGAGTCGCTGCGTGACCAGTCGCGACCGCCATTCGCGGAGCACCGCGCTGTTGACGGCCTCATTGCTGCGATACGCCCCGACGAGCAGCAACGGCTTGGTCCGGGTCTGCCGCGCCAGGTCCGACAGGATCTCGAGACTGAGGTCATCGGCCCACTGCAGGTCCTCGAAGGCGAGCATTGTCGGCTCTGTCGACGCGGCGATCAGGTCGACTACCTCCATGACGAAGTCGCGCCGGCGCGCGAGCTTGGCGTTGAGGCGGGCATCTGCGATCGCGAGGAGCTCCCGGCCCATCGGCCCGAAGGCGGGGTCGCGACGCATCGCCCGGCCGAGGTCGAGGAACGAGGCGGCGAGGACGTCGTGGTCCTGCGGGGCGAGCTCACCATGCGCGACCCGCATGCCGCGGTCGCGCGCCACGTTGCCGATGGCCCGCAGCAGTCGCGTCTTGCCGATCCCCGCCTCGCCGGAGACGAGGGTGAACTGGCTGCTGCCCGCCAGGACCTCCTCGACGCGACGTTGCGCGAGCGCGACGAGGTCGTCGCGGCCCACGATCACCGGGGAGCGGAGCGGTCCGAGGTCGGTCACGAGAGCGAGTCTACGGGCTGCTGCGCGTCGCGCAATCCGTCGAATGACCGAGGGAGTCCGGCTGGCAGCTACCGTCCGGCGGTCGAAACCGTCGCGATGACACGTGCCGAGCGACAAACGCTTGGCCACGCGGATCTCTCTCTCCTGCCTCGACAGTCGCGGGGATGACTTCGGGAGCTCGCCGTGCCGCTGGCTCAACGCGGGCTACACTCGGCGCATGACCGACACGCGTCCACCGACTGCCGTCGAAGTTCCCACCTTCCATCAGTCCATCGCCGGGGAGTGGTGCGAGTCGACCTCCGGGGTGATCTTCGAGAGCCGTAACCCGGCGGACGATCGAGACGTCATTGGCCGGTTCCAGCAGGGGACCGCGGCCGACGTGGCGATGGCCATCCGGGCGGCCGTCGCGGCGCAGCCGATGTGGCAGCGCACCCCCGCTCCAAAACGCGGCGAGATCCTCTACGCCTTCGGCGCGCTCATGGCCCAGCACAAGGAACGGCTGTCCCGGGCCATGACCCGTGAAATGGGCAAGGTCCTGGCCGAGGCGCGCGGCGACGTCCAGGAAGGGATCGATATCGCGTTCCTGATGGCCGGCGAAGGTCGGCGGATGGCCGGCGAGACGGTGCCCTCGGAGCTGCCCGACAAATGGGCGATGAGCATCCGCCAGCCGCTGGGCGTCGCCGGGATCATCACGCCGTGGAACTTCCCGATCGCGATCCCCTGCTGGAAGATGATGCCGGCGCTCGTGACCGGGAACACCGTGGTCTTCAAGCCGTCATCAGATGCGCCGCACTGCGCCACGCTGCTGGTCGAGTTGATGGCCGAGGCCGGCTTCCCGGCCGGCGTCGTCAACCTCGTGACGGGCACCGGGGCCGAGGTCGGCAACGCGATCGTCGACAACCCGGACGTCGCCGTCGTGTCGTTCACGGGGAGCTCGGCCACCGGCACCGGGATCGCCGAGCGGGCCGGCAAGCGGCTCAAGCGCCTCTCGCTCGAGCTGGGCGGCAAGAACGGCGTCGTGGTCCTCGCCGACGCCGATCTCGACCTCGCGACCGACGGCATCCTCTGGTCGGCTTTCGGCACGACCGGCCAACGCTGCACGGCCTGCTCGCGGGTGATCGTCGAGCGCGCCGTCCTGGACCCCTTGCTCGAGCGCCTCGAGGCCAGGACGCGTGAACTCAGGCTCGGCTCGGGTCTCGACCCCGACGTCGACGTCGGACCGCTCATCAACGCCGGGGCGCTCGACAAGGTGGCGTCCTACGTCGGGATCGGCCGGACGGAGGGCGAGCTCGTCACGGGCGGTGCGCGCGCGCTCGACCACCACCTGGCCAACGGTTACTTCTTCCAGCCGACGATCTTCTCGGGGGTCAAACCGATGGATCGGATCGGCCAGGAGGAGATCTTCGGGCCGGTGCTGTCGGTGATCCCGGTGGCCGACTACGGCTCGGCGGTGCTGGCGCTCAACCAGACCCGCTACGGCCTGTCGTCGAGCATCTTCACCCGCGACGTGAACCAGGCCTTCCGGGCGATGCGCGATTTCGAGACCGGGATCGTCTACGTCAACGCCGGCACGACCGGCGCGGAGACCCACCTGCCGTTCGGCGGCTGGAAGGAGACCGGCAACGGCCACCGGGAGGCCGGCCACGCCGCGC
>JBGPIH010000111.1:0-10206 GCA_041484785.1 Candidatus Limnocylindria bacterium
CTGCTTTTTTGTTTGGCCGAGCGACCGACAGCAACCGACTGAGGAGACACAGGCGCGATGTTCGTCGTGATGGCCGTCGGCGCCAGCGAGGCCGAGATCCTCGGAGTCAAGAGCCAGATCCTGGCCGAGGGGATGACGCCGTTCGACCACGTCGGTGCGGCGCGGACGGTGATCGCCGTGGTCGGCGAGATCGGCGCCCGCAAGCCGGTCCTGATCGACCGCCTGGCGGCGCTGCCGGGGGTCGAGTCGGTGACCCCGATCAGCCGGCCGTTCAAGCTGACCTCGCGCGAGTTCCACCCCGAGGACACGGTGGTCCGGGTCCTCGACGCGGTCATCGGCGACGGGTCGCTGACGGTCATGGCCGGACCGTGCTCCGTCGAGAGCCGCGAGCAGCTGTTCGAGACGGCCGATGCGGTCAAGGCCGCCGGGGCGACGGTCCTGCGCGGCGGCGCCTTCAAGCCGCGGACCAGTCCGTATGCGTTCCAGGGTCTCGGCGTCCAGGGGCTGCGCTTCCTGGCCGAAGCCCGGGAGCGAACCGGGCTGCCCGTGATCACCGAGGTGATGGAGCCGAACCAGGTCGACATCGTGGCCGAGTACGCCGACATCCTCCAGATCGGCACGCGCAACATGCAGAACTACTCGCTGCTCCGCGACGTCGGGCGGGTGGCCCGTCCGGTCATGCTCAAGCGCGGCTACGGCGCCACGGTCGAGGAGTGGCTCATGGCCGCGGAGTACATCGTCAGCTCCGGCAATCCCAACGTGATCCTGTGCGAGCGCGGCATCCGGACGTTCGAGACGTACACCCGCAACACCATGGATCTCGCGGCCGTCCCGCTCATCCATCACCTGAGCCATCTGCCGGTGATCGTGGACCCGTCGCACGCCACCGGGAAGCGCTGGCTGGTCAAGCCACTGGCCCTTGGCGGCATCGCGGTGGGTGCCGACGGGGTGATGGTCGAGGTCCATCCGCGGCCGGACGAGGCCCTCTCCGATGCCGAGCAGCAGCTGAACCTCGACCAGTTCCGCGACCTCATGGCCGCCATCGTCCCGGTCCACGAGCAGGTCCGGACGCTCCACGGCGATCCCCTCCCGTCGGGTGGGCTGGGCCTGGGTGGCGGCGGGTTGGCCAAGCATTGAGCTCGTCCGTGGCTCCCACGCAGGACGGCGAGCCGGAGGTCGCCCGCGTCCGCGCCGCGGCCCGGCTTCGCGGTGAGCTTCGGCTGCCCGGCGACAAGTCGATCAGCCATCGGGCGCTGATGCTGGCCGCCCTGGCCGAGGGCGAAAGCCGGATCGAAGGCGCCGGGGACGGCGCCGACGTGCGATCGACGGCCGGCATCGTGGCCGCTCTTGGGGCATCGGTCGAGCGCATCGCGACGGACGGCCGAACGGTCGGCTACCGGGTCGTGTCGCCCGGGGCGGACGGGCTCACCGAGCCCGACGGGATCCTGGATTGCGGCAACTCCGGGACCAGCCTGCGCCTGCTCAGCGGGATCCTGGCCGGCCTGCCGATGACCGCCATCCTCGATGGCGACGCGTCATTGCGTCGCCGACCGGTCGCTCGTATCATCGAGCCGCTGCGCTCGATGGGCGCAGAGCTCCACGCCCGACGCAACGACTCCCTCCCTCCCCTGACCGTGGTCGGCCGTACGCCGCTCCGGTCGATCGACATCGCAACACCTGTGCCGAGCGCGCAGGTGAAATCGGCGATTCTGCTGGCCGGACTGCGCGCTGACGGACGGACGACGGTCCACGAGTCGGTCGCCACGCGCGACCACACGGAACGCATGCTGAGGGCACGTGGGGTGCCGGTCGAGCGCGAGGAATCGCCGGACGGGTGGGTTGCCTGGACGGTCCAAGGAGGGGTCGCGGTGCAGACAGTCGAGGAGCGGGTCCCGGGCGACGTCTCGGCGGCTGCCTTCTGGCTCGTGGCCGGCGCCATCCATCCCGACGCCGAGCTGACCCTGCATGACGTGGGCGTCAACCCGACCCGCCGCGCGGTGATCGACATCCTCCGATCCATGGGCGCGCGAATCGAGGAGCGGCCGAGCGGCGACGAACCCGACGACGGCGTCGGCGAGCCGCTGGCGGACCTGGTCGTCCGCTCGTCCGAGCTCCGCGGCATCGACCTCGGGCCGGCCGACGTGGCCGCCGCGATCGACGAGATCCCGGTCCTGTGTCTCGCCGCGGCCGCTGCCCGCGGGACGACGGTGATCCGTGGCGCCGGCGAGCTGCGCCACAAGGAGTCCGACCGGATCGGCGGGATCGCCGCCGGCCTGCGGGCGATGGGCGCGAAGATCGAGATCGACGGCGACGACCTCCGGATCGAGGGCGGGGCGCCATTTCGCGGCGGCACGACCGACAGCCTCGACGACCATCGCCTGGCCATGACCTTTGCGATCGCGGGCCTGGTCGCCACGGGCGAGACGACGATCGCGCGGCCAGGTTCGGCCGCGGTGTCCTATCCCGGCTTCTTCGACGACCTCGAAAGGGTGCGAGCATGACAAAGCGCGTGGTCCTGATCGGCCACCCCGTGGCCCATTCGCTGTCCGGCGCCATGCACCAGGCGGCCTTCGACGCGCTCGGCATCGACGCGACCTACGAGGCGTGGGATCGTGCCCCGATGGAGCTCGCGGACGCGATCGCCGAGATCCGCACCGACGCGTTCCTGGGCGCCAACGTGACGATCCCGCACAAGGAGCGGGTGGTCCCGATGGTCGACCGCCTCACCGACGAGGCCCACGTCACCGGCGCGGTCAACACCATCACCCGTGAGGGCAAGCGCCTGGTGGGCCACAACACGGACGTCCCCGGCTTCAAGGTGGCGCTCGACCGGCTGGTGGGCAAGCAGAAGATGCCCCGCCAGGCCGTGGTGCTCGGCGCCGGCGGTGGGGCGCGGGCGGTCGTCTACGGCCTGATCACCGAGGGGTTCCAGCGGATCATCGTGTTCAACCGGCACCTCCATCGGGCCGAGAGCATGGTCAAGCACTTCAGCAAGAGCGGGGCCCACATGGAGCTGCGGGCGATGCCCTGGCACGAGTCGATCATCGAGTCCGAGCTGGCCAAGGCGAAGGTGCTGGTGAACGCCACGTCGATCGGGCTGACCTCGGACGAGAGCCCGATCCCGGCCGAGGCGATCAACGGGGACCTGCTCGTCCTCGACCTGATCTACGCCCGGACGAAGCTGCTGCGCGACGCCGAGGCCGCCGGCTGCACGGTCGCGGATGGCGAGCTGATGCTGCTCAACCAGGGAGCCGCCGCGTTCACCCTGTGGACCGGCCAGCCCGCGCCGCTCGAACTGATGCAGGAACGGCTGGCCGCCGCGCGCGCGGGTGGCCTGCGATCCGCCGAGGGCGAGCCGGCCGGGGAGTCGGTGACGGCCGGTACGCCGGCCGCCAGCGCCGCCGACTGACCGCCGGATGACGGGCTGAGCGGACCAGTCGATCGGGATGGGCGCCTTCCGATTCCTGACCGCGGGCGAATCGCACGGCCCGGCCCTGGGCGTGACGATCGAGGGGGTCCCGGCCGGATTGACCGTGACGGCCGACGCGATCGCGGTCGACCTGGCGCGCCGTCAGAGGGGCTATGGCCGGGGGGCGCGCCAGGCGATCGAGCAGGACCGCGCCGAGATCCTGGGTGGCGTCCGGCACGGCCGGACGCTCGGCTCTCCCGTGCTCCTGCTGGTCCGCAACAAGGACTGGGAGAACTGGACCCAGGTCATGGCCGTCGAACCGCTCGATGAGGCGGCCGCCGAGGCGCTCTTCACCGCCGCCACCGACGGCAACAAGCGGGCGACCCCGGTCACCCGCGTGCGGCCGGGTCATGCCGATCTCGCCGGCGCCCTGAAGTACGGCTTCAACGACGTGCGGAACGTGCTGGAGCGGGCGTCTGCCCGCGAGACCGCGGCACGGGTGGCAGCGGGAGCGGTGGCGCGCGCGTTCCTGCGCGAGCTCGGGATCGAGGCCTGGTCGTTCACGGCCGAGGTGGGCGGCGTGGCGGTGGACCCGGCGAACTGCACCCGCCCGCGCGACGAGGCCGACGCCTCGCCGCTGCGTTGCCCGGACCCGGCGGCGGAGGAGCGGATGATCGCCCGGATCGACGAGGCGCGCTCGGCCGGCGACACGGTCGGGGGCGTGTTCGAGGTGGTGGTCCACGGCCTGCCGATCGGCCTCGGGTCGTACGTGCACTGGGACCGCCGGCTCGATGCCGCGCTGGCCGGCGCGGTCATGAGCATCAACATCGTCAAGGGCGTCGAGTTCGGCCTCGGGTTCGAGCAGACTCGCCGGTTCGGGTCGGCGGTCCACGACGTCATCGAGGGGCGCGGCGAGGACGGCCGGTGGGTCCATCGCTCGAACAACGCCGGGGGGTTGACAGGAGGCGTGAGCAACGGCGAGCCGCTCGTCATCCGCGGGGCGGTCAAGCCGATCTCCACCCTTGCCCGGCCGCTGCCGTCGGCGGACCTGGTGACCGGCGAGGCGGTCGACAAGGCCCACTACGAGCGAAGCGACATCAGCGTCGTCCCGGCGGCCGGAGTCGTGGCCGAGGCGATGGTGATGCTGACCCTGGCCTCGTTCGCGGTCGAGAAGTTCGGGGGCGACACGATCGGCGACATCCGGGCGAGCCTGGAGCGCTACGTCGCGCGGATCGCCGCGGCGCCGCAGGCCCCGGTGGCCGGCGGCCCACGAGCCGGGCGGGGCGGGCCGAGCCTCGCCGGCACGGACGAGGCCGGATCCGGCGGGGACGACTGAGGCCGACCATGGACGTCGTGCTGGTGGGCCTGCCCGGCAGTGGCAAGAGTGTGGTCGGGAGGCGGCTCGCCCAGCGGCATGCGGCGACCTTCATCGACCTCGACGACCGGATCGAGTCGGCGACCGGCCGATCCATCCCGGACATCTTCGCCGAGGACGGCGAGGCCTCCTTTCGCGCCCTCGAACGCGCCGCGATCGCGGACCTGGGCCCGGCCAACCGCGACTCGCAGATCCGGCGCGTGATCGCCACCGGCGGCGGGGCGGTCGTGGATCCCCGCAACCGCTGGGCGCTCTACCGGGGCCGGGTGAGCGTCTGGCTGGATGGCCGTCCCGAGGTGCTCGCGCAACGGCTTCGCCGATCGCCCCATGTCCGGCCGCTGGTCAGCGGCCGCGATCCGATCGGCACCATCCGGGAACTCGCGAATCGGCGGGCCCGGTTCTACGATGCAGCGCAGGTCCACCAGGCGGGCGTCGCGGAGATCCAGGGCGTCGTCGAGACCATCGTCGAACGGCTGGCCGGCGGGACGGTGGCCGGCTCGGCGGTGGGGACGACGCTCGTCCGTGCCGAGACGGCCATCGGACGGATCGTCGTGGGCGAGGGCATCGCCGTGGGCGCCCTGGCCACCGAGCTCGAAGCGCAGCGCGCCAGGCGCGCGATCGTGATCAGCGAGCCCGGCGCCTGGGCAGCGGCCGGCGAGCGGATTCGCGCCGGCCTGGTCGAGCTCGGGTGGACGGTCGAGCGGGTCATGCTCCCCCAGGGCGAGACCGCCAAGCAGCTCAGCGCAGTCGAAGCCGCCGCCCGCGAGCTGGCCCGCCTCCGGGCCGAACGCCCGGAGCCGCTGATCGCGCTGGGCGGCGGGGCGCTCGGCGACGCGGCCGGCTTCCTGGCGGCCACGTACCTGCGCGGCGTCCCGTTCATCCAGCTTCCGACGACCCTCGTGGCCCAGATCGACTCGTCGATCGGCGGCAAGACCGGCGTGGACCTGCCCGAGGGCAAGAACCTGATGGGCGCGTTCCACCAGCCAGCGGCGATCGTCATCGACGTCGACCTGTTGCGAACGCTGCCCGAACGCCAGCTGCGGGCGGCGCTCGGCGAGGCGGTCAAGATGGCCGCGCTCGGCGATGAGCGGCTGTTCGAGCTCCTCGAGGCGAACGGAGCGGCGATCGCTCGCGGCGATCCGGCAACCTTCGAACTCGGCACGGTCGCCGAGCTCGTGGAGCGGGCCGCGTGGGCCAAGGTCGAGGTCGTGGCGGCCGACGAACGCGAGCGCCGGGCGAGCGGTGGGCGGATCAACCTCAATCTTGGGCACTCGCTGGGCCACGCGGTCGAAGCGGCGGCGGGCTACGGCGACCTGCTCCATGGCGAGGCCGTCGCCTACGGGCTGCGGGCGGCTGCCCGGATCGGCACGGAGATTGGCGTCACGCCAGCCGAGCGGGCGGACCGGATCGGGCACCTGCTCGACGTGCTGGGGCTGGCGATCGACCCGCTCCCCTACTCGCTCTCGACGGTGATGGGCCACCTGGCCGCCGACAAGAAACACGCCCGCGGGCAGCTCCGTTGGGTGCTCCCGACCGCCGACGGCGTCGTGGTCCGCGACGACATCGAGCCGGAGATCGTGGAGCGGGCCGCGTCGAGCCTCCTCGCGGCCGGCAGCGGGAGTCCGCGATGACCCTCGTGCTGGTCCTGGAGGGTCCGAACCTCAACCTGGTCGGCACGCGCGAACCGGAGATCTACGGGCGCGAGTCGCTCGACGAGATCCATGCCGGCATCGCGGCGCGGGCGGCCGAGCTGAACCTGGCTGTCGCGTTCTTCCAGTCGAACCACGAGGGCGCCCTCATCGACCGGCTCCACCAGCGCGACTTCGACGTGGCGATCGTCAACGCCGGCGGGCTGACCCACACCAGCGTGGCATTGCGCGACGCCCTGCTGGCCGTCCAGCGGCCGTTCATCGAGGTCCACCTGTCCGACCCATCGAAGCGCGAGGCGTTCCGGGGGGTCAACTTCCTGCACGACATCGCGCTCGAGTCCGTCGTCGGACAGGGCGCCCGCGGGTACCATCTGGCGCTCGAGTCGATCGCCCGGCGGTTCGGTGGCGGCGGTGGCTGACCGAGCCTACGAAACGCTCGAGCTGCGCCGTCTGCGCCAGCGGATCGATGCGCTGGACCGGCGGATCGTGACCCTGCTGAACGAGCGGGCGAGGCTCACTCGCGAGGCCGGCCGAGCCAAGGCCGCCGCCGGCCGGCGCGCCATTCGCGATGCCGAACGCGAACGCGAGGTGCTCCTGCGGGTCACCATGGCCAACAGCGGCCCGCTCGCGCAGGCGGACCTGCTGGCCCTCTATCGACGGCTGATGGCAGCGTCTCGGGCGCTCGAGGCGCTCGACCGCGCCCGGCTGGATGGACGGCACGACGAGCCCGACTGAGCCCGACCGGCCCACGACACCGGCGTGGGCGTGGACGCGGTTCGCTCCGGCACCGACCGGATATCTGCACCTGGGTCACGTCGCCAATGCGATCTGGGTGTGGGGCCTGGCCGCCGTGACCGGCTCACGCGTCCTGCTGCGGATCGAGGATCACGATCGGGAGCGGGGCCGATCCGCGTACGACGCCGCGCTGCAGGAGGACCTCGCGTGGCTGGGCTTCGTGCCCGCGGCCGGCCCGGTCCGGCAGCGCGAGGACGAGACGCCGTACCTCGCCGCGGCGGACGACCTTCGCGGCCGGGGCCTCGTCTACGCCTGCGACTGCACGCGGGGGACCTTCGCGGCCTGGGCCAGCGCGCACGGCGGGCCCTGGCAGGGGCCTGGCTGTCCGGGCGGCTGCCGGGACCGGACGCTCCCGGAGGATCCTGACCTGACCCAGCGGGTCGCCCTCGGGGCGGGCACGGAGGACTGGATCGACCGTTGCCTGGGGCCGCGCGCCGGCGACCCGTCGGCCGGCGGCGACCTCGCCATTCGCGACCGGCACGGGAACTGGACCTACGGCTTCTGCGTGGTCGTCGACGACCTGCGCCAGGGGATCGGGCTGGTGGTGCGCGGCGAGGACCTCGCGGACGCGACCCCAGCCCAGATCCGGTTGGGACGGCTCATCGGCCGCCCCGAGCCGCCGCTGTTCGCCCATCACCCGCTCATCCGCAAGCACGGCGGCACGAAGCTCTCGAAGGCGGACGGCGACACCGGCGTCCGCGAGCTCCGTGCTGCTGGCCGGACGGCGCCGGAGGTGATCGGCGAGGCCGCGGCCGCGGTCGGCCTGCTGCCGACCGCCGCGCCGCTCGCGGCTGCCGCGGTTGGGCGGCTCCTCGAGGATCAGGTCGCCCCGGTTACGGGGTCCGTCCGATCCTCCATCTCCCAGGCGTGATCGAGCGCGTGCCAGGCGATCCGGTTGGCCGCGTAGCGGGGCGGCCACCTGCGCCCCCCGAGCGGCGCCCCGTCCGACGGTTCGGCCAGCAGGGCGAGCACGGCAGATCGCAGCGCCTCGATCGAGCCGCGGTCGGCCCGAGACGGAGCGACCACGCGAAGCCCAACCTCGTGGGCATAGACATGATCGGACTCCAGGACGTGGTCGACCATCTTGTCCCGGTCGCGGCCGCCGCCGCGCGGACCCTTGCGCAGCTCGGCCGGGGCGCTCGCGCCGACTCGATCGAAGACGGTCCACGCGGCGGCGACCAACCGGCACAGCCGATCGGCCCCGGGCCGCGAGACCGGGCGGCGATCATGGTCCGTGACGCGGCTCGGGACCCCGAAGTCGGTCCCGGATCCACCTGGATTCCGCTCCACGATGTCGACGTCCTCGAGCGCCGACGACCGCGACGGGAATGGCTCGCCGGCCTCCCTGGCCACGGCGGCATACCGCTCCGCCGCGATTGCGAGGGCCGCGAGTGCGAGCTCCTCCGTCTTGCCCGAGCGCGACAAGCCCGGCCAGTCCACGGCGGTCGCGAAGACCCGCTTCGCCCCACTCTCGACGGCGACGGCGATTCGGCCGCTCACGTGCGGGCTGCCTCGACCAGCCCCCGCACCAGCGCTGCCATCCCCTCGACGTCGCGTCCCGCCGGACCGAGCGCGTCGACGAGGGCCGACGCGACGATGACCCCGTCGGCGCCGGCTCGCGCGATGGCGCGGGCGTGGGCCGGCCGGCTCACCCCGAAGCCGACCGCGACCGCCACCGGCGAGACCGAACGGACGTCGCGGATCAGGCGCCCGACGGTCGACGGAAGGGCCGCGCGAGCGCCCGTGACGCCGACGAGCGAGACGCAATAGAGGAAGCCGCCGCTGCGGCCGGCGATCATCGAGCGACGTGCCGGCGAGGTGGTCGGGGCCACCAGATAGACCACGGCGAGCCCGGCCGCCCGGGCGACCGCCTCGAAGGGCGCACCTTCGTCGGGTGTCAGGTCGGCGACGATCAACCCGGCCGCGCCCGCCGCCGCCAGCCGCCGGGCCACCGACTCCCCATCGCCACCGCCGATGACCTGGTTGGCGTAGCCCATGGGTACGAGCGGCAGGTCCGGGCGGGCGGCGCCGATTCGCTCGATGAGCCGGAGGGAACGTTCCAGGGTCGCACCGGCGGCGAGCGCGACGCCCGACGCTCGCTGGAGCGTGGCGCCGTCGGCCAGCGGGTCGGAGTACGGCAGGCCAACTTCCAGCAGATCGGCGCCGGCATCCGCCGCCGCGAGCGCGATCGTGAAGCTCGTCTCCGCGTCCGGGTACCCGGCGACGACGTACGGGATCAAGGCCGCCCGGCCGGCGGCACGGGCCCGCGCAAACGCGGCGGCGATCCGGCGGGCGCCGGCGGTTCCGTTCGTGCCGGCCTCGACCGTGACCGGGCCGGCGGCCGGGCTGACGAGGGCCGTCACGGCTCCGTCCCCCACGGCTCGACGTCCACGAACCGCTCGAGTGCGGCAAGGTCCTTGTCGCCGCGCCCGGAGAACCCTAGGAGCACGAGCAGGTCGTCGGGCCAGGACCCGCCGAGCCCGCCGACTCCGGCCAGGAGCTTGGGCAGGGCGGCGACCGCGTGAGCCGTCTCGAGCGCGGGCAGGATCCCCTCGGTTCGGGTGGTCGTGCGCATCGCCGCGACGGCCTCGCGGTCGGTCGCCGCGGCGACCTCGATCCGTCCGCCCTCGGCGAGCGCGGCGAGCTGCGGCCCGATCCCCGGGTAGTCCAGCCCGGCCGACGCCGAGTGCGCCTCGGTCACCTGGCCGTCGGCGTCCTGGAGCATCAGCGAGCGCGACCCGTGGAGGATCCCGGGGGTGCCACCCAGGATCGCGGCCGCGTGACGCCCCGTCTCGATGCCGTCGCCGGCCGCCTCGACGACGGCCAGCCGCACCGACGGCTCGCCGATGAACCGGGCCAGCAGCCCGATCGCGTTCGAGCCGCCACCGACGCAGGCGATGGCGAGGTCCGGCAGCCGCCCCTCGACTGCGAACAGTTGGGCCGCGGCTTCGTCGCCGATGCGGCGTTGGAGGTCGCGC
>JBGPIH010000112.1:0-10068 GCA_041484785.1 Candidatus Limnocylindria bacterium
CTGGATCATGTCCATGTCGGCCACCAGGCCGAACAGGTGGACCGGGCAGATCGCCTTGGTCCGCGGGGTGATCGCGGCCTCGATCCGCTTGGCGTCGATCAGGTAGGTGTCTGGCTCGATGTCGACGAAGACCGGCGTGGCACCCGTGTAGAGGATCGCGTTGGCCGTGGCCGCGAACGTGTGGGCGACGGTGATGACCTCGTCACCAGGCTCGAGATCGATGCCCGCGAAGATGGACATCAGGGCGGCCGTCCCGTTGGACATGGCGACGGCGTGGCGGACCCCGATGAACTCGGCCCACAGGCCCTCGAGCTCGGCGACCTTGCGGCCCTGGGCGATCATGCCGCTGTTGAGCACCTCGGTGACGGCGGTGACCTCCTCGCGGCCCAGGTCTGGACGGGCGATCGGGATCATGGTCGTGCTCCTTGTGCGACGGCCGGTCCCTGTCGCTCCTGCAGGGTCCCATCCTCGGGCAGGAATCCGTAGCGACGCTCGCAGGCCGGGCAGGCAAGCTCCGGGTCGCGGGCGTACCGCTCGCGGGTGGCTGGGGCTGGATGGCCGGTCGAATCGATGAGTCGCTCGCCGCAGGCGCAGACCCAGCCGATCCCGCGCGCCGGGTTCCCCGCGACGACGGCGTGGGCGGGCACGTCGTGGGTGACCACGGCGCCGGCTCCGACCATCGCGAACCGTCCCACGTCGCAGCCGGCGACGACGATCGCGCCGGCCCCGATGGACGCCCCCTCGGCGATCAGGATCGGGCTGACCGTCCAGTCGGCGGCGCGGGCGAGGTCGCCGCTGGCCGTCACCGCGCGCGGATGTCGGTCGTTGGTCAGGATCGCCCCGGGCCCGATGAAGACCGAGTCCGAGACGGTCACACCGTGGTAGATCAGCGCCCCATTCTGGACCTTGACCCGGTCGCCGAGGGCCACGCCCTCGTCGATGAAGACGTCTCGACCGATCACGCAATCGCGACCGATCCGGGCACCGGTCCTGACCTGGGAGCGATGCCAGATGCTGGTCCCCGCCCCGACCCTGACGTCAGCTTCGAGATCCGCGCTGGCGTGGACACGCGCGGAGGGGTCGATCACGGGTGGCATCTCCTGGGCGATGCGGCGTCGGCTGACGGGGCCGCCCGAGTATATCGTCCCTCCGTCGGAACCGCCCTCGAGACGGCCCGGTCAGCGGCGCCTGACGATCCCCCAGAGCAGGCCGAAGGCGGCACCGAAGGCCAGCGCCGAGCGCCAGTCCAGGAGCGCCTTGACCGGTCCGTCGACCCGTCCGGCGATCAGCATGAGCACGCCGCTCGGGCGATCGAACGTGGCTCGCCCGGTGACCATGGTGCCGACCAGGCCCTGGTCGACGCGGACGTCCTGGGCCACCACCGAGCGCGCGAATCCCTGGGTGAGATGCGCCTCGCGGGCAAATGAGACGCCCAGGCTGCCGAGCTCCACGTTGACGCGATCCGCGCGGGCGAGCGCGACGCCGCCCATGTTGACCTTGATGTCGTCCGCCCGGGCATAGGCGATGCCGCCCAACCGCACGTCGACGAGGCGGGCGTTCACGTTGGTGAGACCGCCCTGATGGACGGAGACGGTGTCGGCCTCGACGTTGGTGGCACCGCCCTGAACGATCTCCACCTTCCCGGCGCGGACGGGATCCTGGAGGAGTGGCAGCACGGGTGTGGTGGCGCCGGGGCCGCTGACCGGCGTGCCATCCGGGCCTTCCGGCTCGGCCGCCTTGGGCCGTGGAGCCCGGCGCGGGACGTCTGACGTCGTGGCCCGGGCCCGGGTCACCTTGGTGAGTTCGGTCGGAGTCGGATCGGTCATGTCGGACCTTCCTCGGTCAGTCGCGGACGCGGCGAGCGGATCAGCCCCGGGCAGCGCGTATCGATCCAGCCTACCCCTCTCAGACTTGTGGCGTCCTGTATCCTCCGCGCGGCACCACGGCCGGGGCCGATGAGTGATCGATCGCACGTCCATGGAGGGGACGCCCCGCGTGTTCAGACGATGAGAAGGCCGCTCCTGGCCGGGATCGCCATGCTGGCCCTGGTCGGCGCGGTCGCCCTGGCCATGGTCGCGGCCGGAGGTTCACCGGCTTCTCCCGGCGCGAGCGGGGGCGCCCCGGCGGCCGCCCGGTCGAGCGAGTCCGGGGGTTTGACCGGCCCCACCGCGTCGCCTGCGCCAAGCGCCAGCCCGACGCCGACCCCGAGCCCGACGCCGGTGCTCGTGCCGGCTCCCCTGACGGGCCGGCTGGTCTCGCCGGAGGTCGCCGCCCAGCGCCCGGTCGCCGTGATGATCGACGACCTCGGGCCGGCCCGGCCGCAGTCGGGCTTCAGCGCGGCCTCGGTCGTCTGGCAGGCTCCCGCCGAGGGCGGGATCCCACGCTACATGCTGGTCTTCCAGGACCGGGAGCCCGGTCCCGTGGGCCCGGTCCGAAGCGCGCGCTACTACTACATCACCTGGGCGGCCGAATGGCATGCGGTCTTTGCCCACGTCGGCGGATCGCCGCAGGCCATGGCCACGCTCGCCTCGCAGGGCCAGGGCCAGCTCGTCTACAACGCCGACGAGTTCCGCTGGGGTGGGATCTACTTCCACCGGATCACCGAACGGGCGTCGCCGCACAACGCCTACACGGACGGCTCGCTCCTGCGCAAGATGGCGACCCGGATCGGGGCAAAGGACGAGCTCCAGCCGGCGGCCTGGCAGTTCGCCCCGGACGCGCCGCCGGACGTTCGCCCGTATGGCGGATTGATCCGCGTGGTCTATCCGGCCAACACGATCACCTACCAGTACGACCGGACCACCAACACCTACCCGCGCGGGGTCACCGGCGCTCCGGCGCAGGCCGACGCCAGCACGGGACAGCGCGTCGCACCGAGCAACGTCGTGGTGATGCTCATGTCCTTCGCGCCGTTGAACGACGGCCATCCGGACAAGCACCGGCTGGAGGCGAAGGTCGTCGGCAGCGGCAAGGCCTGGATCTCGACCAATGGGCGGACGACCATCGGGACATGGAAGAAGACTTCGCTGACCGCCCCGACCCAGTTCTTCGATGCCGCCGGAGCGCCGGTCACGCTGACCGTCGGCCAGACGTTCATCCAGGTCATGCCCCTCGGGTCGACGATCACGGTCCAGGACGGGACCGACACGCCGGCGGCACCCTCGCCATCGCCGGGTGGCAGCCCGGTGCCCTCGCCATCGCCCTCCTGAGGGTCAGTCTCCGGCGGCCGGCCCGCGCCTGATCCCGACCTGCGCGTAGACCGCCCGGGTCTCGCGGGCCACGTCGGCCCAGGTTCGCCTGGCGACCTTGGCCCGGGCACGGGCCGCGGACGCGATCCGGTGGTGCACGTCGTCATCCGCCCAGATCGTCGCGAGGGCCACGGCCAGCCGCCCCGGCTCGCGGGGTTCGACGAGCAGCCCCGCCGGCCCGACCAGCTCGGGCAGCGGGCCGACGGCAGAGGCGACGACAGGCGTGCCGCAGGCCAGCGCCTCGATGACCGGCAGACCGCTGGCCTCCGAGAGGACGGGCAGGATGACCGCCCGAGCGCCCCGCACGAGGCCGGCCAGGGCGTCGGGGGCAAGCGCCGGAGCGTAGGCGAGCGACTCGCCGATCCCCTCGCGGGCGGCCGCTCGAGCCAGCGAGGCGCGGTCGTCCGGGCTCGCCCCCACGAGCAGGACCCGAGGGGGCCAGGGCACCTCGGGAGCGAGCTGTGCCGGGCGGCCCGCGGCGGCGAGCCTCGCCAGCGCCTTGAGCAGCGTCGCGAGGTCCTGCCGTGCGTCGAACCGCCCGGAGAAGACCAGGTAGCGCTCGGCCAGCCCGAGCCGGTCGCGCAGCTCGATCGTCTCCACTCGCGGCCGGCGAGCGCCCGCGCCGGAGAACGCCGGGCGCGGTGCGAGCGGCACGATTCGCACCCGATCGTCGTGCAGGCGCAGGAGCCGGCGAGCGGAGCGTGCGGCGGCCTCGCTGCCGACGATGACCGCCGGCGCCTCTCGCAGCTGCTGGGCCTGCAGGCGCCGTCCGAACCGCCCGGCGAGCGACCCCTGGAACGACCCCGGCATCTCCCACGGGGCGAGATCGAGGAGGGTCACCACGACCGGCAGGTCGGGCGCGATCGGCAGCGATCCACCCCCGACGGCGTGATAGACGGCGCCCGCCGCCCCGCCTCGCTCGGCCCGCCAGGCGGCCCCGAGCGTGGCCCCACGGAGCAGGAACGGGTCGACCGTCATCGCCGCCGAGCGGAGGAGGCGGGTGGGTGGCAGCAGGCGCCGGCCAACGATCGCGAGATGCCCGTATCGGCCGGTTGGATCGTCCAGGTCGGAGCGCAGGAAGAGGGCGAACGACTCGCCCGGGATCGGCTCGGCATCGTAGGCGCGCAGGAGGGCGTCGAGATAGGCCGCGGTCAGCGGTCCACGCTCGGGTGTCTGGAGCGGCCGCACGTCGAGGACGACCCGCATGCCCGGCGCGGCCTCGGCGACACGGGTGCCGAGCCGTCGGGTCGGCGACGCGGTCACGAGGAGCGGCGACGGCGTAACAGCCGGTCGCGCAGCTCTTCGGCGCGAAGCTGCACGACGACCACGAGGGCCTCGACCACGATCCGCCGGCTCATCTTGGACTGTCCGACGCGGCGATCCCGGAAGATGATCGGCAACTCGCGGATCCGCGCCCCGGCGCGGCTGGCCCGAAACGTCATCTCGATCTGGAAGACGTAGCCGCCGGCGTGCACGCCGACGAACGGGACCGCCGCGAGGGTCGCGGCATCCCAGGCCTTGAAGCCGCCGGTGAGATCGTTCGGGCCAAGGCCCAGCACGGTCCGCGCGAATCGGCTGCCGCCGCGAGACACCAGCCGGCGACCCAGGCCCCAATCGACCACGCCGCCGCCCGCCGTGTAGCGGGAACCGATCATCAAGTCCGCGGCGCCCTCGACGATCGGGGCGACGAGTCCCGGCAGGGCAGCCGGATCGTGGCTGAAATCGGCGTCCATCTGGACGATCGTCGTCGCGCCACCCTCCAGGGCGGCGGCGAAGCCGTCGAGATAGGCTCGCCCGAGGCCCTGCTTGGCGCCCCGGTGGAGGACCCGCACGCGCGGGTCCGCGGCGGCGAGCTCGTCGGCCAGGCGGCCGGTGCCGTCGGGGGAGTTGTCGTCGACCACCAGCACGGTGGCGGCCGGCAAGGCGTCGAGAATCGATGCGGCGATCGGCCCGACATTGTCCGCCTCGTTGTAGGTCGGCATGACGACCCAGACGCCCGCACCGAGGGTGCTCGTGGTCGGGTCCCCGGGCTCGGCGGCAGGATTCGTCATCGGCGCCAAGTGTAGGCGCCGCCCCGGCCTATGGCGCCCTGACGGTGACCGTGCGCGTGAGTCGCGAGACGCCGATCGCGCTCGTCGCGGTGATGGACGCCGTGTAGGTCCCGCGGGCGACGAGCTCTCGATGGCCGTTCCGGCCGTTCCACGACCAGGTGAACGTGCCGCCGGCGCTGGCCTTGTCCGTCCAGAATCGCCGGACGAGCGTGGTGCCCTGGTAGATCGCCACGGTCACCGTGGCGGGCCGGATGAGCTTGAACGAGAGCCGATCGGCCTGGCGCGCCGATGGCCTGAACGAGGAGGTTGCCCACCTCAGCGACGCGATCGTCCGATCGACCAGCACCGGCGTCTGCAGCACCGTCCCATTGCCGGCCGGATCCACGCCGTCCAGCCGGAACGTGTACGCGCCGTCGGCGACCGTCTTGCCGGCGGCGTCCTTGCCGTCCCACGTCCAGGTCCCGGCCGACCCCGCCCCGAACTTCCAGGTGCGCACGGCCACGCCGTTCGTGTCCATGATCCGGGCCCGTCCGGTCACCGCTTCGCTGCTCGTCATGCCGAGCGTGGTCGTATCCGACCGTCGGTCGTCGTTGGGCGAGATCGAGAGCGGAGCGGCGGTCGAGGCGAGCACGGGCGCCTGGGTGTCGATCGTCACCATCTGCTGCGCGGATGAGCGGTTGTCCGATGCGTCGGCCGCCCAGACCGTGATCCGGTACGTCCCATCCGGCGCCGGCGAACCGTCCTGGCCCCGACCGTCCCAGGTGTAGGCAACCGCCGCGGTCCCATCCTGCGTGCCTTCGACGATGGGCGTTCCGGCGATGCTGTCGAAGTACGGCTCGACCACCCAGCCGTAGCGAACGAGGCCGGTCACCGCGACGCTGACCGTGGAGCTGTCCAGGTGTCCGTCGCCGTTGGGCGAGAAGTCGGGCGGCGTGACCGTCGACCCGGTGATCGCCGGCGGGATCGTGTCGGTGATGAACTTGTCCTTGAGGACCTGGTAGAGCTCCGGCCGCGACCCGTCGTAGCCGAGTGCCCAGATCCCCACCCCCCGGATGTCGTAGCTGTTGATCAGGTCGTACTTCGACGCCAGGGATTCGGCGTCGTCGTAGTAGAGCTGGCGGGTGGCGGTCACGCAGCCGTACGTCGCGGTGCAGTTCTGGCGCTGGTACGTGGTCCAGGCCGCGCCCTCGACGGGGTCGTACTGACGGCCGTACTGGGTGGAGAAGTCGAGCGCCGTCCCGTACAGGACCGCGACCGACGCGCCGTACTGGGCGGCGGAGACGGTACTCGCGTTGAGGGCGGACGACGAGGTCGACCAGGCCCGGCCGTAGTACGGCACGCCCAGGATCACCTTGGAGGCCGGGATCCGGCTGACATACGAGGCCAGCGTGTCGCCAAGGTCAAAGGCGGGCCCGCCGAGTGGCGAGACCGAGCCCGCGGTCCCCGATGAGCCGGTCCGGTAGTCGTATCCCATGATCACGACCGCATCGGCGCCGCCGGGAGCGGTGGCCGCCTCGATCGGGTAGTTGCCGATCCAGCCCATCGTGTCGAAGGTGAGCTGGTAGCCGGGCGCGATCGCGTCGAGCTCGGCCCGAATCGACTGGACCAGCGACGTGAACTCGTCGCCATAGGTCGCCGCGATGGGCTCGAAGTCGAGGTTGACACCGTCGGCGCCCCGATCGCGCACGGCGGCCGCGATCTGGCGGGCCAGATTGGCCCGGGCGGCATCGTTGCCGAGCAGCGCCTTCTGGTGGGCGAGCTGGCTCGAGGTCCAGCCGAAGCTCTGCACGGTCAGGACGACCCGGGCGCCGTTCGCATGTGCCGCGTTGATGACGCTCGTGAGGTTCGAGCTGGTCCAGCCGCTCCATCCGAGGCTCGTGGAGCCGTCAGACTCCTGGCGCTGGAGGTCACCGTTGGCAGCCGCCCCGACGCCGAAGTAGGCGATCGTGGAGAGCTTCTCCCAGTCCAGGGTCGTCGATGGGTCGGCAATCTCCCAGTAGGGCAGGAAGCCGAACACTTCCCGGCGCAGGCCGCCCGGGTCGACGACGGCGGCGAGGTGGGTGGCGATGCTGGCCGACGGATCGAGCGTCGGGGCGTCAACCGGACCCGACGGCAGCGCCGGCGCGACGGTCCGGGCGGGGTCGGTCTGGGTGCCCGGGCCGGCTCCCGCGTCCAGGATCGACTTGCCGGTCAGCCGACCGGCGGGCAGTGTCTGTGGCCCCTTCCCGTCGATCGTCCAGCGATCGGCCGAACGGGGCGCGAAGGGCACGCTGACACGGGCGCCGGCGGTGAACGGGATGGTGTCGTTGGCGTGGGCGAGCGCCTCCTCGTACTGAATCGAGGGATGGACTGCCCCGGTCGCATCCGCGGTCGGGTCAGCTCCCGCTGGCACCGCCGCCCCGACGCCGGCCACCGGAGCCGTCGCGAGCACGAGGAGCAGACCGGCCAGGACGCCGGCGGCGCGCGGCCCTGCTACTCGACGGGATCGGTCGGTCGGGCGGCGTGGAATCAACGACACGGCGTTCCTCATCGGCGGAGCCAGGACGTCCGACTCTAGGCAGCGGTTTCGATCGGGTCTACCGGCCGATGGTCCCGGTCGGGCCTGGTACGGGTGGGTCTGGTGCGGTCTGGTGCGGTCAGTGGAGCGGGTAGGCCCGGGTCGTTCGTTGCGTGGCGCCGGCCACGTCCACGCCGGTCACCTTGAACGACACGGTTCCGCTGCTGCCACCGGACCGGAGCTTGATCGTGGCCCGGTAGGTGGAACCCGAGACCCGGGCCAGCGCGGCACTCCACGCGGTGACACCGGGCTGGTAGACCGACAGGCGCGGGCTGGCCGCGAGGGGCTCCGCCGAGGTCACGGTGACCGTGATCGACTGGCCGCGGCCCGGCGTGGCGTCACTGGGCTTGACCACGAACGCGTCGGCCTCGAACGCGACCGACTGTGCGACGACGACCGAGCCGTCGCTGGCCACGACATACGAGAGATAGCGACCGGCCGGCAGCATCGTCCCATCCGAGCGCCGACCGTCGAACACCCAGCTCTGGCTGCCGGCCGGCAGGGCGACCGCCGAGAGGTGCGTGTCGATGACCTTGGCCGCGGTATCGCGCAGGGTCCAGGTGACGGTCATCGGCCGGGCGAGGCTGAACGAGAGCGTGGTGGTCGGGGCGAGCCGATCGAGATCCTGCGGGTAGAAGACCGGCACGGAGCTCGCGACGGCGCGGAGCGCGGACACCAGGCTGACGGTCCGCTGCTGGGCGGCGCCGACGTTGCCGCCGCCATCCAGCGGGGCAATCGACACGACATAGCGCCCGTCCGGGGCGACGTTGCCGGCTGTGTCGCGACCATCCCACGTGACCGCTGTCGGGAGGCCGCTCGAAGCAACCGACCAGGTCCTGAGCGTCGTTCCGGACGTGTCGCGCACGCTTGCCGCGAGCGAGCCAGGCTTCGAGGTGGTCGCGCTCAATGCGACCGTGTCGCGGTAGCCGTCGCCGTTGGGGGAGAACGACGAGATCGCGGTGGCCGCCGGCGACAGTGCCACGAGCTGCGACCCGACCATGTCCACGGAGATGCTCGCGCGCACCTCGGGCAGGCGGTTCTGCCACGCGTCCACGGCAGACACGCTGACGGTGTAGGTCCCCTCCGGCACGGGCTGGCCGCTCGCCAGCGGACTCCAGACCACCTGCAGGCTGGATCCGCTGCCGGCCTGCTGGAAGACGGTCCCGCCCGACGCGCTGGAGATGGTCAGCGTCCAATCGACCGGTTCACTGAACTGGCCGCTCAGGGTCGCCTGATCGGCGACGCCGTCGCCGTCGGGGGACAACGAGCCGCCACCGAGATCGAGCCCGGTCAGGGTCGGAGGCGTGCTGTCACGGGGCACGAGGTCGCTGACGGCCACGTAGCCGCTGATGGTCGGGTCGTCCAGGCCCTGGACCTGGACGAGCGGCGCCGCCTGGGCCGTGACCTGGCCAGGCTGGCCGAGGATACGCAGGCGCGTCCCGGCGGGGAGTGTCCGGACCGGCGACGAGCCGAAACCGGGATCGGCGAACAGGTTGGCCGCGTCTGTCGAGACGGACGCGTTGCCCGGGATCGAGAGGCCGGCTGGATCGGCGCCCGCGTCGCCGGCGACCCCGGAGGCGATGCCGCTGTTGGTCGAGCTCGCCGATCGGACCACCAGCGAGCGGTAGAACCCCGAAGTTGGCGTCTGGGGATCCTGGAAGGCGACCGCGCCCGGGGTCCGCACCGACGGGAACGACACGATGTTGCCGCTCGCATCGGCCTGATTGGCCCACAGCGACTCGATCGACTGGCTGGTCGCGAACAGGTCTCGCAGGTAGCCCCCCACTCCCGAGTGGCCATCCGCGATCACCGCGCCCGCGCCTGCCTGCAGGAACGCCGATGCGTAGTTGTCGACACGCTGCCTGGCGACGTCGAGCGTCGGCTCGGCGGCCCCGGATTCCGAGTTGCCCGAGGCGTAACAGAGGTGGTTGAGGATCACGACGGCGCCCGGCGCGAGATCGAGCGTTGCGATGTACGGCTCCCCGTAGTAGACCCGGTTGCTGTCGCCAGCCCCCTCGACCGCGTTCAGCCCGAAGCCGTCCTTGGTCTTGTATTGAGCGTCGTAGGCGTACGGGCTCGGCCAGCCGTTGCCGTGGCCAAGGTAGATCACCACCGACGCGCCGGCGACCGCCGCCTTGACCCGCGCCCAGGTCGCGTTCGGGCTGTAGACCTTCACGACGTTCGGGGTGTACTGGATCGCGGTCGCGTAGGC
>JBGPIH010000113.1:0-10053 GCA_041484785.1 Candidatus Limnocylindria bacterium
GGCGTTCCGAGACGCGGTCGTGGGTGCGATTCCCGGCGGCGTGGACCCGGCATACGTGAGCATCCAGACGGTCGGCCCGTCCGTGGGTCCCCACCTTGGCCCCGGCGCGGTCGGAGCGGTCATGCTGCTCCGGCGCTGACGCCGCGAGAGTCTGCGCAGCCCGGATCAAGGCACCGGAGGTCGTCCCGGGGCCGGACGAAAGGTTGCGAAGCGGATACGGGCCGGGTTCGGTACCATTGCCGTCGGTGACCGGGCCATTCCGCCCGGAGCCTGCGTCCCCGTTCGGCCCTCGCGGCGGGACGGGACACGGCCGGATGATCGGCCCAGCTTCAACACTCCGTCGTGGAGGAACGGTCCCGCGAGGCGGGCCCGCAACGTCCCGACCGGCAGCCGTCCCGGAGGCGGCAGCGTGGCCGTCCCGGAGGGGCGGCGATCGCAGCGGTCGTCCCGCGTTCCGGGCGATCGAGCAGGAGGACCTCCGCTCCATGACCACCGAGCAGATCGCCGAGACGATCAACCCATGGGCCGTCGCCCAGCAGCAGTTCGACCTCGCGGCCGAGCACCTGAAGCTGGACCCGGGGCTCCGCCAGGTCCTGCGCGAGCCCCGTCGCGCGCTCACCGTGACGTTCCCCGTCAAGATGGACGACGGGACAGTCCGCGTCTTCACCGGCTACCGCGTCCAGCACAACCTGGGTCGCGGCCCGGCCAAGGGCGGGATCCGCTATCACCAGAACGTCTCCATCGACGAGGTCAAGGCCCTCGCGATGTGGATGACGTGGAAGTGCGCGGTCGTCGGCATTCCGTACGGCGGCGGCAAGGGCGGCGTCATCGTCGATCCCAAGAAGCTGAGCCAGAAGGAGCTCGAGGGACTGACCCGCCGCTTTGCGACGGAGATCGAGGTCCTGATCGGACCCGAGCGCGACATCCCCGCGCCGGACGTCAACACCAACGCCCAGGTCATGGCCTGGATCATGGACACCTACTCGATGCACCAGGGCTACACGGTCCCGGGCGTCGTCACCGGCAAGCCGATCAGCCTGGGTGGCTCCGAGGGTCGCAACGAGGCGACGGCACGCGGCTGCGTCTACACGATCGTCGAAGCGGCCCGCCACCTCGGCATGGACCTGACCACGGCACGGGTCGCGGTGCAGGGCTTCGGCAACGCCGGCTCGATCGCCGCCCGCCTGATCGCCCAGGAAGGCTCCACCGTGGTGGCCGTCTCCGACTCGACCGGTGGCATCCACAGGCCCGACGGCCTGGACATCGCCCGGGTCGTTGGCTGGAAGAAGGAGCACGGGACGGTCCAGGGTTTCCCGGGTGCGAAGGACATCACCAACGCCGAGATCCTGGAGGTCGACTGCGACATCCTCATCCCGGCGGCCCTCGAGAACCAGATCACGGAGCGGAACGCCGGCAACGTCAAGGCCAGGCTCATCGCCGAGGCCGCGAACGGCCCGACGACCCCCGATGCGGACCAGATCCTGGCTCGCAACGGTGTCTTCATGATCCCGGACATCCTGTGCAACGCCGGCGGCGTCACCGTCAGCTACTTCGAGTGGGTCCAGGACCTCAACCGCGACCAGTGGACCGAGTCCGCGGTCAACGACAAGCTGCGGGTGATCATGACCCGGGCGTTTGGCGAGACCCTGGCCATTGCCAAGCGGGAGTCGTGCGACATGCGCACGGCCGCCTACCTGCTGGCCGTGGAGCGGGTCGCCGATGCGATGCACATGCGCGGCCTCTACCCATAGATCGGCCGCTCGAGCAGCTACCGAGGATGAGCCCCGACCCGCCGGTCGGGGCTCATCGATTCGCCGGTGCTACCATCGCGGCCATGCTCGACCACGAAGAGAAGTTCCTGTTCAAGGAGGAGATCCTCCACCTGGCCAATGCCGTCGCGGAGCCGGGAGTTCTCGACAACGTCGAGGACCTGCTGACCGACGTCATCACCAGCCCGCGCTTCGATTCGGAGGTCTTCACCCTCGAGCGCAGCCTCCAGGTCATGCTCGGGCCGCGGGCAGGCACCACCCTGGTCGGGCTGCTGACCGTCGCGCCCGAGGTCTTCGACGAAGTCGCCGAGGTCCGGATCCCCTCGGAGCTGCACGAGCGGCTCGTCGCGTGGCGGGCGCGATTCGGCCTGGCCATCGACAACGCGCTGAACTTCCTCAACAACCCCGACGGGATCCAGGGCCACAACTTCGCGACCCAGATCGCCCACGTGGAAGAGCGCCGCGTGCTGCAGGGACGGCTGACCCTGGTCCGCTACAACAACGAGCCGCAGTTCTTCATGGCCGACGCGAGCGTCTTCCTCGGCCTGGTGGCCGACATCATGGAACGCCTCGGGCCATACCTGGAGCCGGATGCCGTGGAGGCCGAGACACTCGGCCGGCTGCGCGACGCGATCCAGCTCATCGAGCGCAAGACCGCCAGCCGCAGCTGATCGGCGCCGTGCGCCACATCTACCTCGCCGCGACCGGGCAGAACCGGGGCAAGACCACGGTCAGCCTCGGTGTCCTCGATGGGTTCCGTCGCCGAGGCCTGTCGACCGGCTTCATGAAACCGGTCGGTCAGCGAACGATCATCGAGGACGGCGTCCCGGCGGACGAGGATGCGATCCTGATGCGGCAGGTCTTCGGGTTGATCGAGCCGCTCACCCAGATGAGCCCGGTCCACATCCCGCGCGGTTTCACCCAGGCGTACATCGAGGGGGCCGTGGTGGAGGACCTGCCGGCCCGGATCCGGGCCGCCCACGCGGCGTTCGGCCGCGATCGCGAGATCCTGCTGATCGAGGGAACCGGACACGCCGGGGTCGGTGCCGTCATCGGCCTCTCCAACGCGGCCGTCGCCGCGATGCTCGGGGCGCCCGCGGTGATCGTCTCCGAGGGCGGCGTCGGCCGGCCGATCGATGAGATCGTGCTCAACGCCTCGCTCTTCGAACGAAACGGGGTCCAGGTGGCGGGGGCCATCGTGAACAAGGTCGACCTCGACGCCAAGCCCGGTCTCGCCCGGACGCTGGAGCGTGGCCTCGCCCTGCACGGCATCCCGCTCCTGGGCGTCCTGCCGTACCGCCCGATCCTCTCCAACCCCACGCTGGCGATGGTCCTCGAGGGCGTCCACGGCAAGACCCTCAATGCCGGGCCGGATCTCGACCTGGTGATCGGCGGCGTGGCCATCGGGGCGATGGAGCCCGACCACATGCTGCAGCGGATCGGCCCGCGCAGCCTGGTGATCGTGCCGGGCGACCGGACCGACGTCATCCTCGCGATCACCGGTGCGCACGTCGATGCCGGCGGGGAGGGAAACGGCGCGCTCGGGCTCGTGCTCACCGGCGGCTACCGGCCGGACCAGGTGGTCGTTGATGCGATCCACGCGGCGGATCTGTTCGCCACGCTGGTCCCGGAGGACACCTACGTCGTCGCGTCGGAGGTCCACGACCTGCTGGTCAAGACCCATCCTTCGGATCTCGGCAAGATCGCCGAGATCAAGGCGCTCGTCTGGGAGCATCTGTTCATCGACCGGATCCTCGGCGTGGCGGCCGGCACGGTCGGCGCCGGCTGATCGCGCGAGCCCACCGCTCCCGGCGTCAACCGCCGATGTCGGGTCCGTTCAGCGCCGACGCGCTGGCAACGAGCCCGGGCTGCGTCGCGCGAGCCGGGCCGATCCTGGCCCGCGGCCCGAGGATCGCATAGCCGATCACGATCGCGCCGACGAGCGCAATCGCCCCGCTCGTCGCGAACATCCCGGGGATCCCGACGGCTCCGGCGATCGTGCCGCCGACCACCGAGCCAATGATCGTGGCAAGCCCGGCGCTCGCCGAGAACAGCCCCTGCGCGGTGCCACCCAGGGACCCCGGGAGCCGGGCCGCCAGCACGGTGACGCCGCCGACGAAGGCACAGGCAAACCCCAGACCCTCGAGCGGGGCGATGAGCACGAGCGCCAGGGGTTCGACCGCGACCGCGGCAAGGACCGCCCGGAGCATGAACACGAGCGCTCCGAAGACCAGCAGCCGTTCCGTCCCGAAGCGGGCGCCCAGCCGGGGAAAGGCATACATCAGCGGCACCTCGATGATGGCCCCGAACGCCCAGGTGATGCCGACCAGTGCCGTGCTGCCGCCCAGCGCCACGACCTGGATGGAGTAGAAGGCATTGGCCGCGGTGAGGGCCGACCACACGATCGTGAAGCCGGCGAAGAAGAACAGCATCCCGGGCGCGCCCAGGATCTGGCCGGCGCCGCGCAGCATGCTCACCGAGCGGGTCGTCCCGCGACGTCGGATCGTGGCGGTGACCAGCACGGTGCCGATGAGGCACGGCAGGTAGACCCAGAAGAGCGTCCGCGAGCCCCGCAGCTCGAGCAGCAGCCCGACCAGCAGGGCCACGACCACGAACGCCAACGATCCGAAGGCGCGCACCTGGCCGTATCGATGGCGGCCGTCCGGACCGAGCGTCTCGAGCGTCCGCGCGTCGAGCGTCGGGCCGATGCCGGCCAGGCCGGCGAACAGCAGCATCGATCCGGCGAGCACGCTCGCGAAGTCGTTGGCCAGGAACAGGATGAAGCCACCGACGGCGGCAACCGCGGCCGCCGCGGGGAGCGTCAGCCCGACCCGCGGGAAGCGATCGACCAGCCCGCCCCAGATCGGTCCGAGGGCGAGCTGGGTCGCCGCCTGGATCGCGGTCAGGAGGCCGATCTCCTCGAAGGTGAGGCGCAGGTCGCGGTAGAAGACCGGCAGGTAGGGGTAGGACGCGCCGATGGCGCCGAAGTAGACCAGGTAAGCCAGGAAGATCCGGCGCCCGGCAGCCAAGGCCGGCTCAGCCTGCCGCGGGGCCGGCGCCCAGCGGTTCGTTGTCGATGAGGCGAGTCGTCCCGAAGCGGGCGGCCAGGGAGAGCAGGGCCGGGCCGTCCAGGCGGTCGAGCTCCGTCAGGGTCGTGCCGTCGGCCACCGAGACGTACTCCACGTTGGCCAGCGGCTCGCCGGCCAGCGTCTCGTGCATCGCACCGCGCAGCACGTCGGCCGACCGTTCGCCCGCCTCCCAGCGGGAGCGGGCGGCCAGCAGTGCCCGATGGAGGATCGGAGCGGCGGCCCGCTCGGTGGGGCTGAGGTGGACGTTCCTCGACGACAGCGCCAGGCCATCGGGCTCACGCACGGTGGGACAGGCGATCACCTCGGTGGGGATGGCCAGGTCGCGGGCCATCTGGCGGATCACCATCACCTGCTGGGCGTCCTTCTGGCCGAAGTAGGCACGATCCGCCCGGACCAGCCCGAACAGGATGGCCACGACGGTCGCGACGCCGTCGAAATGGCCGGGACGGGCCGCCCCTTCGAGCGGCTGCGCGACCGCACCGACGGACACGATGGTGTCGAACCCGGGCAGGTACACCTCGGACGCCGTCGGGGCGAAGACGAGATCGACCCCTTCGGCCTCGCAGATGCCGAGATCGCGGGCCTCGCTCCGTGGGTACTGCATGAAGTCGTCGGCCACGTTGAACTGGCGCGGATTGACGAAGATGGTCACGACCGTCGTGGCTTCGGCCATGCGTGCCTGCCGCATCAGCGCCCGATGCCCGTCGTGCAGCCAACCCATCGTGGGGACCACACCGACCGGGCGTGCCACGTCCTTCAGGGCGGCCCGGAGCTCGAGGCGAGTTCGGACGATCCGGCTCAAGCGGGTTCGATGAACGCTCAGAGGTCGCGGTCGAGCGGAATCCCGCCGATCGGGAGTGCCCCGGTGGGCTGGTCCGGCGCACCGCGACCGAGCACCTCGTCCAGCACGGCGTCATCCATCCGGATGGTCTGCTCGGGGCCCGGGAAGGTTCCGGCGGCGACATCCGCGGCGTAGGCGGTCGCCGCCTCGAGGATCGTCTCGCGGACGTGAGCGTACGGCCTCGCATGGCGGGGCACGAAATCGCCCAGGCCGATCAGGTCCGTGATCACCTGGACCTGCCCGCTGCAGCCGGCGCCCGCTCCGATCCCGATCGTCGGGATCCGCAGTCGCTCGGTGATGGCCGCGGCGAGCTGCTCCGGCACGAGCTCCACGACCATCGAGAAGGCGCCTGCCTCCTGGACGGCCTGGGCGTCGGCCATGAGCGCGCGCGCCTGGTCGCGGGTCTTGCCCTGCACGCGGACCTTGCCGATCGCATTGATCGCCTGCGGGGTGAGCCCGATGTGTCCCATGACCGGGATTCCGGCCCGCACGAGCGTCTCGATGACCCGCGCCGTGCGAACGCCGCCCTCCACCTTGACCGCCTGGGCTCCGGCCTCGCGAAGGAAGGCGCCGGCGTTCTCCAGCGCCTCCTCGGGCGCCGCATACGAGAGGAACGGCATGTCCGCCACGACGAGCGCACGCTGGCTGCCGCGAACGACGGCCTTGGTGTGGTGAATCATCTCGGCCATCGTCACCCGCACCGTGGTCTCGTAGCCGAGCATCACCTGGCCGACCGAGTCGCCGACGAGGATCAGCGGAATGCCGGCTTCGTCGAGCAACTTCGCGGTCGGGTAGTCGTAGGCGGTCAGCATCGGGATGCGTGCGCCATCGGCGTACAGCTTGGCGATGTCGACGACGGAAAGGCGGCGTGGGGTTCCTGGTGTCGCGCTCATGCTGGCTCCCGGCTCGGTTCGGTCGTAGCGTCAGTCTGGCGGGCCGCGTCGCGCTCGTCCAGCGCCGGCGCCAGGCGATCGAGCAACCGTTCGGCGACCTCCCGCTTGGAGAGGGTCGGCAGCCCGTCGCGCGAACCGTCCGCGGCCAGGATCGTGACCCGATTGGTGTCGGTCCCGAAGCCTGACCCCGGCTCGGTCACATCGTTGGCGACGAGGAGATCCACGCCCTTGCGCTGCAGCTTCTCGCCGGCCCGGGCGAGCGAGCCGGTCTCGGCGGCGAAGCCGACCAGGATCGGAACCGGCCTGAGCGGCGCGCGCGTCGGCGCGCCCTCGCTGTCAAGGCCGTGGGCGATGCGGCCGATCTCGGCCAGCAGATCCGGCGTCATCTCCAGCTCGATCGAGAGCCTCGAACTCCGCTCGATCTTCCGATCGGACGGGGCGACCGGCCGGAAGTCCGCGACTGCGGCCGCCATCACGAGGGCATCGAAGCCGGCGGAGCCGTCGGCGGCGTGGGTCGCCCGCAGGAGCGCCGATCGCAGGTCGGCCGTCGAATCGACCCGGACGACTGCCGCCGCCGCGGGAAGCTGGACCTCGACGTTCGCGGCGATCAGCGTCACCCGGGCCCCGCGCGCGAGGGCGGCGTCGGCGATGGCGACGCCCATCTTCCCGGTCGAGCGATTGCCGATGAAGCGGACCGGGTCGATGGCTTCGCGGGTTCCGCCCGCCGTCACCACGATGTGCCGGCCGGTGAGGTCCGCGTCGCGCGCGACCACGACGACCGGCGGGCGGGCAGCGGCATCCGGAGCGCGGACCGGTCGATCGCCGACGGCGGCAACGACGGCATCCACGATCGCCCCCAGCTCGGCGAGACGTCCCACGCCCGACTGACCCGACGCGAGCGCGCCCTGCTCCGGCTCGACGATCGAGTAGCCGAAGTCCGCACGCAGGTGGGCGACGTTGGCCCTCGTTGCCGGATGCGTCCACATGTCGCCGTCCATCGCCGGCGCCACGATGACCGGCGCCCTCGTGGCGAGGCAGGTCGCCGTCACCACGTCGCCAGCGAGGCCGATCGCCATGGCAGCCAGGAAATGGGCCGTCGCCGGCGCGACGACGATGGCGTCGGCGCTGTCGCCCACGATGATGTGTCCGATTCGGCCGTCCGGCAGCAGGCCGAGCAGGTCGGTCTCGACCGGATGGCGCGACAATGCCGCGAACGACAGCGGTCCCACGAACTGGGTCGCGGCGGGCGTCAGCATGACCGAGACGTCGGCGCCCTCGGCGCGGAGCAGGCGCAGGAGCTCGACGGCCTTGTAGGCGGCGATCGAGCCGGTGACGCCAAGGCCGATCAGGCGCCCGGCCAGCCGGCCGGCCGGTTGGCCGGTCACGAGAGGCCCAGCTCGAGGGGCTCGCCGCCACCGACCTCGGCGTGCAGGATCGCCAGGCCCTTGAGCGTCAGCTCCGGATCGACGATGTCGAACCCGCGAACGCCCCGGACCCAGGCCGCTCGCGACAGCCCGCCGGTGGCGATCGCCTTGACCTCGGCCGGCGACACGCCGTTCGCCTCCGCGAGCTCGGCGCGCACGCGCTCGAGCAGGCCGGCGGCGAGCGCCTGGTAGCCGAGCACGGACCCGGACTGGATGGCGCCGACGGTGTCGCGCCCGATCGCCCGGTCCGGCGCCCGCAGTTCCACCCGGGGCAGCTTCGCGGTTCGTGTCGCAAGGGCTTCCAGGCCGAGCTCGAGGCCGGGCGCGATCGCCCCTCCGACATAGGCGCCGTCGGCGGCCACGCAATCGAGCGTCGTTGCGGTCCCGAAATCGGCCACCACGACCGGGGTGCCGTAGAGGCGCGCTGCCGCCAGGGCATTGACCAGTCGGTCGGCGCCGACCTCGCCTGGCCGATCGACCCGGACGGCCAGCGGCACGGTGCCCGCCGTCGCGACCAGGAGCGGAAGGTCGTGGCGTTCGGCTATCGCCTCGATCGCGGTGCTGGCGGTCGGGACGACGGACGCCATCACGATCGAATCCAGGTCGGCAAGGACGACCCCGTCGAGCTGGAGCAGACCGCTGAGCTGCAGCTCCAGCTCATCCGCGGTTGCCCGGGGATTCGTCGCCGCGCGACGGGTGCTCAGCAGCGCTCCGGCCCGGAACAGGCCGATCGTGACGTTGGAGTTGCCGATGTCGAGCGCCAGGAGCATGGCAAGGATGATACGCGGGCCCGGATTCGGGTCATCGGCGCCCACCGCGTGCGGTACCATCGCATTCGTCCGTCCACCCTCCGTGCCCCGAGGAGACGCACCGCGTGCCGAGCCTGCCGGCGGCCAAGTTCTTCGTGAACCAGGGCGTCGTGTCCTCCCGATCGGACATGCTCCACCTCCTGCGCCCCCTCCTCAAGCAGACCGTCAGCTACCGCTACCTGCGCGGCCGCGACGTGATCAGCCACGGGACCGGCTGGGTCGAACGGATCGTGGTGGACGCCGACGACATCTCCACCTACTTCACGCCCCTGGCGATCACCCTCAACATCGACTCGTTCGAGCACCTCGAGTTCGAGACCCGCCCCGATCAGCTCCTCGTCTACACCCTCGTCCAGGGTGACGAGCGGGTGGTCGTGGAGTTCGCGCCGATCGGCCCGGCCGGCGAGGACCATTCACCGTTCGCTCCGCGCCAACTCGAGTTCGACACCAGCGAGTACGTCCAGATGGAGCTGCTCGGCCTCGAAGCCCACGAGGAGGAGTAGCCGGATCGGGAGGCCGGCCGAGCGGCGGCCGGTCAGCGGTACGGGCATGGCGATCGTGGACGGCATGATCGCCGATCGATGTTCAGGCGCGGCCCGAGCCCGCCCCAGGGGCCCGGCGCGTTCATCGAGGGCAAGGAGGCAGGGAGTCCGGTGGCAGAAGTTCGGTCTGACACGCCCGGCACGTCCGGAACGTCCGGCACGGCCGGCGCGGCCGGCGATGGCCTGGCGGCCTATTTCAAGTTCGCGGAACGCGGGACCGACCTGGTCACGGAGGCGCGCGCCGGCCTGACCACGTTCATGGTCATGGCCTACATCATCTTCCTGAACCCGTCGATCCTGTCCGCGGCTGGAATCGACGTGCCGGCCGCGGCGGCGGCCACGGCCCTGGTGGCCGGGGTGATGACGATCCTGATGGGCGTCGTCGGCAACTATCCCCTGGCGTTGGCCGCCGGTCTCGGCATCAACGGTGTCGTCGCCTTCACCCTCGTCCTCGGCAAAGGGCTGACCCTGCCGGGGGCGATGGGCGTGATCGTCCTCGAGGGGATCGTCGTGACGGTCCTCGTCCTGGCCGGCCTGCGCGAAGCGATCATGGACGCCGTCCCGCTCGCGCTGAAGCGCTCGATCGGGGTTGGCATCGGCCTCTTCATCCTGTTCATCGGATTCGTCAACGGTGGCTTCATCGTCGTGCCCGAGGGCGGTGTCCCGCCGGTCGCGGTCTCATTCCC
>JBGPIH010000114.1:0-9900 GCA_041484785.1 Candidatus Limnocylindria bacterium
CGCGAGGGGGATACGATCGAGGGCGTGAGATCCATGCCGAGCATCCTTGTCGTCGACGATGAACCGCCCATCCTCGAGCTCGTCCGTGGCTACCTCGAGCGGGAAGGCTTCACGGTGCGTACGGTCGAGGATGGGCTGGCCGCGGTCGAGCAGGTTCGAGCCGACAAACCCGATCTGATCGTCCTGGACCTCATGCTCCCCGGGCTCGACGGGGTCGAGGTCTGCCGGCAGATCCGGACGTTCTCCGACGCGTACGTTCTCATGCTGACCGCACGGTCCGAGGAGATCGACCGGATCGTTGGGCTGTCAGTCGGGGCTGACGACTACCTCGTCAAGCCCTTCTCGCCGCGCGAGCTCGTCGCCCGCGTCAAGGCGCTGCTACGCCGCCCGCACACCGCGACGCCGACACCGCCCGGTGCGAACCTGGTTGTCGATCCAGCGCGGCGGGCCGTTGCCGTCCATGGCAGCGCCATCGTCCTGACGGCGACCGAGTTCGACATCCTCGCCGCGCTCGCACGCGATCCCGGCGTCGTGATCAGCCGCAGCCAGCTCCTCGACCGGGTCTGGGGGCCCGCGTTCGTGGGCGACGACCACCTCGTCGACGTCCATGTCGCGAACCTCCGCCACAAGATCGGCGAAGGGTTCGTCGAGACCGTCCGTGGTGTCGGATACCGCCTCAGCGAGTCGGTCTGATGCGCCTCCCGCGATCGCTCCGCAGCCGCCTCCTTCTGGCGAACCTCGTCGTCGCTGGCGCGGTCCTCGGAACGATCCTCGTAGCGGTGAGCCTCGTCGGCCCGGGCTACTTCGCGGCGGCGATGGGCCACGGACCGAACGATCCGGCGGGGACGGCCATGGACGAGGCCACGCTCGCCGCCTTCCGGGAGGCCGTCCGCACCGCACTTGTGGCTGCGCTCGCCGCAGCAATCGTGGCCGCGCTCGCGGTGAGCCTCGCACTGTCGTCCCGGATCGCCGGGCCGGTCACCCGCCTCGCGGCCGCAGCGCGACGGATCGCCGCGGGTCACCATGCGGAGCGCGTTCCGACCGGCGGCGCGGGCGAGATCGGCGAACTTGCCTCCTCGTTCAACCAGATGACGGACTCGCTGGAAGCGACCGAGCGCCGGCGGCTCCAGCTCGTCGGCGATGTCGCCCACGAGCTGCGGACCCCGCTGTCGACCCTTGATGGCTACCTCGAGGGCATCGAGGACGGCGTGGTCTCGGCCGGCCCCGACACGTGGGCCCTGCTGCGTCGAGAGACCGCTCGCCTGACCCGTCTCGTCAACGACCTCCAGGACCTGTGGCGCGCTGAGGCGGGCCAGCTGCCGCTCAAGATCGAAGCCGTCGATGCACCGGCCGTCATCCGCGAAGTCGTCGAACAGGTGGGGCCCGCGGCTGCGGCCCGCCGGATCTCCCTCGCGGCGGAGCTGCCGACCGCGCCACTCCTCGTGAACGCCGATCGAGATCGGGTTGCCCAGATCGTGATGAACTACCTGACCAACGCGATCCGCTACAGCCCGGACGGCGCTGCGGTCTCGGTCGCGGTGCGCGCCGGTTCCGAGGTCGTCATCGCGGTTCGTGACCATGGCCCGGGCCTGACGCCACAGCAGCGCGCCCAGGTCTTCGAGCGCTTCTACCGGATCGACCCATCCCGCTCCCGCGCGCTGGGTGGCTCGGGCATCGGCCTGGCCATCGTCCAGGCGCTGGCGGAAGCGATGAACGGACGGGCATGGGCCGAATCAGACGGAGCGGGCACCGGATCGACGTTCTCAGTCTCGCTGCCGGGCGCTTGACGGAATCTTGAGCGAGGCTTGCGCCTGGCTCCATGGATGTTCGCCCTGCCCGCGACTACGGTGGTCACGTCGGCGCCAGCCGACGAACCCGCAGCGGTCTGCGTACAGGCCCTGACCGACGCCACATTTGGGCACGCCGTCAAGGGCGGAAGGGAACCTGGCATGGCCAGTGTGCCGCTCCCAGCGCGGAGTCAGTGGGGCCGCAGGTGGTCGGCGATCGACGAGCGGCTGGGGCTGTCCGGCCTCGCCTACCCGGTCCCGGCACACGCGAACCGCATCGGTTACATCCTGGGCGGGATCACCTTCTTTGGGTTCGTGATCCTGGCGGCGACCGGGGTCTGGCTCGCCCAGTTCTATCATCCGACACCGGGAGCCGCTCGCGAGAGCGTCGTCTACATCATGAACGTCGCCCCGGCCGGGGACATCGTTCGCGGGATCCACTACTGGACCTCGAACGTCGTGATGGCGACACTCCTGCTCCACCTCGGCCGGATCTTCGTGACCGGGTCATACAAGCGCCCGCGCGAGGTGAACTGGCTGATCGGCCTCGGGCTCCTCGCGATCACGATGGGCCTGGTCTTCACCGGCACCGTCATGAAGTGGGACCAGGAAGGCTACGAGGCTCTCGGTCACAACGTCGCGGCGGGCCAGCTGCTCGGCGCCGTCGGGTTCTGGTTCTCCAATGACTTCGAGGCGAGCCTGCCGTTGCTGGGCCGGCTGTATATGGCCCACGTGGTCATCCTGCCGGCTCTTGGCACGCTGGCGCTCATTGCCCATTTCCTGCTCGTCAAACGGCATGGGATCTCGTCGTTGCCAGTGGCGGCCGATGCGGCGGTAGACGGCGGTCCCCAGCCCGTGAAGTCCGGATCCACGTTCGCGGCACATCTCGTGCGAATGGCCGGGTTCGGCCTGCTGATTTTGGCCGCCACCACGGTCCTGGCAGTCGTCCTTCCGGCGGCCCTCGGTCCGCGGCCCATCCCGGGCACCGAGACCACGAAGCCGCCCTGGATGTTCCTGCCGTTCTACCCGTTCGAGAATTGGTTCGGCCTGGCGGCGCTCCTCTGGGTTCCCGCGGTCCTGTTCGGTGCGCTCGCGCTCCTCCCGTTCGTCGATCACAGCCCATATCGGTCACCCCGCAAGCGGCGGATCTTCATTGTCGTTGGCGTCGTTGTGGCCGTGGCCGTGGTGGCACTCGTGCTTTACGCGACGGTGACCCAGCCCCAATCGCACATCGCGAAGATGTGAGATGAGCGCCAGCCTGTTCCGGCTCGTGCTGCTCGCAGGTGGCATCGGTCTCGGCCAAATGGGGCTCGACTCGTTCGCTCGCGGCGCCGAGGCCGCCCTGCTCCAATTCTGCCTGGCGCTCATCCTGCTCGTCGCGGGATCCGCCGGCTTCGTGGTCCCGCTCCTGGAAGGGAGCGCAGCCAAGGAGGACTCCCGCCATGTCTAGCCGCCTGCTGCGAGCTGCAGCAGCCTCGGTCGCCCTCGTATTCGTGGTTGCGCTTCCGGCCTTCGCACACTCGGGCGGGGAAGCTTCGGGCATCTCCGTCGAACCCGCCCAAATCACCGCCGGTGAGACGGTCGTCCTCGCCGGAAACGGACTCGAGCCGAACAGCGATCGCCAGATCAACCTCGTTGGCCCCGACGTCGTGGTCCCGTTCCCCGCGGTCACCACCGACGCCGACGGGATGTTCGCGGTCACGCTGACCATCCCGGATCATCTGCCCACCGGCACGTACACGTTCCAGGCGATTGGCGACGAGACCCTCACGACCGAGTGCACGATCACGGCCGCCGAAGGCCTCGCAGCCGCGGAGCCCAAGAACGAAGCCGCCGCCCTGGTGACGGCGCGTTCGAGGTCGAGTCTCGAGATTGGGACCGTCGGCGTGCTGGTGGGCGTGGCGATCGGCCTGGGCGTCCTGCTGGTCGTCCGTGCCGAACGCTTCGGCCGAGCCGCCCAGCCGTAACCTCGCCTTTCTCCCGTCGCGCGCAAGCTCAGCTGGCGATCCTTCCCCAGCCGGGCCTGTTCCGCAGCCATCGGGGCCACCAGGAGCACAACCCATGATGTTCGGATACGGATCGACGAGCTTCGCCTGGCTCTGGGTGGCCGGCGCCCTGGCCCTGATCGGCTTCATCGCTGCCCTCGTGCTGCTCCTGCTCGGCAGGTCAGCCACGGACGAGGCGGGCGCGATCCTGGCCGGCCGCCTGGCTCGAGGCGAGATCGATCGGGACGAGTATGCGCGGAGCCGCGCGGCGCTGGGGCCAATGCCGCGCGGTGGTCGCACCGTCCGACTCGGCGGTGCGCTTGCGATCGTGTCGCTGGTCGCAATCCTCGCCCTGGCCGGTCTAGCGATGACCGGCACATTGCCACGACCCGGCTCGGCGTCGGTTGAGCCCGGTTCGTCGGGCTTCGTCACGGGCACGGTCGCCGGCCCCCGGGTCGTCTGGATCGTCGCCGGACCGGGCCTCCGGTTCTCCCCGGACGTCGTTGCGGTCGCCGCCGGCGAGACGATCACGTTCGAGGTCACGACGATGGGCCTCGCGACGCACGAGTTCATGGTTGGACCCGCCTCGGATGTCGCCACCGACACGGAGGGCACGCCCGAGGTCGCCGACATCGGGATGATGCAGACGAAGTCGGTGACGTACACGTTCACGGGTTCAGGCCCATTCGCCTTCGCCTGTCACGCGCCTGGCCACTTCGAGGCCGGCATGAGGGGCACGATCCAGATCGTGCCTTGATGCGGAGCATCGTTTCCATCACGCCGCCACCACCTCTGCGGACTGCAACTGTGGCTTGACCCAATCTTGATCCAGGCTTGCGTCGCTCTCCATTGAGTCCTTGTTCCGGTCGCCCTAGCGTGCGAATCGGCCCGTGAACCGAGGGTGCCGGTGGTTGGCGTCGTCGCGCTCGCGGCAGGTCCAGATTGGGAGCCTCGATCCCGGTCGACGATCGAAGACAGCGAGAAAGATGGACAACAGAGCAGCACGGCGGAGGGCCGCCGCTGCGAAGCGCACGAAGGTTCGACCGGGCCGGATCCCGGCTTCGGTACCCAACCCGGCGACTGGGCCCGTCGGGGCCCGCGGACTGCCGCCAGAGCATGATTCGCGATCCGAGGCGTGCGAACCTGAGGCGCTGGTCGTCAGCCACTACCTCGACCCTGGTGAGGACGGCGAACCGTACTCGGCAACCGTCCGCCTGACCGGACGGCGCGTCGGGGTCCCGGGTTCACGCGCGTCGCAGGACAACTTCGTGCAAGAGAACAGGATCGAGAGGGTCGTGCCCGGCAGCGGGCCGATGTCGGTCAGCTCGTGGGTCTACGGGCTCCAGCCGGGCGAGTGGACCGTTAGCGCGGAGCTGGTCAGGCCTGGGCACGACGCTCGCGGCGCACCGCACCTGACCGCCGAATCCATTGGGCCCGCGGCGTGGTCGTGGCGAACGCGAGCTCTCTCGAGCGCCTCATCCGCACCGGTGAGGACGCGCTGGGCGATGCTGGCGCCCCTCGCCCGAACACCTGGGGTTGTTCCCGGGAGCTGGGCTGCCCTTGGGATCATCGGCGTCCTCGTCGCCCTGTTCACGCAAGCGGCGATCCTGCCTCACGAGGGTGTCGCCGTCGGTTCCTCGCTGGTTGTCTTCCTCATCTCGGTGGTGGCCGGGATGATTGGAGCAAAGGTCTGGTACGCGGTCCTGCATCCCGGCCCGTGGCGGCAGGCGATCCTCGGGGGCTGGGCCGTTGACGGGTTCCTGGTGGTGGCGCCTGTTGCGGCAGTCGCCTCGTTGCTTGCCTTCCGTCAGCCGGTCGGCGCGTTCCTTGACGGTGCAACACCGGGCCTCTTCTTCGCCGTCGCGATCGGGCGCATTGGGTGTTTCTTCGCGGGCTGCTGCGCGGGCCGCGTCAGCGGCTCCCGCTGGAGCGTGTGGTCCTCCGATCGCAGGGTCGGTGCTCGCCGCGTTCCCGCCCAGCTCCTTGAGTGCGCCACAGGCCTGGTGATCGGGTTGGCAGCGGAACTGCTGATCCTCGGCCATGTGTCGCGCATCGACGGCACCGTCTTCGTGGGCGCGTTCGTTGCGTACGTCCTCGCTCGACAGGCGCTGCTTCGGGTGCGAGCCGAACGACGGGAGTTCTCGTGGCGGCGCCGCGCCGCGACGGCGGAGTGGGCGTAGTGGCAGCTGGATTTGATTGTCGGCCAGCTCCCACCCGCGCAGCCTCTCGCCGTCGAGTCCCGGGTCCCCCTTGATCCAATCTTGAGCCAGGCTTGTACCCGGCTCCATGGATTCCTGACCCGAGCCGCCTAGTGTCGAGATCAGCCGGAAACAACGGCGAGATGCGACTGGAGGCCCGGATGATGGGCTTGGCATGGGGAACGGACGCCGGTGCCTGGATCTGGATGTTGGTCTGGATTCTCGCCCTCGTCGCCATGGTCTGGTTGATTGTCCGTGCCGACCGCCGTGCGCCAGCCGACGATCCCGAGGCGATCCTGCGGGCTCGCTTCGCGCGCGGCGAGATCAATGCCGAAGAGTTCGAGCGAGCCAAGCTCGTCCTTCGCCAGGAAGCTGGGAGCTCCCGATGATCACCTCGCGAATAGCCGCAGCCCTCGCCGCCGGCGCACTCGCGATCGGCATCCTCGCCGGATCGGCTGGAACGATCGTGCTCCGAGATGCTACGAGCCCGAGCGCCCTCGACCTGACTGCCCGCATGGGCTCAATGATGGGCGGCTCCGGCGGCATGATGGGCGGCTCCGGCTTCGGCTCCGGCGGCATGATGGGCGGCTCCGGCGGAACGGGCCCAGGGACCTCGGCGATGCCGGACTACATGCAGCAGCATCATGTCGCCGCATCGACGGCGCCGATCCAATGAGCACCGAGCAGACGGCCCCGCGCCACGACCGCCGGGAGGCCGAGCGGGTTGCCGCCCACGCAATTCCCAAGCCTTCGCCGGCGCAGTTTGCGGCCGCCGAGCGTCGATCGCGTCGCGTTCGCGGCGCCACATTCGGGCTGATCGCCGTCGCGGTCCTGGGCGCCGGCCTCTATCTCGCAGGCGGCGTCTTCCTCGGTCAGCGGGACAAGACGACCGTCGCGGGCGCGCTGCCGGTCCGCCTGTCCATGGCCGGATTCGATCCGAAGGTGATCACCGCCAAGGCCGGCGCGACCGTGAACCTCGACTTCTGGAACACCGACAACGCGATGCACCTCGACGGAGGCGGCGTCCACACCTTCATCATGGACGACCAGCACATCTACGTGAAGATCCCGGCCGAGGCCCGTCAGGCGTTTTCGTTCACCGCTCCAGTGATGCCTGGCGACTACGACTTCTACTGCAACACCTGCTGCGGCGGCAAGGAGTCGCCCACCATGCACGGGACCCTACGGGTCGAGGCCTGATCCAATGGCGGACTGCCACGGGGAGGTGACCCCGCCTGCTGCTGGCACCTCCCACGCCCTGAGCGCGGGCATCGGGATCCCCCGCCCGGCGCTCGTGCTCGGTGGCGCACTCGGGCTGGTCGCGCTTGCGGCGCTCGCCGTGGTCGCCCTCGTACCGTTCGAGACGGCGACCTTCGGGGGACTCACGACGCCTCTCGTGATCGGCTCCGGGTTCGCCGATGGCTTCAACCCGTGTGCATTTGCGCTCCTCGTGCTGTTCGCGACGTACACCCTGACCCTCGTCAATGCGGTGACGTCTGACGGAACGCCGACCAGCGCGGCACGCCGGACGCTCCTGGGCGCCGGGTCGCTCTACGTGGGGGCTGTCTGGGTCACCTACTTCTTGATCGGCCTTGGCCTGTTCGGCTTCCTCGGCTGGCTTGGCCAGGACCACCTCGTGGCGCGTGGCGCATCCGTCCTGGCACTCGTGATGGCGCTCTGGATGCTCAAGGACGTCTTCCTGCCGGGCGTCGGACCGTCGATGATGGCGCCAGCTGGGACGCATGGCTGGATGAACCGGGCGATGCAGCGCGGCGGCCTGGCCGGCATGTTGCTTGCCGGCGTACTCGTCGGGATCTGCACCGTGCCTTGCTCTGGCGCGATCTACCTCGACATCATTGCCGTCCTCAACGCCTCGGGCGGTGGGCCGGTGGGTCTCGCGCTCCTCGCGCTGTACAACCTCGCATTCATCGCCCCGCTCGTGATCTTCCTGCTGTTCGTGTCGAACAAGCGAGTCCTCGGCAAACTCGGACGATGGAATCGGCAGAACGCCGGTGCGGTCAAGGCCGTCCTGGCCGTCGCAGTCATCGCGATGAGCTTCGGCCTTCTCTACTCGCTCGGCATGTGATTTGTCGACGGCCTTCGTCGTCGACAAGGAGGAGCCGACGATCTCGAGCCGAGATGTCGCTCCGATGAACGTCGGGATGGTTGTCGGGCTCGTCCGGGCTCGCGCCGAGCTTCGCCGACACGACGCCAGGACGCGCGACGAGCTGCTGGGGCATCAGCAGCGCCGTCTGGCCGAGCTTCGCGCGTTCGCCGTCGCCCGGTCGCCGTTCTACCGAGACCTCCACCGCGGTCTGGAGAACGCGCCGCTCCAGGCGCTCCCGGTCGTCACCAAGGCCGATGTCATGGAGCACTTCGACGAGTTGGTGACCGATCGGGCGGTTCGTCTCGCCGACGTCCAGCGATACCTCGAGAAGGCGAGCGCCACTGGCCGATTCCGCGATCGCTATCGGGTGGCGGCGACCGGCGGGACGACCGGCCGGCGCGGGATCTTCCTGGCCGATCCTGTCGAGTGGACCTTCGTGCTTGCCTCCTACGCCCGGGCCTACCGGTGGGCAGGCGTCGACGCGGGCTTGACGCACCGCCTGCGGATGGCGGTGGTCTCGTCGCGCAACCCGGCGCACCAGTCGGCGATCGTCGGGGCGACGGTGGCGTCGCGGTTCGTCCCAACGCTCCGGCTCGACGCGACCGAGCCGATCGACTTGATCGTCCGGCAGCTCAATGACTTCCGCCCTGACTCGCTCGTCGGCTACGCGTCCATCCTCCGGATCCTGGCCGAGGAGCAGCTGGCCGGCCGTCTGGCGGTGTCCCCACGGGCCGTGATGAGCGCCTCGGAAGTGCTGACCAACGAGGCCCGAGACCGCATCCGCGGGGCATTTGGGGTGCCAGCGACCAACGTCTACGCGGCCACCGAGACCGCCGGCATCGCGTCCGAGTGCCGTCTCGGCCACCTCCATCGGTACGAGGATCTCGTCATCGCCGAGATCGTCGATGAGGACAACCAGCCCGTTCCCGTGGGTCAGTACGGTGCCAAGCTCCTCGTGACCGGGCTCTCCTCGCGGACGCAGCCCCTCATCCGATACGAGCTCTCCGACCGCGTCGCGGCCTCGTCCCAGACGTGCCCTGACAGGCTTCCCTACGCGCTGCTGCTGGCCATCGAGGGCCGGGAGGAGGAGGTCTTGCGGCTCGCCGGCGTCACCGTTCATCCGAATGTGTTCCACAAGATGCTCGAGCGCCTGCCGGTGGTGGGATGGCAGGTGATCGACGAGGGCGGGCGCCTCCGCGTGCTCCTGGCCGGCGCCGCGGCCGGCGTGGATCCGGCCACCGTTGCTGCGAGCGTCTCGGCCGAGCTTGAGCGAGTCGGCGTTCACGGGATTCCAGTCGGGGCCGCTCTCGTCGAAGCGATCCCACGCACCGCCCTCGGCAAGGCGCCGCTCGTCCGCCACTCGCAACCCGCGCCGAGCGCTGCCCAGCCACACTAGGCAAGCCGATGGACCATCGAAATCACGACGAGACGCCAGGTGCGGCGGCACCCGCGGGACGCGCTCATCCGTCGACGCACGAGCACGCCGACGACACGCAGACGGCGCACGTCGGTCGCGGTGCCGGTCACGACCGCCACGAGGGTCACTCGGTGACGATGTTCCGCGACAAGTTCTGGCTGAGCCTGGCGCTCACGATCCCGGTCGTCCTGCTGAGTACCGACGTCCAGGCGTGGTTCGGTTACGCCGCCCCGTCGGTCCCGGGGTCGGAGCTCGTGCCGGCGGTTGTCGGCACGATCGTCTTCCTGTACGGCGGCCTGCTGTTCATCCGCGGAGCGCGGGGCGAACTCGCCGAGCGGCAGCCCGGGATGATGACCCTCATCTCGCTCGCGATCCTCGTCGCGTTCGTCACGAGCTGGGCCGGCAC
>JBGPIH010000115.1:0-9898 GCA_041484785.1 Candidatus Limnocylindria bacterium
GGGCACATCGATCCGAAGCTTCTCTGGAACAGCAGCGGCGGCGACTGCGTGGACTACTGGGCGATGCTCGCGCCGTTCGCCCGGAAACAACGAACTGGTCTGGCCATGCCGACACTCTGGGAAAACTTCGAGTGGCTCGCGGGGGTCATGGCGGAGCTGGACCGACGAGCGGGTGCGCCGATCATCGACGCGGCCTACATCGCCAGCACCCTCGAGCGGCGTATAGCAAGGAAACTCGACGAGCTTCGCGTTGAGCAGGCGCTTCGGACCGTCATCGTTGCAGCGCCCGACGCCCTGACCCTCGCAAAGCCCCTGGCGGCTCCGGGTTCAGGTTGGGGACATAGGCCCCCGAAGAGCCACCAACGTGGCACTAGGCAGACGTGATCTCGTGTTGCCTCCAGCTCGCGATGTTCTCATCGTGTGGACTTCTCGGGCCTCCTGAGTGAGTGATGTGGGCGACCAAGCCCGCTCAGGAGACAGCCGATGTGACCTGAGCGACGCCGACTACCAGACCCAACGGGATGCCGTCCGGACAGCCCTTGCCGCCCTGCCCGACGACGATCGGATCCGCTCGTTCGATGCCTATCGGACCCGGCTGCTTGCGCTGCCCGAGGCGATCGCGGTTGCCACGCCGGCTCGACGCGAGGAACTCTGTCGGATCCTCGTCGAGCGAGTCACCGTCAGGGATCGCGAGGTCGAGACGATCGACTGGACGCCGCCGGCCCGGCCGTTCTTCGAAAAACAGCGGGAGTGCCCCCAAGGGGATTCGAACCCCTGATCTCCACCTTGAAAGGGTGGCGTCCTAGGCCTCTAGACGATGGGGGCGGGACGGCGGGAGTCTACCAGAGGGTCCCCGCGAGTCCCGGCCGGCCCGGGGTGACCGGCCCGGGCGCCCCTCAGCCGGGCGGTCGGGACAGCAGGAACAGGATGATCGCGGCGGCGAAGCAGCCACTCCCGACGATTGCCGCCATCCCACCGGCAACGGCGAGGGCGAGCGCGCGCCCGTTCTGCCCCGCGAGCCCCGCGTTCCAGGTCGCCCGGACCGCGTAGACAGACAGGGCGATGAACGCGATTCCCAGGGCGACCGCGCCGGAGGCCAGCAGCGGGATCTGCGACGCATCGCGAACAGTGATCGCATAGAGCACGAAGACCACCGATCCGATCAGCGCGACGGCCAGGATGACCATGCCAGGCGTGACGGTCGGACGGCGCAGCGCACCCTGTCGCGACGCCTGCGCCGGCCGTCGCGTCCCATCGGTACGAGTCATCCGCGGGTGCCGCCGGCTTCCGACGGGGATGCCTCCCCGAACGTTCGGTGATAGATCGCCACGTTGTAGGAAAGACGCGGGCGCTTCAGGGCGGTCGCCACGGTACGTCCCACGTCCGCGAACACGGCCGACAGGAAGGCGCTGCCCTCCTCGATCGACTCGAACGTCCAGAAGCAGTGCACCACCCTGACCTTGAACCCATCCCTCAGGAACGGTCCGCCGCGACGGCTCCACGGGCCGTACTCGGGGAGCTCGCCTCGCAGGTGGGAGACGTCGTCTCGCCCGTAGTCATGCACGACCAGCAGGCGCCCGCCAGGTCGAAGGACCCGTCGGGCCTCGGCGAGCTCGTCTGGCGCGGCGCCCCGAAACGACGACCAGAAGCTGACGACGACGTCGGCCGACGCGTCGGGCGCATCGAAGGTGACCGATCCGCCAGCCCGGTCGGCGCGCGCGAATGTGACCCGGGCGCCGAGATCCCGCAGCTGCCGTGCCCGAAGTCCCTCGCTGCCGTCGAGCAGGGCGACGTCGCGCTGAGCGACCGGACCCAGCGCGTCGAGCGCGCGCGGGATCTTGCCCTCGATGTCGAAGATGCGGGCGAAGCGCTCACGGAGGCCGTCAGCGAGGTCGATCGGGAGTTCGGCCATGGACGGCGAGTATACGGGGCGAGGCGCCTCAGACGACCCGCAGCACCGTCCCGCCGCGCGGCGCCAGCTCGATCGTTGCGCGACCATCGACGATCCTGGCCTCCCCGGTCCCGGACAGCCCGGGGATGTCGATCGGCGCCAGGTGGCCGCCGGCGCCGGCAGGCGCGTCGGCGAACCGCAGGTCCAGCCGAGCCGGCGCGTCGCCGGCGTTGGCGGCGACGACGAAGCGCGATGCGCCGGTTCCGCGTTCCAGCGCGACCGCCGAGTCGGCCGCGCCCACGACGGCCAGCGGTCCGTCGCGCAGGGCCGGTTCGACTCCTCGCAGACGAAGGAGGGCTCGGGTGGTCTCGTGCAGCCCGGGCTCCCATTTCGTCTTGTCCCAGGGAAACGCGCCACGACAGTCCGGATCGTTGCCACCGGTCAGCCCGATCTCGTCCCCGTAGTAGATGCACGGGGCGCCCGGCAGGGTCGCCTGGAGCATCATGGCCAGGCGGACCCGCGCGGGATCGCCGCCCAGCACGGTCCGCAGGCGCGGCGCATCGTGCGATCCGAGCAGGTTCAGCCCCGACGCGACGGCGGACGGATCGTAGGCCGACCCGAGCTCCCGAACGCGGGCGCCGAACGCCGGTCCAGTGAGCTGCCGGACGTTCGCCTCGTACTCATGGTGAGCGCGAACGATCTCGAGGTCGAGGTCCGAACCCCCGGCAAAGCCCAGGATCGCCTCGGCGAGCGGGTAGTTCATCAACGCGTCGAACCGATCGCCGCGAAGCCAGTCGGGCGCCAGGTTCCAGATCTCGCCGACGAGATAGGCATCCGGGCGGACGGCCCGGCAGCGCGTCCGGAACTCCTGCCAGAACGCCTCGTCGTCGATCTCGGTCGGGACGTCCAGTCGCCATCCGTCGATCCCGAAGCGGAGCCAGTGCTCGGCCACCCCGAACAGGAAGGCACGGACCTGCGGCTCGTCAGTGTTCAGCTTGGGCAGCGCCGGCAACCCCCACCATGCCTGGTAACCCAGTGCGGCCGACCCGCTGCCCGGCGGTGGGTAGGCGAGCAGCGGCCGCCCAGCCCGCAGCGCCTTCTCATCGAGGTGGAACCAGCCCGTATACGGCGAGGCGGCACCCGTCTCCAGCACGTGGTGGAACGGCCAGAAGCCCCGCCCGGTGTGGTTGAAGACGCCGTCGAGGATGACCCGCATCCCCCGGTCGTGGGCGGCGTCCAGCAGCTCCCGGAGCGCCGCGTCGCCGCCGAGCAGCGGATCGACGGCCAGGTAGTCGTAGGTGTGATATCGATGGTTCGAGGCCGACGCGAAGACCGGGTTGAGGTAGATCGCATTGACGCCGAGGTCCTCGAGGTAGCCGAGGTGGTCGACGATCCCGAGCAGGTCGCCACCCTTGAACCCGTGGACCGTCGGCGGCGCGTCCCACGCTTCGAGCGCACCTGGCTTCACCACGCGCTTCGACGCCGCGAAGCGGTCCGGGAAGATCTGGTAGAAGACGGCGTCGCGGACCCACGCCGGCGTGTCGGCAGTCACCGCCGTGCTCCTGCATCGTCGGTCGGCTGTCGCCGGGCTCGCCCGAATCTCACCCGCCTAGTGTGGCAGCCGTCCCCACCGTCGTCTCGATGCTCGAGCCGTTGAGCGCCGTCGACGACCAACGGTCCCCTTCGCGGTACGATGCCGCCCGATGTTCGACGCCATCCGGCTGATGCCCGCCGGCATCCGCCTCTTCCTCGTCTACGCCTTTTTGATCCTGGCCGGGATCGGCCTGAGCCTGCGCTACGTCGTGGATCTGGCGATCGAGGCCGCGGTCAGCTTCCAGGGAGTAGTCGTGATGGCCCTGCTGGCCTACACGATCTTCACCACCACCCTGGTCCTCCAGCGCAAGGAGGCGGCACGCGGCCTGGCCCTTGGCCTGGCCAGCCTCCTGGTCCCGCTCGTTCCGCTGCTGGCCCTCAGCCAGCTACCGATCGAGGCCATCTTCGCGACGGCGCTGGGCCTCCTGCTCTTCCGGGGCCTGCTCCGACCCGAGATCCGGACCTACCTGAATGAGCCGTGACGCGTCGTCCCGGGCGCGCCGGGGGCCCAGAACGGTACCCTCTCGCTGCGCGCAGCTCGCTGCCGTCTCCAGGCACTGATTCTGGCGTTCCGTTCCACCCGTCCGACCGTACCGAGGCAACAACGTGAGCAAACAGTCCCGCCGGCGCCAACAACCGGGCAGCCAACCCATCGGGGGCCGACCCGGCACCGCCCGACCAAGCCAACCGTCGTCGCCCGCGCCGACGTCGTCGGGCGCCTCGGGACCGGGCTCGGGCGGAGGCGGGGCCCCGACCTCGCGGCCGGTCGCGGGGACCTTCGGGGCTCGCGCGGGACGGCGCGAGCGCGCCCGCGTGGCCACCCCGCGCTCATTCACGGAGCGCTATCGGGCCGCGATGGTCGCGGTCGCCGCCATCGCGGGGATTGCCCTGATCGCGATCTTCGTCTTCTCCTCGGCGTCGGCCTCGGCCTATTCGTGCACGACCGAATGGACGCCCGCACCGACGGCATCGCCGGCGGTCGGTGCCTCGCCCGCGCTGGGCTACGTCCAGACGGACATGGGTCGCAACCACATCCCGGTCGGGGACAAGATCACGTACACCTACTGCCCGCCCGCCTCCGGATCCCACCTCAACGCGGCCGGCGCCGGTCCCATCCGGCCGGTCCTGTACGGCCCGAACGACAGCACGGTCCCCGAAGGCTGGATTCACAATCTCGAGCACGGCGCGATGGTCATCGTGTATCGCGGCCGCGACGGCGATCCGGGGATCACGACGGCGGGACAGCAGGAGCTTCGCGCCCTCTACGACAACTTCCCCAACAGCCCGGTGTGCGGCATCGCCCCGGGGACCAGCGTGGGTCCGGTCATCGCACGATTCGACCAGATGGCCACGCCCTATGCCGCGATCATCTGGGACCGCGTCCTGCCTCTCCAGACGCTCGACACGGCGCAGATCCTCGCGTTCTACGAGCAATGGGGCGAGCGAACGAACCCGGAGCCGCAGTGCGCCCGGCCGAGCGCGGCACCCAGCGCGGCGCCGAGTGCAGCGCCGAGCACGGAGTCAAGCGCGCCCAGCCCGAGCTGATCGAAGGCGACCGCGGATGCGCCTGACCTCGTACGTTCCGAGCCCCGGCAAGATCGTCTGCGTCGGCCTGAACTACCGCGACCACGTCTCGGAGGGGGCCGGCCGCAGCCTGCCGGTCCGGCCGCTGCTGTTCGCCAAATTCGCGAACGCCGTCATCGGCGACGGCGATCCGATCGTCCGGCCCGAGGGGACGCACGCGCTCGATCTCGAGGTCGAGCTCGGCGTGGTCATCGGGACGAGGGGCCACCGGGTGACCCGGTCGCGGGCGCTCGACTACGTCGCGGGCTACGTGGTGGTCAACGACGTGAGCGCGCGGGACTGGCAGGGCACGAAGCAGGCCCTCCGCGAGGGCGAGGTCGGGGACGGTCAGTGGCTCCGGGCAAAAGGCTCGGACACGTTCCTGCCGGTCGGGCCGGTGCTGGTCGGGCCGGACGAGCTCACGGACCCGCAGGCCCTTCGACTCCGATCGTGGCGGATCCCGGGCTCCGGACCGGACCAGGGCCGCGCGCTGCTCATGCAGGACGGAAACAGCGCGGACATGATCTGGAGCGTGGCGTCGCTGATCGAATTCATCAGCGCGTCGATCACGCTCGATCCGGGCGACATCGTCGCCACCGGCACGCCGTCCGGCGTCGGGGTCTTTCGGGATCCACCGGTCTTCCTGGAACCGGGCGATCGCGTGCGCTGCGAGATCAGCGGGATCGGCGCGGTCGAGAATCCGGTGATCGACTGGACGGACCTGGCGGGCGACGCGACGAGCAATGACGAGCACGCGCATCATTGACCTCCGCAGCGGAACCGGGAGGCCCAACTCGATGCTCGCCCTGGTCAAGGCGCGTCCCGAGCCGGGCCTCGAGCTGCGCGACGTGCCGGTCCCCGCGATCGGCATCAACGACGTCCTGATCCGGGTCCACAAGACCGGGATCTGCGGCACCGACCTGCACATCGAATCGTGGGACCCGTGGGCGGCCCGGACGATCAAGCCGCCACTCGTGGTCGGTCACGAGTTCGTCGGCGAGGTCGTCGACGTCGGGGGCAACGTGGCGGACTTCCGGCCGGGCGACCTGGTGTCGGGCGAGGGCCACGTGGTCTGCGGCCGCTGCCGCCACTGCCTGGCCGGCCGGCGCAACCTGTGCGCCAAGGCGATCGGTCTCGGGGTCGGCCGCGACGGTGCGTTCGCCGAGTACGTCAGCCTGCCGATGACCAACGTCTGGCACCACTGGCCCGGGATCGACGAGGAGGTGGCCGCGATCTTCGACCCGTTTGGCAATGCCGTGCACATCGCGCTGGCGTTCCCGGTCCTCGGCGAGGACGTGCTGGTCTCCGGCGCCGGGCCGATCGGGCTGATGGCGACCGCAGTCGTCCGTCACGCCGGGGCCCGGCACGTCGTGGTCAGCGAGCCCAACGCCTACCGGCGTGAGCTTGCGCTGCGGATGGGGGCGACCCTCGTCATCGACCCGCGAGAGCGCGCCCTGACCGACGCCTTCGCCGAGCTGGACATGGTCGAGGGCTTCGACGTCGCTCTCGAGATGTCGGGCAACGCCGGCGCCCTGCGCGGCGCGATCGAGGCGATGGCCCACGGCGGCGGCGTCGCGATCCTGGGAATCCCGACCGAGGAGATCGCCCTGGACGTGAACGCGATCGTGTTCAAGATGCTGACCCTGCGAGGCATCTATGGCCGCGAGATGTACGAGACCTGGTACAAGATGACGGTGATGCTGCAGTCCGGGCTGGACATCACCCCGGCGATCACCCATCGCTTCGGGTTCCGCGATTTCGCGGCCGCCTTCGGCGCGGCCCGCGCCGGCGATTCCGGCAAAGTCATCATGGATTGGATGTCATGAGCCAGCTCCCAGATCCCCTCGCCTTCCTGTCCGACGAGGTTGCCGCGCTCCGGGAACGTCATCTGTATCGCCCGCTGCGGGTCATGTCGTCTGCCCAGGGACCGATCGTGTCCGTTGACGGCCGCCGCCTGATCAGCCTCTCGTCGAACGACTACCTCGGGCTGACCCACCATCCCCGGGTCTGCGACGCGGCGGCCGCCGCCGTCCGCGAGTTCGGCGCCGGGAGCGGGGCCGTTCGCACGATCGCCGGAACGATGACGATGCACGAGGCCCTCGAGGCGGATCTCGCCGCCTTCAAGGAGACCCCCGCGGTCCTGACCTTCCAGTCCGGGTTCACCGCCAATACCGGCCTGATCCCGACCATCACCGGCGAGACGGACCTGATCGTCTCGGACGCTCTCAACCACGCCTCGATCATCGACGGGATGCGGCTGTCGAAGGCGCCCCGCCAGGTCTACCCGCACGCCGACGTCGCCGCCCTGCGCGAGATCCTGCGCGAGGCGCGTGAGACCGCGCGTCCCGGGGGCGGGTCGTACCACCTGATCCTGGTCGTGACCGACGGGGTCTTCTCGATGGATGGCGACATCGCGCCTCTCCCCGGGATCGTGGAGGCCGCCGAGGCGTACGGCGCTGCGGTCATGGTCGACGACGCCCACGCATCTGGCGTGCTCGGCCGAAACGGGCGGGGATCCGTGGATCATTTCGGTTTGCACGGCCGGGTGGCCGTCCAGGTGGGCACCCTGAGCAAGGCCGTCGGCTCGCTCGGCGGCTATGTCGCCGGGTCCACGGCGCTGCGCGAGATCCTGACCCAGCGGTCCCGGCCGTTCCTCTTCTCGACCTCTCACCCGCCGGCCGTGGTGGCCGCCTGCCGCGAGGCGATCCGGGTCATGCAGGACGAGCCCGAGCTCCAGGAACGGCTCTGGGCCAACACTCGCCACTTCAAGGGCGAGCTCACCCGGCTCGGCTTCGACACCGGCCATTCGGAGACCCCGATCACCCCGGTCATGATGGGCGACCCCGACACGGCCGGCCGATTCAGCGACCGGCTCATCGAGGAAGGGGTCTTCGCCCAGCCCGTGGTCTTCCCGACCGTGGCGATGGACAAGGCCCGGCTGCGCACGATCGTGACGGCCGCCCATGCCGACGAGCAGCTCGACGCGGCCCTCGCCGCGTTCGACCGGGTCGGGCACGAACTGGGCCTCATCTCGGGGTGATCGTGGTGACCCCGGGCCGGGGCGGGCTGTGACCGATCGCCAGGCGCGCGACCTCCCGCTCGACGCGCATCTCCACACCGACCTCTCGCCGGACAGCGACGTCCCGGTCGATGTCTACGCTGCCGCGGCCCTCGAGCGCGGGATCGCCGAGCTGGCCATCACCGATCACGTCGACTTCGAGCCCGGAGCGCCGGCCTTCGCCTACTCGACGTTCGAGGAACGCGAACGGATCGTCCGCGAGGCAGCCGAGCGATGGGGCCCGCGCGGCGTCACGATCCGCTTCGGCGTCGAGCTGACCTACGATCGCAGCTGGGAAGCGGAGATCCGCGACCACCTGGCCCGTCATGCCTACGACTTCACGATCGGATCGGTCCACGATCGCGTCGAGTCCCCGTACCACCCGGCGCGGGTGCGGAGCTGGGTCAGTGGCCGGTCGCTGGCCGAGATCGTGGAGCCGTCATTCGCGGAGGTCGAGGCCGCGGCGCGGTCGGGGCTGTTCGATGCCCTTGGTCACCTCGACGTCGTGAAGCGCTACCTCCACCCGCACGTCTCCACGGAACAGCTGGCGGCTGCCCCCGAGCTCTACGAACCGATCCTGCGGGCGCTGGTGGAAAGCGGGACCGCCCTGGAGATCAACACCAGCGGCCTGCGCCACCGGGTGGGCGAGACGTACCCGCCCGCGGCCATCGTGGCCCGCTTCCGGGAGCTGGGCGGGCGGGCCGTCACCGTCGGCTCGGATGCGCATCGACCGGATCACTTCGCCTGGGCGCTCGCCGACGGCTACGAGGAGGCCGCCGCCGGTGGGTTCGACGCCCTCGCCTTCCGGCGCGGTGGCGAGCGGGTCTCGGTCGCGATCCCGATCCGGATTCGGACGGCTGACGACAGCCTGGTCGGGCGCACGTCGTGAACCGCGGGACGATCAGCCTGGATGTGGTGGGAGCGGGACCCGCCTTCACCGATCGACCGGGCGCGACCGGCGCCGCATACCTCCTCCGCTCAGGGCGGACGGCCATCCTGCTCGATCTCGGCCAGGGTTCGTTCCCGAGGCTCGCGGGCCTGATGGATCCGGGCGCGCTCGACGCGGTGGTGGTGAGCCACCTCCATCCCGACCATTTCGTCGACCTGATCTCGCTTCGCCACTACCTGCGCTGGGGCCCGCTCCATCCTCGACGGGTGCGGGTCCTGGGCCCGGCGGGGCTTGCCGACCGCCTCGATGGGCTGCACGCGGACCATGGCTTCAGCGCCGCCGCGCTCGACATCGAGGCACTCACGCCGGGCGCTCGGGCGATCGGCTCGCTCGATCTGCAGTCCGCCCACGTCACCCACGCCGGGGAGAGCTACGCGTTCCGCGTGTCGACGCGCGGCGGACCGGGCCTCGTGTACAGCGGCGACTGCGGTCGCGCCGGCGATCTCGTGCCGCTCATTCAACCGGGTGACGACCTGCTCTGCGAGGTCTCGTTCGGGCCGGGGCCGGTACAGTCGGACGCCGCCCACCTCGATGGCCCGTCGGTCGGCGAGCTGGCCGCCCGGACCGGCGTTCGTCGCGTCCTGCTGACCCACCTGCTGATGGACTTCGACCCGGAGGAGACGACGGCGTCCGTCCGCGGGGGCTTCGCCGGGACCGTCGTCCTGGTGGCGCCGGGAGACCGCTTCACGGTCGGGAGCTGAGCCCGCCGGCCGCCGGCACGGCACCCAGAAGAAAGGACCGGACCCAGCGGGTCCGGTCCTTTCAGGTTCGTCCTGGTTCGGGCACCGGGGGTGCCCGGGTGATCGGTTAGCGCTTGCTCCGGTCACCGCGCCAGCGGCGGTAC
>JBGPIH010000116.1:0-9895 GCA_041484785.1 Candidatus Limnocylindria bacterium
GCGGCACGGACCTCCGCCTCGCGATCGACGAAGATCCCCGACGCCAGCAGCGACCCGCCCGAACGCAGCTCGTCCCGCAGCATCGGCGCGAGGGGCACGAGGACGCCGGCGATCAGGTTGGCGAGGACAACGTCGAACGGGGATTCCGCGCTCGGCAGGCTGCCCTGGCGCGCCTGAAGGCGTCGAGCGACGGCGTTGCGGCGGGCGTTGCCGAGGGTGGCCTCGATGGCGATCGGGTCGATGTCGAGCCCGAGCGCCGATGCCGCACCCAGCTTCAAGGCGGCGATCGCCAGGATCCCCGAGCCGCAGCCGACGTCGAGGACCCGGCGACCGGCCACCGCCGCGTGGTCGGCCAGCGCCTCGATTCCCGCCAGGCACAGCCGCGTCGTCGGGTGCAGGCCGGTCCCGAACGCCATCCCCGGGTCGAGCGCCAGTACCACGTCGTCCCGCTCCCGGCGGTGGCGTCGCCACGTCGGGCGGATGACCAGGCGTCGGCCCACGCGCAGCACCGGGAAGTACGTCTTCCAGGCCTCGGCCCAGTCGTCCTCGTGCACGAGCCGCATGCGGAGCTCGCCGATCGGTCGGAGGCCGAACGCCTGGAGATGCCCGAGCGCCTCGGCCACGCCCGCCGCCGCCTGCTCCGCCGCGGCGAGGTCACGGGCCGGCAGATAGGCTCGGACGGTCGCGGGCCGGGTCGGGTCGACCCGAGCACCGAGTCCTTCGTCGACGAGCTCGATGGCGGGTTCGACCGACGTCCCGCCACGCGCCGCTCGGCCCAGGATCTCGCTGACGGCTTCGACCGCCTCGACGTCGGCGTCGACCGCGAGCTCCAGCCAAGCAGCGCCGACCTTGGCCCCCGATCCGGCGCCGCCCGTCCGGCTCGCGCTCAACCGAGGCCGAGCTTCTCGCGGAGGCCGCCGTGCCCGGATTCGACCGACTCGCCGGTCTCCTCGGCATAGGCGGCGAGCAAGTCCCGGGCCTTCTTGCTGAGCTTGGTCGGGACGACCACGTCCACGAGAACGTGCAGGTCGCCGCGGGCGCCCGCTCGGCGGAGGTGCGGGACGCCCTTGCCGCGCAGGCGGATCTCGGTGTCGGGCTGGGTTCCCGGCTTGATCTCGACCTCCTCGTCGCCATCGACCGTCGGGACCGAGATGCGCGTTCCGAGGGCGGCCTGCGCGATGGAGACCTGGGCCTGGTAGTAGAGCTCGGTGCCGTCGCGCTTCAGCGCCGGGTGGGGCCGGACGTGGACGGCCACGTACAGGCTGCCGGCCGGACCGCCCCGTGGCCCGGCTTCGCCCTCGTTCGACAGCCGGATCTGGTGGCCCTCGTCGATCCCGGCCGGGATCGTCACCCGCAGGCTGCGGCGTCGCTCCGTGCGACCCTCGCCGCGGCAGGTCTCGCATGGCGACTCGACGATCCTGCCCTCGCCGCCGCAGCGCGGGCAGGCACTGACGTTGACCATCTGGCCGAGCATCGTCTGGCGAACGGATCGCACCTCGCCGCGGCCATTGCACCCCGGGCAGGTGGTCGGTTCGGTGCCGGGCTTGGCGCCGCTCCCGCTGCAGGTCTCGCAGCGGAGCAGGACCGGGAACTCGATCTCCTTGTCGGTTCCCTTGACGGATTCCTCGAAGGTGATCCGCAGGTCGTAGCGAAGGTCCGCCCCGGGCAGCGGGCGGCCCCGCCGTGCGGCGCCCGCCGCCGTTCCGCCGCCGAAGAAGGCGTCGAAGATGTCGCTGAACCCGCCAAAGCCTTCGAAACCGGCCGCGCCGACACCGCCGAGCCCCGCCCGCCCGAACATGTCGTAGCGCCCCCGCCGGTCGGGGTCCGACAGCACCTGGTACGCCTCGTTGATCTCGGTGAAGCGATCGTGGGCGGCGGGGTCGGCATTGACGTCCGGATGCCACTGCTGGGCGAGCTTGCGGTAGGCGCGCTTGATCTCGGCGTCCGACGCGCCGCGTTCCACGCCGAGGACGAGGTAGTAGTCGCGTTCGGTGGTGGCCATCTGAACGAGAAGAATACGGGAGGAACCGCCGCCGGTCCGCTCAGCCGCCGGGTCGCGAGCTGAGCTGGCGCGCCCGCTCGAGAACCGCGCGGAACATCGCCGGCGTCAGCCGCCCGGTGAACGTGTTCTGCTGGCTCGGATGGAAGGAGCCGAGGAGCCAGTAGGGTCCCACGGCCACGGCCGTGCCGTGCCCGAATGGCGGCTTCGGCCGCGCCACGTGGCCCATCGAGCCGAGCGCTCGAAGCGCGGCGTCCCACCCGAACTGACCGAGCGCGACCACGACGACCAGCCGTGCGAGCAGGCCGATCTCGCGCTCCAGGAACGGCGCACAGGTGTCCCGTTCGGTGACCGTTGGCTGGTTGGCCGGCGGCGCGCAACGCACCGCCGCGGCGATGTACGTGTCGCTGAGCGTCAGCCCGTCAGTGGCTCGCCGCGACGCCGGCCGGTCCGCGAGCCCAACGCCGTGCAGGGCCGCCCACAGGAAATCCCCCGAGGCGTCGCCGGTGAAGACCCGCCCGGTCCGGTTGCCGCCGTGGGCTGCCGGCGCCAGGCCCAGCAGCAGGATCCTCGCGTCCGGGTCGCCGAACCCTGGCAGCGGCCGGCCCCAGTACGTCTCGTCACGGAAGCGCCGGACCTTCTCGCGCGCCACGCGCTCACGCCACTCGACCAGGCGTGGACAGCGCCGGCAGTCGACGATCTCGGCGGACAGCGCCGCGAGCGCGACCTGATCGGTCACCCCGGCCCGCCTACTTCAGGAGCAGTTGGTCGAGCCGCCGCGAGGTCACCACCAGACCGGCCAGGCCCATCGCCGCGAGGTAGGCGACATGGAAGAGGAGGATCGGCGAGATGACCCCGACCGTGAGCGAGCGGATCAGGTCCACGCCCTGGTAGAGGGGCGTCAGCTGCACGACGGTCCGCAGCACGTCCGGATAGGCATCGATCGGGTAGAACGTCCCCGAGAACAGGAAGAGCGGCAGCACGACCAGCTGGATCAGGTCGAAGTCCTGCCACGTCTTCATGAACGACGTCGCCGCCATGCCGACCGCCCCGAACGCGAAGCCGACGAGGAGCGCCGCCGGCACGGCGAGGACGACCCACGGGGAGACGACCAACCCGAGCAGGGCCATCACGCCCATGAACCCGGCGGCGTACAGGCCGCCCCGGATCAGCGCCCAGCCGAGCTCGCCCAGGGCGATGTCGCCGGGCGACAGCGGCGTCGCGAGGATCGACGCGAAGGTCTTGTTGTAGTTGAGCTTGAAGAAGAAGTTGAAGGTGCTCTCGTTGATCGCCCCGTTCATCGCCGCGGTGGTCAGCAGGGCCGGGGCCACGAACAGCTGGTAGCTTATCGGGTGGCCGCCCGGCCCACTGATCGTCCCGATCAGCGAGCCCAGCCCGAAGCCGATCCCGAGCAGGTAGAACAGCGGCTCGAAGAAGCCGGACAGGATGATCAGCCAGCCGTGCTTGTAGACGTACAGGTTGCGTTCGATCAGCCGAGCCGATCGCCGGCTGCCGAAGGCGAAGCCGACCGGCGCGACGCGCAGGGCGGGGGCGGTCATCCGCGCACCAGCCGGCGCTCGATCATCCGGATCGCCGCCCACGTCCCGACGGCGATGAACGCCAGCAGCGCGACCAGATGGACGAGCGCGAAGAGCGGATCGTTCACGATCGTTCCGAGCGACAGGCCGCGGGTCAGGGCCACCCCGTGGTAGAGCGGCGTCAGCCAGGCCAGCGGCTGGAGGAAGGCCGGCAGGGAGCTGAGCGGGAAGAACGTCCCCGAGAACAGGAACAGCGGGGTGATCCCGAAGCGGAAGATCGTGCTGAACCGGTCGGGCGTCCGCTGGGTCGCGGAGAAGGCGGCGATCGGCGCCGCGAAGGCCATCCCGGTCAGCATCGCCGCCGGGATGGCCAGGACGATCAGGGGCGATCCGGCCGCGCCGAACAGGACGATGACCAGGGTGAAGACCGTCGAGATGAAGGTCAGCCGGGCGACGATCCAGGCGAGGTTGCCCAGGGCGATGTCGCGGGGCGAGATCGGCGTCGCGTACATCGCGTGGAAGATCCTGTTCCAGACCAGCCCGCCCATGATCGGGAAGGTCGCCTCGAACGAGGCCGACTGCATGGCCGTGGCGGCCAGCAGGCCGGGGGCGAGGAAGACCAGGTACGAGACGCCGCCGAGCGACGGGACAGCCGAATTCGAGACGTACGAGCCGAGCCCGAGGCCCATCGCCGTCAGGAACAGGGCCGGCGACAGGAACGACGAGAAGATCGAGGACCGAAACGTCCGGCGGTACTGCAGGAAGCGATGCTCGAAGACCCGACCCGCGGTCGAGCTCGTGCGTGGCAGCGCGGTCACCCTTCGCTCCCTACTCGATCAGCGACCGGCCGGTCAATCGAAGGAAGACGTCCTCGAGCGACGAGCGGCGGACGAGGACCGTCTCAGGCTTGAGCCCCCGTTGATGGACGGCGCTGGCTGCCGCCTCGCCATCGTCGGCGTAGAGCAGCACGCGATCGGGCAGGCGCTCGACCCGGTCGGCGATCCCGTCGAGCCGGCCGTCGAGCACTTCGGCGGCGCCGGGCGCGAAGCGGAGCTCGGCGACCTCGCGCGTGGAATAGCGCTCGATCAACTCGCGGGGACTCCCTTCGGCCACGATCCTGGCCTTGTCCATGACCACGAGGCGATCGCATAGCTGCTCGGCCTCGTCCATGTAGTGGGTCGTCAGGACCAGGGTCACGCCACGCTGCTTCAGCCGGTAGAGGCGATCCCAGAGCAGGTGGCGGGCCTGCGGATCGAGGCCGGTCGTGGGCTCGTCGAGGAGCAGCAGCTCCGGCTCGTTGATCAGCGAGCGCGCGATCGTGAGCCGCCGCTTCATCCCACCCGAGAGCGGCTCGACCTGGTCATTGGCGCGCTCGGTCAGCTGGGCGAACTCGAGCAGCTCGTCCGCCCGCCGTCCGACCTCCGCCCGGCTCAGCCCGAAGTACCGGCCGTAGATCGCGAGATTCTCGCGGACGGTCAGCTCGTTGTCGAGGGTGTCCTGCTGGGGGACCACGCCGACCCGACCGCGGATCGCCGGGCCGTCGAACGCCGGATCCATGCCCATCACCCGGAGCGTGCCGGCGCTGATCGGCGAGACGCAGCCGATCATCCGCATGGTCGACGTCTTGCCGGCGCCGTTGGGACCGAGGAACCCGAATGATTCGCCACGCGCGACCTCGAAGTCGATCGAGTCGACTGCCGTGAACGTGCCAAATCGCTTGGTCAGGTCGCGGGCATGGATGAGCGGCATCGACGGGATCTCGGACATGGGGCCGCATGGTACCGCAGGCGTTCCTGGTGGGAAACATGCTACGATGCAGTAGCACGCAAACCACTACCAGGAGCCAATCCATGGCCACCATGCCCGAGCCGGTCGCCCGGCTGCTCGACGCGGCCCTCGTGGGTGAGCTGACCGTCGTCGACGGCGCCGGCCGGCCGGTCACGTACCCCCTGATTCCACTGTGGGACGGCGAACGGGTGTTCCTGACCTCGTCGACGCTGTTCAGCCGCAAGCTCGAACACATCAAGTCGAATCCGAAGGTCTCGCTGTCGATCACCGACCCGATCGCGGTGGGCGGCGCGACCGATCGGGCAACCATCCAGGGCGACGCCCGGATCATCGAGGACGACCCCCACGGCGGATGGGAGCGACTGCTCCCGATCTGGGAACGCAAGGAGCCGGCGATCGTGAGCTTTCTCAAGGTGCGGGTTGCCCTGCCGCTCTTCTTCGAGCGGGCCCTGATCGAGATCACGCCGCGGCGGGCGTTCTACTGGGCGGACGGACGCGCCGCAACGGCCCCCGACGTGACCACGATCGGCGAGGAGGCTGCGTGATGCGCCGGACACCCGAGCTCGACGCCCGCGCGGGACTCGAGAAGCTGGCGAGCTATCCCTACCAGATCGCGACCTGGGTCGACGATGCCGGCTATCCGATGAGCGTTGCCGTCGAGGCGCAGATCGATCCGATCGGCGGGACTGTGCGCTTCGAGGCACCGGTCGGCCTGCCGGTGCCGACGGTCGGCGACATCTCCCTGACCGGATCTCACATCCGCCCCCAGCCGGGCTATGGCTACGACGAGCGCCGGCATGTCACCGTCTGGGGACCCGCGATCGTGGCTGACGGGACGGTCGTCCTTCGCGGCCGGACGGCGTGGGGCTGGGACGAGGCCGAGATGCCGTTCTTCGAGTATTCCGAGCGCTCGACGGGCCAGTCCCGCAAGTACTTCGATGCGTTGTCGGTTGAGCGGGGCACGCCGGTCAAGCCGCGCCTCTCGTTCGGCTTCCTGACCCTGCGCACGACGAGACTCCCGTTCCTGACCGCCACCATCGTGCCGGTTTTGCTGGGAATCCTGATCGCGGCCCGGCACGGATCGTTCGATCTGGCGGCGGCGCTCCTGACGATCGTTGGCGCCTGCTTCGTCCAGCTCGGGCTCAACGTCGCCAACGACGTCTTCGATACCATCGCCGGCGCCGACGACGCCAACGTCACCCCCACCCAGTACAGCGGCGGCTCGCGGGTCATCCAGTACGGGCTGGTCAGCCTCCGCCAGATGGCGACCCTGTCGACGGTGTTCTATCTGCTGGCCGGCGCCATCGGGCTGGTCCTCCTGGCAACCCACGGCTCGACCGCGCTCCTGGTCATCGGCGTCGTCGGGATCATCGTCAGCCTCGGCTACACGGCGCCACCGCTCAAGTTCGTCTATCGCGGTCTCGGTGAGATCGCCGTGGCGTTCGGCTTCGGGCCGTTCATGCTCCTTGGCGCCTACGTCGTCCAGACCGGCGGCGTGCTGTCGGGCGAGGCGTTCGCGGCGTCGATCCCGATCGCGCTGCTGGTCGCCCTGATCCTCTACGTCAACGAGATCCCGGATCGCCGGGCCGATGCGAGGGTCGGCAAGCGGACCTTGCCCGCCCGCTTCTCGCCGCGTGCCGTCATCGCCGGCTACAACGTCGCCGCGGCGGCGGCCTACGTGGCGCTCGTCCTGGCGATCGTCGGCGGCATTCTCCCGGTTCCAGCCCTGCTGATGGTGCTGACGATCCCGCTGGCACTCAGGGTCTCGCGCGGCCTGAAGCCCTACTACGACAACCCGTACGGCCTGATGGCGATCATGGGGACCAACGTCCAGCTCCACCTGCGGGCGGGCCTGTTGCTCCTGGCCGGCTACACGATCGTGCTGATCCTGGGCGCCGTGGCGCCGAGCGTGCCGCTCTTCCTGCGCTGAACCGGGCGGCCGGCCCCGGCTGTCAGTCCGCCGGCGCCATCGAGACCCCGGCGGCCCTGGCGTCGTCCGCCAGCGATTCGAGGGCCTCGTCCGAGGTCGCCGATGCCTGGAGCAAGCCCTGGACACGGTTGAGTCCAAGCTCGCGGTAGGCGCCGAGCAGGTCGACCCGGGCCTGGCCGCCCGGGGCGATGTGCGTCCTGAAGATGTTGACCGACAGTCGGAGGGTCGCCGGATCGCGCCCGATCTCCTCGCAGCGCGAATTGACCGCCGGGATCGCCGCGCGGATCTCCTCGGGCGTCAGGTTGTCGAAGTTCAGCTCGTCGGCGTGACGGGCGGCCAGGCGCCAGGTCACGTTCGGGCCGTTGCCGCCGACCATGATCGGGACCCACGGCTGCTGGAGGCCGAGCGGCAGGTTGATCGCGTCGACGACGTGCGCGTAGGCGCCGTCGAACGTCGCGCGCCCCGGTGCCAGCATCCGGGTGATGATCTCGAGATGGTCGGACAGGGTGGCCAGCCGCTCGCGGGTCGGCAGGTACGGGTAGCCGTAGGCGACGAACTCGTCCTCCTTCCAGCCCGCACCGATCCCGAGGTCGACCCGGCCGCCGCTCACCACGTCGAGCGTGCCGATCATCTTGGCCGTCAGGGCCGGGTTCCGGAACGCCGTGCAGATGACGACGTGACCCAGCCGCACCCGCCGGGTGAGCGCGGCCAGCGCCGACAGCGTGATGAACGATTCGAAGGTCAGCTCATCCGTCGGCTCCGGGAACGTCTGGAAATGATCGAAGACCCAGATCGACTCGAAGCCGAGCCGCTCCGCCTGCCGCGCGACGGCAACGGTCCGATCCCATGCCTGGGCCGCGTCCCAACCGTCGAACTCGCCGGTCCAGCCCTGCGGAACGATGACGCCGATCTCCACGGGGCCATTGTGGCGCGGATACCCGTGGCGCGGATAAGCCCCGGTGAATGCGCCGCGTTGATCCTTGGTTGGTGGATCCGATCCGATTCGGGCTTGGCGTGCGGGCGCTGCGGCATCGACGCCGTTGGAGCCAGACCGAGCTCGCGGGGCGAACTGGATTGTCGCGTTCGGTGATCGGCCGGATCGAGCGCGGGCGAGCCGATCGCCTCACTGTCCACACCCTCCAACGAGTTGCCACGGAGCTCGGCGCACGGGCCGACGTCCGCCTGCTCTGGCAGGGCGAGGGCCTCGACCGGCTCCTCGATCAGCGACACGCGACACTCGTCGATCACACCCTCGAACTGCTCACGGGAGCGGGATGGATCGGGGCCGCCGAGGTGTCGTTCAGCATCCGAGGCGAACGGGGCTCAATCGACATCCTTGCCATCCACCCGCCGACCGGCTCGTTGCTGGTCGTCGAGGTGAAGTCGGTCGGACCGGACTTGCAAGCGATGCTCGTGGCCCTCGACCGGAAAGGGAGACTCGGTCGCGAGATCGCCCAAGAGCGGGGTTGGTCGGCTGGGTTCGTCACGAGGCTGCTCGTGCTTCCCGACGATCGAACCGCCCGACGCCGGGTGGACGCGCTCGCCACGACGTTCCGCGCGGCCCTGCCGGCACGAACCATCGAGCTGCGACGCTGGCTCGGGGCGCCCGTCGGGACCAGGCACGGCATTCTGTTTCTGGCAATTGGCCCTCAGGCGGGCACTCGTCACCGGGTTTCGACGGGGGGAAGGCCGAGGTAGCCAGCCCCAAGCGTGACAGAACCTCGCCGGCTCGGCCGATTGCTGACAGATGGTGCGCCAACTGAACGATTGTCAGGAATCGCCTGACGAATGCCCGCCTGAGGAGCGCCTGCCGGAAATCGGACCAAGGCGGCGGCAGCGGCAGCGGCGAGGGCGGGCGCGCCGGCGGCAGCGGCACGCTCGCGCGGATCGTGCCAGCGACCTATGCCGCGCGACCACGTAGCTCCGGGGTGTCCCAGTCGCGCGCCCGCCCGGCGGCGCTGGCCGGGACGTCTCCGCGGCGGCCGAGCCGGATCAGACCTCCTTGAACTCGCCCTCGACCGTTTCCTCGCCGGCCGGCGCGCCGTCGCCGGGGGCCGCGCCATCGCCGCCTTCCTGCTCGGCTCCACCGGCGGCCCCGTCCCCGGCGTCGCCGCCACCCGGGGCCGACGCTGCCTGGTAGGCGGCCGTCGCGACCTTCTGGAGCGACTCGGCGAGCGAGGCCATCCCGGTCTTCACGGCCTCGATATCGGAGCCCTTGAGCGCCTCGCGCAGCGAGGCGACCTTGTTCTCGACCTCGACCTTGTCCTCCGAGGTGACCTTGTCGCCCAGGTCCTTGAGCGTGCGCTCGGCCTGGAACGAGAGGGCCTCGGCCTGATTGCGGGTCTCGACCTCTTCGCGCCGCTGCTTGTCCTCGTCGGCGTGTTCCTGCGCGTCGCGGACCATCTGGTCCACGGCGTGCTTGTCGAGCATGGACGAGGCGGTGATCCGGACCTGCTGCTCCTTGCCGGTGGCGCGATCCTTGGCCCGGACGTCGAGGATCCCGTTGGCGTCGATGTCGAAGGTGACCTCGATCTGCGGGATGCCGCGCGGCGCGGGCGGGATCCCGTCGAGGATGAACCGACCGAGGGTCTTGTTGTCGGCCGCGAAGTCGCGCTCGCCCTGGAGGACGTGGATCTCCAC
>JBGPIH010000117.1:0-9866 GCA_041484785.1 Candidatus Limnocylindria bacterium
ACATCACGGTCGGTCTCTATCCGGACGGCCAGCCCGGGGAGATCTTCCTCAAGATGGCCAAGGAAGGCTCCACGGTCAGCGGACTGATGGACACCCTGGCCACCACGATCTCGGTCGCTCTCCAGTACGGCGTGCCGCTGCGCGACCTGGTCAACAAGTTCGCCCACGTCCGGTTCGAGCCGAGCGGGTTCACGGGGAACCAGGAGATCCCGATCGCGAAGTCGCTCGTGGACTACATCTTCCGCTGGCTGGGGTCGCGGTTCCTGTCCGATGAGGACAAGGCCCAACTCGGACTGCAGCCCGCGGCAGTGATCGACGCCCCGCCGGCAACTGGTCCCGCTCCGCAGGAGGCAACCGCCTTCGGCGCCCAGCCTCCTGCTGCCGCGGGCCAGTCACCGTCGGTGCTGGAGTCGCCAAAGCCAGAAGTCAAGCCCACCGAGACCGATGCACCAAAGGCGACCGCTGTCGCGGCCGAGCCATCGAAGCCAGCAGCACCGGACGAGTTGAAAGTGATCGACGCCAATGGCCATGCCAATGGACATGCGGCGAACGGCAACGGCAAGACAACGGGCAACGGGAGCGGTGGCGCCTCGACCATCACCCTGAACCTCGGCGCCACCAAGGTCTCATTCCAGACCCAGGCCGACGCCCCCAGCTGCGCCGACTGCGGCTCGATCATGATCCGCAACGGCAGTTGCTATAAGTGCCTCAACTGCGGGAGCACCAGCGGTTGTAGTTGATCGATGCTGCTAGTCGTACCACTTAGGAGGTCAAATCGATGGCAGGCAAAGTAACAAGCAAGAAAGCTGCCGCCGCAGCCTCAAAAGTCCTGCGAGACGGTCGCACAAGCAAGGCCTCGAAGACCGCGGCCGGAAGTGCGCTAAGCCAGCGACCCAAGAAGCATTAGGCCTGCAGGCGAGCAACCGGTCTCTTTCGATGGCCGGAAGGATCGAAGGCGGAAGTAATCGCGAGTGAGCGAGCAAGGCGAGACGATTCCCATTGGTTTGATCGACCCCGTCGGCGCGACGGAGTTGATGGAAGGGGGTGGGCGTCACCATCTGCTCCTTCGCCAGTTGGATCGAGTGCCCGAGGAGACTATCTACGCCCTGGGTCGTGAGCCGCACGAGGTCGCCGTGACCTACTCGTCGCCGACGAGAGTGGCGTGTAGTGATGGCAAGACTTACTGGCTCAAGCCGAAGGCCCAACGTGGCCTCGCCGTTGAGCTGGCAGCCGGAAGGATCGTCTCACGCACCGGGGCTGGTCCGAACGCCAAGATTGTCGAGGTTCCGGCTGTCGTATTCCGCGACGACCCGCGCCTTGGCAGGTTCAATGGACCTGTGGTGGGATCTCTGCACCTGCCCGGCACATTCAGTACCAAAGAGATCCGCGTGATGATTGGCTCGGGTCAATTCGACTCACGCGTCGTCGATCCTGCGTCGCGTGCACTAGTTATTGCCACCCAGACTTGGCTGAATGTCGAGGATGCACAAGTCCGTGTCGGGGCATTGGACGGACGGGTCTACTCCGTCGACCATGGCGTGGCTCTGGACGCGCAGCTTCGTGGTCGGCCAACAAATGTCGTTGTCGTTTCCATTCCCGGTGTGTCGAACGATCTCGGCCGAGAATGGGCGATCATGAAAATGGCCGTCGAAACGATTGAGAGCATTCGCGAAGAAGAGATCCTCGCTGCTGTCGCCGGGATGCCCGACGCACCCGGCTGGCAGGCCAGTTTCGCGCGCCGCCTTGCGGTGGCGACGTGGCTCATTAAGAGGCAGCCCTATGTCGGGGATGTCATGCGCGAGTGGTGCGGTGTGATGTCATGATCAGCGAAGGCTTCTACTCCATCCTCCGATACACACCCGATTCCGCCCGAGGCGAGGCCAAGAATGTCGCGCTCATGCTGGTAGATGAGCGCCGCGACATTGCACGATTACGCGTTGCTCCGCTGAGTCAAATCACGCCCAAGCTCAACGAGCACGGAGTCCTGGACAAGTTGCTTGTGCAGTTCGGGTCGAGGCTCCAAGCGGGCGAGCTGAGGGATCAGGCGCAGGTCAACGCTCTCTCGCGTGCAATTGGGCCTACCCTGTCGCTCACGGCTCCCATTCCCGCCGCGATTGGCGACAACGTCGACGCAACTCTGAAGGCCCTTTACATGGCGTTCGTCGCACCCCGTCAGAGTCGGGACGCGGGCATCAGTCACGGACAGCTTCTGGATCGCCTCGTGAAGGCTTGCCGGAAGGCTGGCGCGGCCATTGAGCCCGGAGCGTACGTTGGGGACATGCTGTTCGACGCGATACTGTCTGGCCTGGGCCGCCGGACACCTGTCCAGATTCTCTCCTTTGACGGCGCGAGCCCGAATCCACGCGGACTCGAACAAGCTGCTGGCTACTTCCTATTTGCGTTGAACCGCATTCATGAGGATGGCCTCTGCGTCATGCAGCCGCCACCGGAGCATGCGATCGACCCGGCTAGAGCTAGCTATCGCAGGATCCGCAACTGGATGGAAGACGGAAGGGTGGAGACTATCGGACCCGAGGGCTTGCCGTCCATGGCGGCCTCGATGTCAGGAGCGGAACTCCTGCCGCTCGTCATGTCGACCTAGATTGCGATGTATTTGAATAGCTGGGATCCGCCGTCGGACCGGGCATTGCCGATGGGCCACAGCCCAGGGGTCCCCGGTAAATGCCGGGTAAGGCTCCGTATTAGGCTCGCACCGCCATTTCCCACCCCGATCTGAGGCAGGTCTTGACGGTCGATGATCGTTTCCGCGAGAGCCTGACGGCCTTGCTTCCGAAGCCGCCAGACTCCGCCGGGCGCGAAGCGAAGCAGCACTTCAGTCAGCTCGTGTCGGATGCAGCGGCGCTGGTCCTGGCCGAGGAACTGACGGCGCGCGGGCTCCCTGGAACATACCCGGCAGTTGGCGCCGGCGGCCGGCTCGGGGCGGAGCGGCGGCTCGCTGGAGGTATCGGCGCCAAGCGCGTTGACGTGAGTTGGGCCACAGAGCAGTCTGGCCTGTTGTTGGGCCTCTCGATCAAGTCGATCAACTTCCGCGACGGCCGGAGTGGCAACTTCCAGAAGAACCTCACCAATCGCCGCGGCGATCTCCTGTTCGAGAGCGTTACCCTCCATCGCCGGTTCCCGTACGCCGTCCTCGGCGGGTTCCTCATCTTGGATGCCGGTGCCGCGAGCGACTCGACCGTGCGTCGGAAGTCAACCTTCGAGAATGCTGGCTACCACCTTCGACTATTTCGGGGTAGGCGAGATCCAGCCGGACGCGAGGAGCAATACGAGGAACTGTTCGTTACGTTGTTCGATGCCGACGCGCTCGACCCATCGATCAACGTCTACGGCGGTGCCGACCTCGCAACGATGACGAGCTTGGACGCCGCCATAGGCTCGCTCATCGAGCGCGTGGCGGAGCGGAATTCAGACTTCTACGAATTGCTGGATGGACGGCTATCGCCCCGCTGAGCTATGATGTGAACGTTCGTTCTATCTCTTCCCGTTTCCCGCCGGGAAAGGCTCGACGATGATCACTAAAGAAGCAGCCGTTGTCCGCAAGGCCCGGGGAGCGTTCTACACGCCCGACGCCATCGCCCGGTACCTCGTCGAGTGGGCGATTGGTCCGGGCACACGGCGCGTGCTGGAACCCAGTGCCGGAGACGGCGTGTTCCTGGAGGCCGCAGCCCGACGGCTTCGCGAGGTCAATCCGACGGGCGAGCTCGTCGGCGTTGAACTGGTGGAGGCCGAGGCCGAAGTCGCGGGAAGACGCGCTCGCGAGGCTGGCGTCGACCCCACGCTCGTCGTCACGGACTTCTTCGACCTTCATGTCGATCGTCTCGACACCTTCGATGCGATCGTTGGAAATCCGCCATGGATCCGGTACCACGGCTTTGTCGGCAAGCAGCGGGCGAACGCCCAACGTCGTGCCTTGGCGATGGGCGTGACATTGACGGGTCTGGCCTCGTCGTGGGCGCCGTACTTGGTTCACGCGGTTTCGTTCCTGAGCCCTGACGGCCGCCTGGCGATGGTGCTCCCTGGCGAGCTGCTCCAGGTCGATTACGCGGCCGAGGTTCGGCGGTTCCTGACGCGCCGATTTCGAAGCATCCGCCTCGTCGCCTTCGACGGGCATGTCTTCGGCGATGCGCAGGTCGACGCGGTGTTGCTCTTCGCCAGCAATGACGGACCTGCTGGGCTGCACTTCGATCGGGTCGGCTCGCTCGATGAAATCGCGGAACGAATTCCGACGGTGGTGGCCGGTTCGGATCGATGGGCGAGCTCTGTTGGCTCAGCCGAGGCGACGGAGCTCCTCGTCCATCTGGAGGCGGCCGGACGGCTGGTCCGTCTCGGCTCGCTCGGGACCGTCGACATCGGCGTCGTGACTGGGTTCAACGACTACTTTGTCGTCTCTGAACCGGAAGCCGAGGCGTTCGCGCTGCCCGCTGCGAAGCTTGAGTGGATCGTTACGCGCTCCAATCAACTGTCCGATGGGGTTGTCACGGAGGCTCATTTCAACGACTGGCGCATCGCCGGCCGAAAGGTTTGGCTCCTTTCGTTGGGACGCGAGGGTACACATGAGGCCACGCGCTACCTGGCCGAGGGGGCGCGGATGGGCGTCCCAAGCCGATACAAGTGCCGTATGCGCTCACCGTGGTATGCGGTCCCGATCAAAGGGCCGCCGGACCTGTTCCTGAGCTACATGGCCCACGAGACCCCGCGGCTCGCTTGGAATCAGGCCCGTGCTCTGAGCACGAACTTGATCCACGGGGTCTATCTCGCGGATCCATCCATGGCCCCAGCGATCGCGTCAGGTTGGGCGAACCCGGCGACGGCGCTCAGCGCGGAGGTGGAGGGCCGTACTTACGGCGGTGGGATTCTTAAACTCGAGACAAAGGAGGCCGAACGAGTCCTATTGCCAGCACCCGGGCTGTCAATAGACCTGACCGAGGGCGAAGATGCTCTGCTGACCGACGCCATCCGCGTTCGCCGGCTGGCTCGGCTGCGCCGCCCTCGCGACTTCATGGCGAATCCAACTAAGACGGCATGAGGATGCATAGGTGGGTACCTTGAGCCGGAGGCGGGAATGACAGACGAATTCGCCGAGGCAATCGTTTACTACTAGATCACACTCGCGGTTCACGTCGACCTTGCCACCCGAGCGCGTCCGCTGTCAGGAACCGGTGAAGACCCTAGTAGAGGCATCCACGAGCCCGGAGCGCATCGCCGCCGGGCTCGCGTGGGCGCCGATCAGCGCCTCGAGATCCGCGAGCGCGGCGGCAACCTCATCGGCAGCGTGGTCATGGTGGCCCTCGACCGTGACCAGGACTTCGGTCGTCCCTGGACCTGAGGCGCTCTCGGCCGACTGCCGCCAGCACCAGCGACGGGCACAGACGAGACCGGCGTCGTCGATGAAGATCACCTCTGTGGGTTCGGGTGTCTCCGGCTGGCCGGAGCCGAGGTCGGTGAACTGCTCCTCACCGGTCGCGAATCGGACGGTGGTGCGGCCGGTCACTGCTCGCTGGTCGAACACGGCGACCGGAAGCCCGTAGCGGATGCTGACGAGGTTGCCGATGTCGACCAGCGTGTTGATCGACGGGATCGACCCTTGCTTGGTCAGCCGCCGGAGGAGCGCCTCGGCCGCCGAGCGATAGCCGGTCGGGTCGACGCCGAAAGCCCGAAAGACCCGCCGCCAGGCAGCCAGGCTCGGCAGCTCAGACAGGGGCGTTGTGCCGATCCGGGCGAGGACGGACGCCTGCTCTGCCGTGAACGCCTCGATGAGCTCGGCCGGCGAGGCGCCGTTCGTCAGCCCCGCAACGTGGACGACGCCGCCGACAACCGATGGGAAGCGGTCGACGATCTCGGGCGCGTATGCGAACCCTGCCGGGGGCATTCGATCGTCACCTCCCACGTGGTGCCAACGTACCTACTGGCCGGGCGCTCGGCCCGGCCTGGTCGGTCAGGCGATCGGCTCCAGGACGACGACCTGGGTCTGTCGAGACCGCCGCGCGGCGTAGGCGTCGAGGTCCTTGTCGTAGTGCGCCCACCGGGCCCACAGCCGAGGTCGCTCGTCCGTGTCCGCGGCGTGCGCGTGGAACCGGCCCGACCCGCCGACGCGCTCAACGGCGACGTCGGGCTGCGCCTGCAGGTTGAGCCACCAGGCGGGTTCGGGGTCCGCCCAGCCGTTCATCGCCATGGTGACCAGATTGGGGCCGTCCTCGAAGTAGCCGAGGATGACCGCACGTTCCGCTCCGGTGCGTCGCCCGACGGTCCGGACTCGCATCATGCCCCATTGATCGGCCGTCGCCCTCCGCAGACCGCGCCGGCCGCCGGTGACCGAGTAGATGGCACGTTGAGCGGCCCAGGCGAGGCGGATGAACCAGCGTGGCGGGAGTCGCGCGTTTCGCTTCGGTTCTGCGGTCATGTGTCTCCGCGTCCTGGCGCATTCGTCGGCCATCTCACAGCGATCCCGTGGTCGAGGCCATCAGCCTCTGCGCCGCGGGCCCGGATGTCAAACTCTCCGCCGGAGGTCGTCCCTTTCCGCCTCCGCCGGATGAATCACGAGCGCGACGGCCGTGGTGGGCATCGATCCGACACGACCACAAGACGAGGAGCACCGCCGTGACCACCACCGATTCGTCGGCTCAGACCCAGGGCACCGGCTCAGCTCGCTGGTGAGTGCAGCGCGGGGTGGTAGATGCGCCCATTGAACGTGAGGCTGGGTGTCATCGGAGGGGTGATCGTCTCGGTGACAGCCGCCGTTTCCTCGAGCCGGGTGTCCGACACGCCGTTGCTGGCGTTCGCCGAGACAGCGGTCGTCGGGTTGGCATGCACGCTTCTCGCTGTCGGTCTGATCGCGCTCGGCCGGCGATCCTGACGCCTGGGATCCTGATGCGTCATGAGGTCGCGGTGAGGATGTTGACAACCGCCACGGGGCGGCCGCCGTGGCCAGAATGGAGCCATGCGATTCCGTCTGCCGCGTGCGGCGCGGTATGGTCAGCAGAAGCCTGCGCTCAGTCGGGCTGACTCCGACTGGATCGTCGCCGCGCGACGATCGTTCTTCGACTACTCCGTCGGCTCCAATGTGCCGGCTGTGTTCGAGGGCTACGCTCGCATCCTCCACCCGGCCTGGGCACCCGCCGACCGGCCCGTGCGATGGGACGCCGTCGCCCGATGGTCCGGTCGACGGATCCACGCGCTCGCGCAGTGGGAATTCCTATCGCGGCCGACCGGCCCGGCAGCCCCTGGGCGTCCGTTCGTCCAGGATCCCTCGACTGGCGGCCTCCCGCCGGTGCAGCTGGGGACGCTGTACGCCCTGTTGGCGACGCACACGAGCACGCCTGACCAATGCTTCATCGGCATATGGGAGGGCTACGGCTGGCTGGATATGGCCGACCGCCCCGCGACGTCCGAGCTGCGCCTGGACCAACGGACCTTCCTTGTCCGACAAGGGCCGATCGAGGACGTGCGAAGGGTCGGCTGGCGGCACCCAGGGGGCACCTTCGTCCCGGAGCCGCCCACGATCGTCTGGCCTGCCGATCGCGCCTGGTTCGTCGCCGGCGACACCGACCTCGACTCCACCTACGTCGGCGGGTCGGCGGCCCTGATCTCGATGGTCATCGCGGAGCCCGGCCTCGAAGCGTGGTCGGTGGGTGCGACCGATCGCGTCAGCATCGACAGCGATCTGATCAACGGACCGTAGGGTCGATGCTCAGGGTTCGTCTGTAACGGAGCTTGTGATCGCGGATCTGGATCAACGGGCGGCGTTGCGTCGAAGCTCCGCGACCGCCGAGCGCTCAGTCCCGGTCGAGTTCGCGCGCCAGACGCTCCGCCCGCGACATCGTCGCCAGCCGGGCGGCTTGGCGGGTGTACTCGATCAGCGTCGACTCCGGGATGGGCTCGCCGGGTCCGTATGTCACGAAGCGCACCTTCCGCAGCTTGAGGTGGGCGCCGCGGAGCAGGTGCTCCGGATCGTCCATCCAGACGCCGTACTCGAAGCCGAGGTGGACGTGCTCGGGCTCCGGCCAGACCATGGCGAAGTACCTCGTCCGCCGGCCCATCGGCACGTCGTAGCCGATCAGCCGCCAGCCGATCCGGACGCGCTCGATCGCGTCCGGGACGGCCTGCCGGACGATGGCTCGAAGCCGCTCGGTGCTCGCACGGATGCCGGGCGAGTAGCCCTCGAGCAGGAGCTCGGACGGGAAGGAATCGGCGCTCACGATGGCTGGGGTCATGCGATGCGGGTGGACTCCATGATCCAGTTGACCTCCCAGGTCTCGCCATTGTCGGGTGAGAACGCCTGCTCCCAGCGGCAAATGGTCGCAGTCGTCTCCTCGTGGCCATGGGGGTGGAGCACCGTTATAGGCGATGAACCTGCCAGGCACTGTCAGGAATGTGCGAGACCGGCAGACGCAGCTTCAGCCCCGGGCCCGTTGATTGTGCGCGGCCGCCTCCGCGATCTCCGTGATTCGAGCCCCACGAGTTTGCGGGCGCCGCGCCAGGGCGACCCAGCCCAGCAGCATCTTGCGCGACGACGGCGGGAACGCCGCGAAGTTGGCGGCCGCCGGCGGGCGGATTTCGAGGGCGGCCGCGAGGTCCTCGGGGACTTCCAACCGCTCCGGGGCGTCGAGGATCTCCCACGATCCGTTCGCCTTCGCGCGCTCGATGGCGGCGACCCCCGCGGGAGCCATCCGCCCCTCCCCGATCAGCCGCTCGATGCGCGCCTTGTTGGACGCAGCCCAGACGCTGCGCGGCTTGCGTGGCGCGAAGTAGAGCTTGCCGCGCTCGTGGTCCAGGTGACCGCCCGTGCTGTCCACCCAGCCGAAGCACAGGGCTTCCTCGATGGCCGACTCGTAGTCCAGGCTGACCCGGCCGGACCGCGGCCGCCAGGTCACCAGCCAGGCGCCGCGGGCGGTCGCATGGTTCGCCTCCAGCCATGCGCGCCACGTGGTGCGATCGTCGGCGTGGACGTGCGGCGCAGCCTCGAGAACGGACACGGCCGGAGTCTAGCGCCGCCTCATGCCGGCGCGATGCTAGGGGGTCGGGTTCGTGATCCCGGGTTGCTGGAGTGCCCAGGAGTAGGCGAGCCAGATGAGCGTCAGGACGACCAGGATGGCCACGAGCATCAGGATGGCGCCCCGGAACGAGGGCTCGGTGTACTCGCCGAGATCGTGCTCCTTCTTCGGCTTCTTCCCGAACGGCCAGAGCCTCATGACGGCAGGATATCGACAACCTCGTCGGGTCGAAGGGGAGCGGCGACGGCCGCCGCACCGCGAACCTCCGCCGCTGCGCCCGACTCCACGGCTGCCTGATCGGCTCGGAGCTCGACATCAGGGTCGAGTAGCGCGAGCAGCGCGGCTATGCGCCGTCTCGTGCTCAGCCGTTCGGGTCGGCGACCAGCACCCCGTCATCGACCGCCCAGGTCAGCCGGACCCGGTCGCCCGGCCGGCGCTCGTGCGCGCCGCCGCCGAGGTGTTCGCGGACCACCGCAGCGTGGCCGTCGGGTAGCAACAGCTCGAACTTGCGCATCGAGCCGAGATAGAGCACATCACGGACGACCGCATCGACCGCGTTCACGGCGGCGACCGGCCCGGCCCCGGCGTCATCCACGCCGACGATCCGGAGCCGCTCCGGTCGCACGACGAGCGCCGCGGCGGAACCGCCGTCGAGCGAGGCCCGCGCCGCGGCGGCTGCGCCGACCTGCCAGCGCCAGGGGTCGCGGATCAGCCAGCCGCCGTCCCCGGCGGGCTCGAATCGACCGCGCAGGATGTTCGACTCGCCGATGAAATCGGCCGCGAACAGCGACGCCGGCCGTTCGTACAGGTCCTCGCCACTGCCCAGCTGCTCAATCCTGCCCTTGCTGAAGATGG